>JBBTWF010000001.1:0-26295 GCA_038062875.1 Patescibacteria group bacterium
GGCAACGAACTCGAAAAGACCGACCTCATCCGCATCAATACTCCGCGCCCCAATCAGACAATTTCGAGTCCACTCACCATTACGGGAGAAGCGCGTGGAAACTGGTTTTTTGAAGCGAGCTTTCCGGTAGTCCTCACCAACTGGGACGGATTGATTATTACTCAAGGTATCGCGCAAGCAAAGAGCGATTGGATGACGACGGATTTTGTCCCGTTCGAGGCAACGCTCACATTTACGGTAGATAAAAATGCATATAGCAATCGCGGTTTTTTGATTTTAAAAAAAGACAATCCCTCGGGTCTGCCTGAACACGATGATGCCATAGAGATTCCTGTTGTGCTTGCCGGAGTCACTGCGTCTCCAATAGTAAGACAATGCGCAGACACAAGCGATACGAGTTGCCCGACAGATTTTGAATGTATCGAAGCGTGCGGTCCACCAGTTGTAAGGTACCCCGACGACACTCCTCCAAAATATTACTGTCAGCTTAAAGGATATGTTCGCAATTGCCCGATTTGTCTATCAAAAAATACTTTGATAAATACGCCACAGGGCGCTGTTGCCGTGCAAGATCTGGAAATCGGCGCGCCCGTCTGGACGGTCAATACATCTGGCGAGCGTGTAGTAGGATTCGTTACTTTGATTAGCAAGACAGCTGTTCCGCCGGACCACAAAATGGTACAGCTTGTGTTAAAAGACGGGCGAACACTTCTCGTTTCTCCTGGGCATCCAACCATAGACGGGCGCACCGTGGGAGATCTTGCTGTGGGAAATGAATACAATGGCTCGCAGGTTAAAACTTCCGAGCGGGTTTCTTATGGCGAAGGATACACCTATGACATTTTGCCGTCCGACGATACCGGATTTTATTTTGCAAACGGGATTATGCTTAATAGCACGTTGCATTAAAGAAATGATGAAATAAATTTATGCCAAAAATTAACAAAATAGACGAAACAAAAAGAGGAGAAATCGTTATTTATAAAACATCAAAAAATGAGGTTGAATTGAGAGTGCGTTTTAAAGGAGAAAAAGTTTGGCTTCGACAAGATGAAATAGCTAAATTGTATAATAAGGAACGGTCAGTAATAACAAAACATATCAGTAAAATATTTACCGATAAAGAAGTTGATAAAGAAAGCAACGTGCAATTTTTACACATTCCAAATTCCGATAAGCTAGTCGCTTTTTATAGTTTAGATGTAATTTTGGCGGTTGGTTATCGTGCAAATTCATCAAGAGCGATTCATTTTAGGAAATGGGCGACGAATATTTTAAAGACCTATTTATTAAAAGGTTACGCGCTTAATCAAAAACGTTTGCTAGAAACACAAGAGAAATTTAGAGAACTTCAAATCGCCATTAGTTTTCTTCAAGAAAAATCAAAGAAAGAATTGCTGGCCGGACAAGAAGGAGAAATTTTAAATTTACTTGTAAGTTATTCCAAAACGCTTACAATTCTTGACGAATATGACAAAGGAAAAATTAAAGAGACAAAAGGCGTAAAATCAAAATTCATTCTGACTTATGAAAATTGTTTGCGGGTAATTGTTGAACTGAAAAAAAATTTAATCGCTAAAAAAGAAGCCAGTGATTTATTCGGACAAGCAAGGGGCGGAAGTTTTGAGGGGATTATTAAAGGGTTATATCAGACATTTGGCGGGAAAAATCTTTATCCGACAATTGAAGATAAGGCGTCGCATCTTTTGTATTTAACCATAAAAGACCATCCATTTACTGACGGCAACAAGCGAACCGGCTCTTTTTTGTTTGTTTATTTTTTAGATAAGACGAATTATCTTTATCGCGGAAGCGGAGAGCGTAAAATTAACGATAACGCCTTAGTCGCTTTAGCGCTTTTAATTGCTGAAAGTAATCCTAAAGAAAAAGAAGTAATGATAAAAATCATCAAAAATTTAATTACGGAATAAAAAGCCACTAATTTTACAAGTTTTTTTTGTTTAATTTTAGGCAAAAAAGTGGTAAAGTAAGGGTATAGAAAATAACTATGGCGAAAAATAATGAAAAATCAGAAGCTGAAAAATAGGGATTAAATTGTGATATAATTGGAATATGACCAAAAAACAACTCGGACAATTTTTTACGACAAATTCTGATTATATTTTACAGAATTTGGAGAAATATATTAAAGGTAAAGAAGTTATTGACCCTTTTGCCGGAAACGGCGATTTGATAGGATGGGCGAAGAAAAATGGAGCCAGAAAAATAAAAGGATTTGATGTGGATAAAAAATTAGTTGACGGCAAAATTATATTTCATAACGATGGCATTTTAAACCCTAAAAGATATAAATTTGTTTTAACAAATCCTCCTTATCTTAACGTTAACAAAGCGGACGACTCTATAAAGAAAAAATATTTCAGAATGAGTGAATTTGAAGATTTTTATCAAATTTCTCTTTTTTCTTTGATGAACAGCGAGGAGGGTATCGTTATAGTTCCAATAAATTTTTTATCGGCGGAAAACTCCAGAAAAATAAGGAATCTGTTTTTTTATAAATTTAAGATAATCGAAATGAATTATTTTAAACAACAAGTATTTTCAGACACAACTTATAACGTAATAGCATTTTATTATAAAAAAAAGGAAGATTCGCTTGAAGATAAATTTAGTATTAAAACACATATATATCCCGATAATAAATTAACAGATATTGAACTTAACAGGAAATTTTATTGGACTATAGGCGGAGAATTGTTAAGTAAAATTTGGCACCAACAAAACGTTTTAGGCATCCGTAGATTAACCGAGAAAGACCTAGAGAACGAGAGGGGTCCGATAAAGATAAGAGCGGCTTATAATCATATAAAAGATTTATTGGAAATTAACATTTCCAAGGAAATGTATGATTTATTACATTCTAATATAATTTTACTTAAAGCAATTGATAGTGGTTCCGAAAATGGGAAACTGGCCCTAGAAAACATAAAAGATTATGGAGTTGAATGTTTAATCAGTAAGGAATCTTCACGGCATATGATTTATTTAATTTTTGATGAACCCTTAAAGACGAATGAGCAGAATAAAATTATAGAATTATTTAACAATGAGATTAATAAGTTAAGAGAAACTCATCTTTCGTTATTTTTAACTAACTATCGGGATAAGGACCGAAAGAGGGTGTCTTTCGATTTTGTTTATAAATTTATTAATTATCTATATTTTAATAAATTAAATCGGTCCAGAGAGAATAATTTATTTGTTAATCAATAAAATGAATAAATGGGTTGAAAAAAGTATAAAATTAGCAAATTCGAAAGGATATTTAGATAATCTTTTTAAGGTATATCCAACTGATTTGGGAGTAAATAGGGTTTTATCGGATGATTTATTTGATAAATTCAAAAAAGATTTTAATAAAAAAAATAAGAAAGAATTTATTGAAGATTTATTGAAGTTCCCCAAATTCCCGATAGACGATCCATATATCGCTTCGTTAAGAAGGCACTCGTTTCTTTTCGGTAAAAATCCAAAAACGATAGATAGAATAGGGAAAAGAATTTTGGCGATGGATTTGGATATTATTTTAAAATTATCCACCGTACCTCAAAAGCCATCTAGGCAATTGGGACATGTTTTTCATGATTGGCTTAAAAAAGAGAAATTTAAGTTTTTAGATGAAAATAGATTTAAAATATATAAAGGCACAGCTTTTTTAACTGGAGGAGATAAAGCCCTGAAAGATTTCGCCGTTAAGGAATTAAAAGTAAAAGGATTAAAAAAGGGATTAGATTTTGTATTAAAAATAAAAGATAGATATATTATTGGCGAAGCAAAATTTTTAACCGATTATGGCGGTACTCAAAATAATCAATTTCGCGACGCTATCAGTGTGGCCAAAATAAAAAATGACAATGTTTTTGGAGTCGCCGTGTTAGACGGAATAGTATGGTTTAAAAGCAACGCCTATATGCATAAAGCAGCCAAATCTTTAAAAGGAGTTGCTTTAAGTTCTTTATTATTGAAGAAATTTATTAAAGAACAAATTTAATTATGACGAAGGTGTTTTTGGGGTTTGATTTTTGCGTAAAAGTATGTTATACTTATAGCAATTAAATAAAGAACGGGAGGAAATCCCGACTTTAAAAAATTTCTTACGAATTTTAACAAGCCGGGGCAATTCCTTGGCTTGTTTTAGTTTAAAGGTCGGAAAATAAAACAAAAATTTAGTTTTTGGAGATAATATATAAGCATGCCTATCCAGAAAATTACAGAAAAAAATTTTGAAGATTTAGAAAATGCATTTTATTTAGTACATAATAATCTACAATTATTACCTGATAAATTTTGTTATTGGAGAAAAGAATCTTCTGACGGCAGAAGAATATCAAAAACTTTACAATCGGATTATCGCCCAATATTTTCTTTTGTCATTGATTTAGAGTTAAGAAACAATCTTGCCGAGTTGAGAATGTGCCTCGATTACCATAGAAGTATTTATGAATTTTTAAAACCAAGTCTTACTTTTGGTTGGCAGCATAAACTTGTCTTATGTCAGCTGGCAGCAGCTATTTATGAGGGTTTGCTTTTTGACTTTTTTGAATATAAGACGAACGCAAAGCAAAAAGATAATTTGACTAGCGTAATTGCAGCCGAGAAACTTAGCAATAAAAGTACTGGTTTAGGATATTTGTTAGATGTATTTAATAAGGCGGGGTTTTTTAAAAATCAAACTTGGAAAAATTATCTTGATGATATTAATCATCTTAGGAATACTATTCATCCAAAAAGTTTAAATAGTGTTTATGCTTCTCATATGAGCAATAAAGTAGTTCGGGCGCCAATTGATGAATTAATTAAGAATCTAGATAAATTCATTTTATTGATTCAAAAAAAATATTAAAATAACTATGCAATATTCAGTTGTAAATTATAAAACGGTAAAAGAAAATTATGATTTCAGGATTGATTCGGAATATTATCAGCAAAAAATAGAAGGAGTGATTGAAAAATAAAATTATAAAAATATGACAAAAAATGAGTGTAAAAACCAAATAATTAGTTTTCGGTCTGCTGTTGGTAATTATGAAAAAATAATTCTTAACTCTGATTATAAGCTTTCGAATGATACACAAGCACAGCTAATTACTATTCAGCAATCTCAACTAAATCAAACATACGGAAAACTTGAAAAGTATATAATAAAATTTACCAAATCTGAGAATGCGTATGTTGTTGCTTTTATGGACTATAATCGACAAGAAATATTTAAAGCGATTGCTCTTGCTATAAGAGATTTAGATTATATATCGGGTAAGTTGGATTCTATAACGGAAGACGAATTTAGTGATTTACTTATTACGAATAATAAAAATACAACTATTACTGATAAAGATCAATATAGTAGAAATTTTGAAACTAGATTAAATATTTTAGAATTTCTTTCTGCTTTATTCTTTTCAGTTTCTTTTACATTAATTTTTGCAATTATAACTATCCAAGGCATTTGGTTTAACTGGCCGGCATTAGTTCGTTTATTTGTGATATTTTTTGGCTTAACTTTGTTTATTATCTATTTTATTCTTCCCGTTTTTGAAATTACAAAAAAAGCTGGTAATAACGTAAAAGATGTCTGGGATGAATTTGTTTCTGAATTTAAAAATAAAACAAAATTAAAGAAATTAAAAACTATTATTGTAATACTATCAGGAATTGCAGGGGTTATTACTTTTGTTTATCAATTTTGTGGAAAGTAATAAAAAATGATTGAGAATAAATAAAATCTAAATCTATGGAAGTAACTGACAGAAAAGAATGTCCAAAATGTCATAGTAAAGATGTTTTAGAAACTCGTAGTGGTATTGGGTCAGATAAAGGAGGTGGCTCATATACATTTAATCCGATGAGCGAAATTATTTGTGAATGTAAAGAGTGCCACGAGAAGTTTTTTTATAAAATACCTAGCCAATAAAAAAATTAGGCAAAAGGTTTTAGGTATTGACAATTTGATTTTTTCTGATAGGATTTGAATAAGTTCATAAAAAATTTAATTGACGGGACTATCGAAGAAATTTAACTAAACATTTATTTTTTTATATTCGATCACTATTTATCTTCGATCTGCGTATTTTACAATAAGGCAATATAATAGCTAAAACATAAAAAACGGAGGTCGAAGACCCCCGTTTTTTATTTAAAAAAGTCGCGTATCGTGCTAACGACGATTCGTAAATATTAACAAAACGGTTAGTGAAATAAAAAATAACTAAAATATGGCAAATTATCATGTTTCAAAGAGACCCGATGGCGGATGGCAGGCCAAAAAAGAAGGCGTGAATAAGGCGGGCGGAATTTTTAGCACTCAACATGAAGCCGAGAAAGCGGCAAAAGAATTTTCCGCGAATTCCGGTGGCGGAGAAATAAGAATTCATGGATTGGACGGTAAAATAAGAGATAGCGATACGGTTGTGCCAGGTAACGACCCTAATCCGCCGAAAGACAAAGTCCATTAACAGATGAGCTTAAAAATCCTAAAAATCATCTGAGTTCTTGGTTATTTAGTATATGAATTGTACGAATAAATTTTCAGTTTGATAATAACAAAAGAGCAGTACTAATTTAGGGGCTTACAACAAAAATCCGCTTTTAGCGGATTTTTGTTTGTTAATATGCTAAAATAAACTTATGAATCCTCCTTCGCCTTTGGGCTTCGGACGGGCAGGCACATACAACTGGTAGTCTAAACTATGAAAACAAATTTGATACCGACAACTACATTAGGCAAGTGGTCAGTGGGACTGAACGCATTTTTCTTGATCGCAGTGGGCATTTCTTGCGTGCTGGCTTTGGTCCTGAAAGTCCTGAATTTTAACGACCACTGGTGGGATGTGACAGTAGCCGTTGCATTCCCGTCAAGCATTATTGCTTTAATCATCGGGATAATAGCTGTAGGAAAAGACAAGGAGCGCTCTGTTTTAGTTAATATATCTATCTTCGTAGGTGTATGTACCGTCCTATTTATCTTGCTTCACAGTTTATTTATCAACGATTAAAATGATAAAATAGATTTATGACCACTTACAACTGGTATTCGCAACTTATTAAGCCCTCTTGGTCTCCGCCTTCTTGGCTTTTTGGTCCGGTATGGACTTTTCTTTATGTTTTAATCGCACTTTCCTTTGGCAAGGTATTTTGGATGGCTGCCAAAAAAGAGATTGCTTTGATTATTGCATTGCCTTTCATCCTAAACCTGATTTTCAACTTTGCGTTTACGCCTCTGCAATTCGGGCTTAAAAATAATCTTTTGGCGGCGATAGATATTTTGCTCGTTCTTGGCACGCTTATATGGGCAATGGCGGCCATTTATCCCCACGCCCGCTGGATTACATACATCCAAATTCCGTATTTGCTCTGGGTGTCATTTGCGACAGTTTTACAACTAACCATTACTTATTTAAATAAATAAGCGGCGCGCCAACGAAGTTAGCACGCCCCAGTAGCAGAACTTCGTTCGCTACGGGTTAAAAAATGCTAAAATAATTCCATGAACGAACTGCAACAATCACATTTCCTCCCAAAAACTACATTAGGCAAGTGGTCAGTGGGACTGAACGCATTTTTCTTGATCGCAGTGGGCATTTCTTGCGTGCTGGCTTTGGTCCTGAAAGTCCTGAATTTTAACGACCACTGGTGGGATGTGACAGTAGCCGTTGCATTCCCGTCAAGCATTATTGCTTTAATCATCGGGATAATAGCTGTAGGAAAAGACAAGGAGCGCTCTGTTTTAGTTAATATATCTATATTCGTAGGCGTATGTACCGTCCTATTTATCTTGCTTCATAGCTTATTTATCAATGATTAATTAATTTTTATTTGGAGAATCCCTCTTTCCGCATTAAAATTTATGACAACAGACATCCAATGTCGGTTCGCGTCGGGCGTTTTTGGATTTGGGGAATTAATGATAATATAAAATTATAAGAATAAGGGTATTAAGGTTAATTTAAGAAAAAAACGTTCTTTTAAAAAAGGAGGGAATATGAGCAAAAGAATGCCGACTCTAAAAATAGGCGATTTGGAAGCTTACCCTCCTATAATACAGGGGGGAATGGGGATAAGGGTTTCGCGTTCGGGACTGGCATCTGCCGTAGCTAATGAAGGAGGAATAGGAATAATCGCTGGAGTTGGTCTTGGAAAATATGAGGACTGGCCGGGAAAAGAATTTATAAAAGTAAACGACGATGCTTTCAGGGAGGAGATAAGAAAAGCAAGAAAAATGACCAATGGTATACTCGGCGTAAACTTAATGGTCGTTCTTTCAAATTATCAAAGTTTGACCAGAGTTGCCGTTGAAGAAGAAGTTGATTTAATTATTTCTGGGGCGGGTCTTCCGCTTGATCTTCCGGAACTTATCAAAGGCAAAGACATAAAACTTGCTCCTATTGTGTCTTCGGCAAGAGCTTTTTCAATAATATGTAAAAAATGGAAAAGACATCACAACAAACTGCCTGACGCGGTTGTTGTAGAGGGCTTAATGGCAGGCGGACACATAGGGTTTTCCTACGAAGATATTTTAAACGAAACTGCTCCTACGCTTGATAAAATACTTTTGGAAGTTATTGAGGTGGCAAAGTCCTTTGATAAGCAGATTCCCGTAATAGCTGCCGGAGGTATTTTTGATGGTAAAGACATAGCGCGCGTTCTCAAACTTGGAGCTTCAGGAGTTCAGATGGGGACTCGATTCGTTTGCACAAACGAATGCGATGTCCACGAGAAATTCAAACAGGCGTACCTGAACGTGAGAAAGGAAGATATAGTCATAATAAAAAGCCCTGTTGGCATGCCCGGGAGAGTAATTAGAAGCAAGTTTGTTGACGAAGTTGCGAAAGGAGAAAAAACTCCTTTTGTATGCAAATTCCATTGTTTAAAGTCCTGCGATCCGAAAACCGCTCCGTTCTGTATCGCCAAAGCATTGGCAAACGCGGCAGAAGGGAATCTTGATGAGGGGTTTGTGTTTGCCGGTTCGAACGCTTACAAATGCAATGAAATTGTTTCAGTGAAGGACTTAATGAGTCAGTTGGTGAAAGAAGCTGAAGAAAATTTGTAGTTTGTAAATATTACAAACCGGTTAGATATATGCCTAACCGGTTTTTTATTTTTTAACTTGTTATAATAATTTACGATCGTCAGTTATTATAACAAGTCGTGTTTTGTAAAAATTTGTAAAACAGGCGATAATTGAAATATAAGAGGATATGAATAAAGCGTTAATTATTTTCATTATTTTTATTGTTTTGGCCGGAGTTTGGATAGGTTTAAGATTTATAATCGGCGGGTCTGAAGATACTTGGATTTGCGTTGACAATGAGTGGGTGAAACACGGAGTCCCAAGCGCGCCCATGCCGATAGAGTTGTGCGGTGAAAAATCTCAAGCCGAAAAGTCGGTAAAACTATATTATTATAATTCTGATTTGGATAAAGACGAATTTGGAAATACCGCTTGCAGCAGGAATGGATTGGTGTCGATAGAAAGAAAAATTCCGTTAACCAAAACACCGATTCAAGATACTATTAAACTTTTGCTTTCCGGCGATATAACTAATAAAGAGCGGAGTATGGGAATTAATACAGAATATCCATTAGAGGGATTTTCGTTAAAGGGAGCGTTGTTAAAAGATGAGATTTTAACGCTTGAATTTGACGATTTAAATAATAAAACAAGCGGTGGTTCCTGTCGGGCGGGTATTTTATGGTTTCAAATAGAGGCGACTGCCAAACAATTTTCCGAAGTCAAACAAGTTCGTTTTTTACCCGAGGAACTTTTTCAGCCATAAATAAAGTTTTATATTGACAAAATAATTTATCTATTGTAAACTTGAAATATCTTAGTGAGGATCCTTCTTATTTCTTAATAAATAATAGTAAAAGGTTCTTGGCTGGGACCATACTATTATTATGGGACAAAATTTTAGAAAACCTATTGGGGAATCTTTTGGTTCCTCTCAATTTAAAAGCAACCGTTTAAGGCGGAATTTTGGTCGCGGTAGAGGTGGAGGTGGAGGTGGACCCCGAAGAGGTGGCTTCGGTATTTCAAAAAGTTCGAGAATTGACGAATTAATGTTTATTAATAAGGCAAGCGAGAAGAATCACATTCTTGATTACGTTTCAAAGCATAAGTTTTCCGATTTTAAAATTGGCGAGTTATTAAAACAAAATATTTTAAAAAAGAAATTTAATAAGCCAATGGCAATTCAAGACCAGACCATTCCTGAGATTTTGCGTGGAAAGGACTTAATTGGTTTGGCGGATACCGGAACAGGTAAAACCGCGGCATTTTTAATTCCGTTTATTGATAAAATTTCAAAAGATAAAAATCAAAAGGTTTTAATCGTGGCGCCGACCAGAGAATTAGCCCTTCAAATTAACTCGGAATTTATGGATTTCGCGAGGGGATTGAATATTTATTCGGTTGCGGTTGTCGGAGGAGCCGGGATAAGCGAGCAAATATATCAAATTAGAAGAGGGTTGAACGCTTTAATCGGAACTCCGGGCCGACTCAAGGACTTAGCGAATAGGAAAATAATCAACTTAAATATGTTTCAAAATGTTGTTTTGGATGAAGCCGATAGAATGTTGGATATGGGTTTTATCGTTGATATAAAGTTTTTATTAAAGCAATTGCCGAAAGAAAGACAGACCATTTTTTTCGCAGCCACCTTATCGAAAGAAATTGAAAATTTAACAAAGGACTTTTCGAATAATCCCATAAAAATTGAGACAAAAATCAGAAACACTTCTTCCAATGTTGAACAAGATATAATAAAGATAAGTCCGTCGGAAAGTAAAATTGGAATACTCGAAAATTTATTAGTTAAAGAAGATTTTAAAAAGGTCTTGATTTTCGCGAAAACAAAAACAGGAGTTGAAAATCTTGCGGATGATCTTCGAGATAAGGGGTTTAAAGTGGACTCAATCCATGGAGATAAAAGTCAGTCAAGCAGACAAAGGTCTCTCAAATCGTTTAAAGAAAATCGTGTTGAAATTCTCGTGGCTACCGATGTCGCGGCAAGGGGCTTGGATATTCCTGAAGTTACTCATGTAATCAATTACGATATTCCGAACACATACGATGATTATATTCATAGAATCGGCAGAACCGGCAGGGCGCATAAAAAAGGAATAGCCATTACATTCATCGGAGGAAAAAGTCATCATTATGGAAGTCGATCAATTGGCGAAAAGCCGAAAATATTTAACGAAAGAAAAAGTTTCAGAAGCGGTTATAGTCGTAAACTGTCTAGAAATTATAAATAATCAATTTATTTGATTTTCAAAACTATGTGTTGCAAATGTTCAAAATGCGATCACACTGCCGACCAGGCCGGTGATTGCCCGACTTGTAATATCCCAATGGAAGAGAAGAAGGAGGAAGTAGCGGATGAATCCGTTCGAAAGCCATCCGAGGATTCAGCGAATGAATCGGCAAAGTAATTTTCAAAACGCCCATCGAAATCCTGCCTGACGGCAGGCAGGTTCGACGGGCGTTTTAATTATAATTCAGGACTTGGCGCGGTTATTTTTTAATTATTGGCTGTTTTCTTAAACGTACGCTTTCTGGAGTGATTTCAAGATATTCATCGTTTGCCATAATTTCAAGACCGCGTTCAATTGTGAGCGTAAAAGGCGGAGTAAGTTCCAGGGCTTCGTCATTGCGGGAAGAACGGGTGTTAGTAAGCTGTTTTCCTTTAGTCGGGTTAACTTCCATCTCCTCTCCTTTTGATGTATTACCGATAACCATTTTTTCATATACTTCGGTATTCGGACCGATATAAATTACGCCGCGTTTTTGTAAATTCCAAAGCGAATAGCCGGACGCTTTTCCAGATGCCATGGAAATCATTGAACCAACCGCGCGTTTATATATTTTTCCCGCGTATGGCCGGAAGCCGATAAATCGAGACGCGATAATTCCTTCTCCTTTTGTGTCTATAATAAATAAATTTCTATAGCCGAGAAGTCCGCGAGTGGGACCTTCAAAAGAAAGGCGGACTACCTCATCATAAGTGGACACATCTTTAAGAACAAAACCGCGAGCGCTTAAACGTTCAATCACGGCTCCTTGATATTCTTTTGGAATGTCCACGATTGCTTCTTCGAATGGTTCGTGTTTTGTTCCGTTTATTTCACGGATGATTACTTGCGGTTGAGAGATTTGGACTTCGTATCCGGCGCGTCTCATATTTTCAAGCAGAATCGCGATATGAAGTTCGCCGCGTCCGAAAACTTGAAAACTATCTGATGGCGTAAAATCAACTCTTAGTCCGACATTTACTTCAATTTCGCGTTCAAGATATTCGCGCAACTGGCGAGAAGTGACATATTTTCCTTCGCGTCCGGCAAAAGGGGAATTATTAACTAAAAATGTTAGAGTGATAGTTGCTTCGTCTATCGCGATCGCGGGTAAAGGTTTTGAGTCGGAATCAGTAGTCACTGTTTCGCCGATATCAATATTAGGCAAGCCGGCCATTAGCACGATGTCGCCTGCCACGGCTTCGTTCGTTTCAGTCCTTTCCAATCCGTTGAAAGTAAAAATTTTTGTGATTTTACCGGAACGAGTTTCTCCGCCGGGTTTTTTAATAAATACGTTTGCGCTTTGTTTCGCGACGCCTTCATATATTCTTCCAATTGCTAAGCGTCCCATAAAATTATCATATCCGAGATTAAATGGTTGGAATCGCAAAGGTTTTTGTTCAAGCGTTTTTGACGATGACGACGGTATATGCGAAAGAATCGTATCAAGAAGAGGAGTAAGGTCTTTTGATTCATCGCAAAGGTTGAGTTTCGCGATGCCAGCGCGGCCAATTGAATAAACAATTGGGAAATTCGCCTGTTCGTCGCTCGCGCCGAGTTCAAGAAAAAGGTCAAGTGTTTGTTCTACCGCGCGGTTTGGGTCAGCAGCCGATTTGTCAATTTTATTTATTACCACGATTGGTTTAAGACCGAGCTCAAGAGATTTTTTTAACACGAAACGAGTTTGCGGCATTGGACCTTCTTGGCTGTCCACAACCAAAAGCACTGAATCAATGGAACGCAGGACGCGTTCAACTTCAGAACCGAAATCAGCGTGGCCGGGTGTGTCCACAATATTAATTTTAGTTCCGCGATACATTACCGAGGCGTTTTTAGAATAAATCGTAATACCGCGCTCGAGTTCAAGCGCGTTGGAATCCATGGAAACGCCTTCTTTGGCAGCTCCAGTTTGGCGGAGTAAGGCGTCGGTTAGGGTTGTTTTTCCATGGTCAACATGGGCGATAATGGCGATGTTTCTGATTTCCATAAAATATATATAAAAAATAGGTCTGTTCAATAGACCTATCCGGCCAAAAGATGTTTAAATAATAACATTGTTAACGAGTTTTAGCAATAGGAATAAAATGAAAATATTCGTTAAAGTAAAATCTAACGCCAAAGAAGAAAAAGTGGAAAAAATCAGCGAGACGAATTTTATGGTCGCGGTGAAAGAACCGCCGATAAAAGGGAAAGCGAATAAGGCAGTGATAAAAGCTTTGGCGGAATTTTTAGGAATCACGCCTTCGCAATTTGTTTTAAAATCAGGTGCTACATCAAGACAAAAAATTTTTGAAATTATGTTATAATGCGTTTATGGACAGGAAAATTATTATTTATATTATATTAATAATTTTAATCGCCGCCGCAATTGTTATTTATGTTGTTAATAATCAAAATAAAAATTCAGCTGTCGAAGTTCAAAATCAAATACAAACTAAAACCCAGCCGGGTGTCCAAAATATGAAACATTTAATAACTCTTAAAACAAATTTCGGCGAAATTCAATTTGGAACTTATGACGCGGACGCGCCTAAAACAGTTGATAATTTTATTACTTTGACTAATAAAGGATTTTACAATAATTTAATTTTTCATCGCGTCATCAAAGGATTTATGATCCAAGGTGGAGACCCGAATGGAACCGGCGCTGGAGGTCCAGGATACCAATTTGAAGACGAATTAAATCCGCAGACCGAATCATATAAGGCCGGTTATGTGAAAGGAGTAGTGGCGATGGCTAACGCCGGTCCAAATACAAACGGTAGCCAGTTTTTCATAATGCTTGAAAATTATCCTTTGCTCAATAATTACACGATTTTTGGCAAAGTCGTGAAAGGCCAGGATGTTGTTGATAAAATAGGAGACGTGAAAACGGGTTCAAATGATAAACCATTGAGTCCGGTGATAATTGAAAAAGTCGAAGTAGAAATATTATAAATATGGAGAAAAAATTTAATTACAATGAGGCGAAAAAAATCGGGGAGAAATTGGGAATTAATTGGAGCAAGTATGACGTTGAGCAATTCAGGATGGGTTTGGATATTGAGTTGGAGCATGGGACGATAAGTCCAGCTACTAACGTAACTAATGACGACCCTATTTTAACCGGAAAAATCGCGC
This sequence comes from Patescibacteria group bacterium, assembly GCA_038062875.1. Taxonomy (GTDB): domain Bacteria; phylum Patescibacteriota; class Minisyncoccia; order UBA6257; family UBA9933; genus JBBTWF01. The sequence goes on from JBBTWF010000001.1 coordinate 14,431, forward strand.
TCGCGCATCTTAACGAATTTCCGGATTATTACACCCGCCTTTATAAAATGGAAAAAGAAGGAGATTTGTATTGGGAAAATAAAAAAGAATAGGATTGATTTTTATTCGTTTTTTTGCTATACTATAATTAGAAATTTTAGAAAGGAGAGATGAGAATGAAAAGATTTATTGTTCCGCGAGTGGCGCACTGTTCTGACGGGTGCAGTACCAAGGGAGCAGATTATTCTGCTCCCGTTTTTATTTTTGATTGTTTATTTTAACGCGATTTAATATAATTCAGTAAATGACAGCCAAAGAAATAATCGTCCATTTAAAAAAACATTCCAATCTTAAAGACCGTGAGGGAATGACGAGATTTGGAATTAATCATAAATTCGCTTTGGGGGTTCGCGTTCCGGTGTTGAGGAGTTTGGCGAAAAAAATCGGCAAGAATCATAAATTAGCTCAAGGTCTTTGGAAAACAAAAATCCACGAAGCCAGAATTTTAGCCACTATGATTGACGAGCCGGAAAAAGTTTCGGAAAAACAAATGGATAAATGGATTAAAGATTTTAATTCATGGGATTTGTGCGACCAGTGCTGTATGAATCTTTTTAATAAAATGCCGGTAGCGTGGGAAAAGGCGAAAGAATGGGCAGAGCGGAAAAAAGAATTTGAAAAAAGAGCGGGGTTCGCTTTGATGGCGTGCTTGGCGTGGTATGATAAAAAAGCCAAAGATAGCGATTTTGCGAAATTTTTTCCGCTCATCAAAAAGCATTCCATTGATAGTAGAAATTTTGTTAAAAAAGCGATAAACTGGGCTTTGCGGCAGATAGGAAAAAGAAATTCCAATTTAAAAAACAAGGCGATTAAAATCGCGGAAGAAATTAAAAAAATTAACTCTCCGACGGCGCGCTGGACAGCCAATGACGCGATAAGAGAGTTAAAGCAAAAATAAAAATGTCTGAATTTTATAATTCAAAAAGAAAACGAAATCTTTTCGAACCGGAATCAAATATCCCTTACAGATTAAGCAGAAGTAAAATAGATTTGTTTTTAAATTGCCGGAGGTGTTTTTATTTGGACAGGCGTCTCGGCGTTGCTCGGCCGCCCGGTTTTCCGTTTAGTTTGAATTCAGCGGTGGATAAATTATTAAAAAAAGAATTTGACATTCACCGGCTGAAAAAATCGCCGCACCCTTTAATGAAAGCGTACGGTTTGGATATGGTTCCGTTTCAGCACGAAAAGATGGATGAATGGCGCGATGCTTTGGGCGGAGGGATTCAATATCTGCATCCGAAAACTAATTTTCTTATTACCGGCGGAATTGACGATGTTTGGGCAAGTCCAAGCGGTGTCTTAAGCATTGTTGATTACAAAGCAACCTCAAAAAACGGAGAAGTTGATTTGGATGCGGATTGGCAGATTGGTTACAAGCGTCAGATGGAAATTTACCAATGGCTTTTCAGAAAAAATGGATTTAAGGTAAGCGATGTTGGATATTTTGTCTATGCCAACGGCGATACTGACAAAAAAGCGTTTGATGGGAAATTGGAATTCAACGTAAAAATATTGCCCTACGAAGGAAATGATAAATGGGTTGAGCAAGCCATATTGGATATTCATAATTGTTTGGCGCGAGAAAATTTGCCTGAATCGTCGTTAGAATGCGATTTCTGCTCTTATAGAAACGCGGCAAAAGAATTGGAGAGTTGAAAAATATGGATGCCATTTATCTAAAATTATTTTTATATCTCATCATCGTGCTTTCCGCGGTTTTTCATGAATACGCGCATAGCTGGGTGGCTTATCGATTAGGCGACACGACCGCCAAAGACGCGGGACGGCTGACTTTGAATCCGTTAGTTCATTTGGATTTATTCGGCACGGTAATTATGCCGCTTTTGCTTTTATTTACTTCCGGAATTTTTATCGGTTGGGCAAAGCCGGTGCCGTATAATCCGAATAATTTAAGAGACCAGAAATACGGCTCTTTGAAAGTGGGAATTGCCGGACCTTCGGCGAATCTGTTGATTGCCTTGGTTTTGGGATTGTCTTTAAGATTTTTCGCGGGTTATTTTTTGACTGCCGGTTTTATATTGCCGATTTTTTTGGAATTTTTGGGAATGATTGTTTATATTAATATTTTTCTGGCTTTGTTTAATCTTCTGCCGTTTCCGCCGTTGGACGGCTCAAAGGTTTTTATGGATTTATTTCCCCGTCAATGGCAATCATTTTCGCGAATAGGATTTATCGGGCTATTTTTGGCCTTACTTATTTCTTTTTATATTCTCTCGCCGATTGCTCAATTCATTTTCCGTTTGATTACCGGAAGCGGGTTAGGGTTTTAAGATTTGACTTCTAAAAATTTATATGTTTTACTAAAAATACCTGAATTATCAGGATTTTTTATATTAGAGTTCATTGAAAACTAAAAATAGGGGAACATAGAAAGTATAGATAATAAAAACAATAACAATATAAACCAAAGGAGGGGAAAGATGGGAAAGACAGCGTTTCAGAAAATAGTGGAAAGTCATCTGGTAAAAATATTATCAGACGGAAGAATGGTCTTGAAGTTGGACTGGGTATGGGGGCATGAAATAACAACCCCTAACGCAATCCTTGATATGCAGGCGCGAGGGTGCGATGTGGTTTTCAATCCGAACAAAATCAAGACGATGATTGACCATGTTAATCCGGCAAAAGACACAGCGTCTGCGATTCAAGGAAAAATTGTCCGCGAATGGAGCAAAAAACACAACATCGAATTTCGCGATATTGGCAATAATGGTGTTTGTCATGCGCTTATTCCGGAAAGCGGTTGGATTATGCCGGGTCAAATTGGGGTTATGGGCGACAGCCACACTTGTACGCACGGCGCGTTCTGCGCTTTCACGGCAGGCGTTGGCACGACAGAATTAGAGAATGGAATTATTACCGGCCTCTGGATTTGTCCTCCGCAAAAAGTCATTCGCGTCAACTTCAACGGAACATTATCGGCGAATGTATTCGCAAAAGATCTTATCTTGACGCTCATAAATAAAATCGGCGTCAAAGGCGCGACCAACGCGGTGCTTGAATTCGGCGGAAACGTTATTACCGAAATGAGCATGGAGAGCAGAATGACAATCACCAATATGGCGGTTGAAGCCGGCGCGACTTCGGGGATGATGATGGTTGATGATGAAACCATAAATTATCTCTGGCCCGTTCTTAAAGAACGCTATAACAACAATTATGAAAAAGCATCTGACCATTTTGTAAGCTGGAACAGCGATTTAGATGCGCCATACGATCAGGTTATTGAGATTAACGTGACTGATATGATTCCGGTTATCACAGATAACTATTCACCGGCTGATGTAATTCCTGTAGAAAAACTTGCAGGGAAAAAAGTGGATCAAGTTTACATCGGCTCATGCACAAACGGGAGGATTGAAGATTTACGGATAGTGGCTAGTATTTTCAGCCAATCAGGTGTCAGGATAAAAGACGGCGTCCGTTGTATTATTGTGCCAGCCACTCAGTATATCTATGAACAAGCTCTTAAGGAGGGATTAATCAAAACATTCATAGAAGCAGGATGTTTTGTTTCCGGTCCGACTTGCGGCGCATGCCTCGGTATGAGCTGTGGAGTTTTGGCTCCTGGAGAGGTTTGTGTTTCCACAACAAACCGCAATTTTCCGGGACGCATGGGCAAGGACGGTATGGTTCATTTGGTCTCTCCGGCTACGGCGGCTATTACCGCTATCAAAGGGGCTATCACGGAACCAAGTGTTAATCTTTTTAAAACTAAGATTGACACTTATGACGGGTTTTCTTCTCCGTTTGCCGTTGAGTTAACTGGATGGTCAGAAAAAAAATTCACAAAACCCGATTACGCAAAACTTCTTGTTGGCATCGGCGGAGAAGGCAGTAAAGATTTTTCGGGCAATGTATTTTATTTGCCCGTTGATAATGTAGATACCGACCAGATCATTCCAGCTAAGTATCTCACTGAGACGAATAAGGAAGAGTTCGGGAAACACTGCTTCGAAGACGCTCCGATATCAGCCGAAAATAGACCTAATCTTTACCGGTCGCAAATACTGGTGGCTGGCGAGAATTTCGGTTGCGGTTCAAGTCGCGAGCACGCGCCTTGGGCATTAGAATCCGTTGGCATTAAATGCGTTATCGCTCCGAGTTTCGCGCGCATATTTTATGAAAATATGTTCGCAAACGGGTTGTTATGCATTGAATTGCCGAAAGATGTCATACAACATCTTTGTAAAATAAAACCAAACAGGATTGAGGTGAATTTAGAAAATAATGAAGTTTCCTGGCAGGATAATTTTACATCGCTGACTCTACTGAAAGGATCTAGACAGTTCGTTTTGAGTGATTACCAAAAAGATCTTATTAAAAACGGCGGAAGCGTCGGCGTGATGCTCAAACTCGCGGCAGAATTACAGGCAGAAGGAAAGATTTAACCAATCAAAACCAAAGGGCGTTCTCGTAATCGGGAACGCCCAGATTTTTAAAAAGGAGGCGGTAGAAATGAAAAAAGTCCAAATTGCTTTAGTTAAAGGCGATGGTTCAGCGCCGGAAATGATGGCGGTAGCTTGTAAAATTGCCGTTGAAGCGGCAAAAAAAGACGATATTGAAATCGAGTTTATTGAAACGCCGATGGGCTGGAATGCTTATCACGAATTCGGAGATACTCTTCCAAAAGAGTCGCTTGAGAGAGCGATTGAATTGGGAACGATATTTTTCGGCGGAGTGGGCGATTTCTATCACGATTCCAGAATCGGCAAGGAAAAACCGGATATGAAGCCAGAGGCAAGGTGTCTCTTGGCTCTCAGGAAAAGAATGGGCTTACTACTTAATTTTCGGCCGATGATTTACTATAAGGAACTCGCGCATCTTGCCAATGTAAAACCGGAAATGATTCCGGATGAAGGCATTAAACAGATTTGGATTCGTTTTCTGCTGCAGGATAGTTATTTCGGCACGGATGATTTACTTCGACATATGCCATTGGCGATAAGAGAACCGTACGGCATGAAAATGAAAAACGATGTAACGGCTGAAGAAGATATGGTGACAGAATTCGCATATTACTCCAGTCGTCTTATAAAAAAATATTTCCGTGCCGCTTTCACTTACGCGCGAAACGCCAGCTTGCCTTTAATTTCAGTTGACAAGTCGAATGTGATGGCAAGATACGTCCTATGGAGAAAAATCGCAACGCGGATCGGCAAAGAAGAATTTCCTGATGTTCCGCTTACTCACCAGTATGTGGATTCGGCAAACGCGTTGTTATTTACGCCCGCGAAATTGCACGGCGTGATTGCTTGCGGAAATGAGCATGGTGACATTTTGTCAGATGGAGCGGCCGCGGCTCTCGGCAGTATGGGCATGATGTGCAGTTCGGCAATCAATCCTGATACTGGCGCGGCGATGTTTGAAAGTGGAGCAGGAACAGCTCCTACGCTTGCCGGGCAGAACAGGGCAAATCCGCTTGGTCGTATTCTTACGGCGGCGATGATGCTAAAACATATCGGAGCAGAAAAGGGCGCTTGCGCGATTGAGAAAGCGGTCAATAAAGTATTAAAAGATGGCTATCGTACATCTGACATTGCTTTAATCCTCGATGATCCCATAAAAATTTTAGGGACACAAGCCATGGGAAAGAAAGTTCTTTCGTATTTATAGGTTAAGGGGTCGTTTGCTAATCATAATAGCAAACACCCCTTATTTTTTTTATTCACAGTCGTGACATTGACAATAAAACAGGATTTTGTATAATTTTAAAAATGAACACCAATAAAATTTCTCAATTGTTATTACTTATTCTTTTAATCGGCGACTCAATGGTTGGGAGGTTTTATGTGAGTAATTAGAAATTAACAATTAGAAATTAAGACAAAACCTCACAGCTTGGAGGTTTTATGGTTTTAGAACATAAACAATTTAATAGATAAAGAAAGGGGAAACGTCATGAAAAAAGGAAAGAAAGAAAAAAGACAGCACGGGACAATTTTTTACAGCGAAAATGAAGCGAGAAAAACACTTTGTTCCGGTGAAAAAGCGGTTTTCTTAAAAAAGAATGGCGAGTTTTTATTATACGGAACGCCGAGTAGTGACAATGAAGTTATTGAAAAACTGAAAGCCGGGGCAGCAATCTCGCGTGAAAATGGCGAAGCAGAAGTTATTGTGTTGTCAGAAAGAATAATATCGCTTTAAGTTAATGGGGGCTGGTTTTCACCAGCCCTATTTTTTAATATTGACAATTATTGGTTTGTTTTGTTATTATTTTGTATGCTACCTGCTTGGTCATTTTTTATTTTTTCCGCCTGCCGCCAGAGGCGAGCCTCGCCTTCGGCGGGAGGCGGATCCGCCTTTGGCGGAGATATTTTAATTTTGACTGAGCGGAGCGAAGGAATATGCCCACATTAAATCAACTGATAAAAAATAAAAGGAAAAGTATCCGTAAAAAATCCAAATCGCCGGCAATGGGTTTTTATTTTAATACCATAAAAAACAAACCAGTTTATTCCAATTCGCCATTTAAGCGTGGCGTTTGTTTAAAAGTTTTTACGACAACCCCGAAAAAACCGAACTCGGCTTTGCGGAAAGTCGCCAGGGTGCGATTGACTAACGGAATGGAAGTAACGGCTTATATTCCAGGCGAAGGACATCAACTCCAAGAGCATTCAGTGGTGATACTTAGAGGCGGTAGAGTTAAGGATTTGCCTGGCGTAAGATATCATATTGTCAGAGGGCGTTTGGACACCACAGGCGTTGAAGGAAGAAAACAGGAAAGAAGCAAATACGGAGTTAAAAAATCCAAGAAATAATTATGCGCAAAAAAAGAAAATACAAAAAACAATATAAATCCGATATTCAATACGACAGTATTGCGGCTGGCCGGTTTATTAATTATTTAATGACGGGTGGTAAGAAATCGACGGCGGAAAAAGTTTTTTACGGCGCTTTTGAAATCATAAAAAACGAAACCAAACAAGAACCCCTTCAGGTTTTTGAAAAAGCTATTGAGAACGCTTCGCCGTTGCTGGAAGTTACATCAAAGCGAATCGGAGGCGCTAATTATCAGGTGCCGAGAGAAGTAAGACCGGAAAGGAAATTCTTTTTGGCTTGCCATTGGATTCTCGAAGCCGCTCGTTCGCGAAAAGGAAAACCAATGGCTAAAAAATTGGCGGAAGAATTGATTATGGCTTCTAAAAATGACGGCGCGGCTGTTAAGAAGAAAGAAACCGTTAGAAGAATGGCGGAAGCGAACAGGGCGTTCGCTCATTTTGCCAGATAATTTTGAATTATGAATTTAGAATTTAGAAGTTAGGATTTAGGGATTTAACCCCCTAAATTCTATATCCTATATCCTAAATTCTCGTTTTTATGCGTCAGTATCCATTAGAAAAATACAGAGACATCGGCATTATTGCCCACATAGATGCCGGCAAGACAACCGTTTCAGAACGGGTTCTTTTTTATACTGGAATTTCTCATAAAATCGGCGAGGTCCATGAAGGGCAGGCGATTATGGACTGGATGGAGCAAGAGCAGGAAAGAGGCATCACTATCACAGCGGCGGCAACAACTTGTTTCTGGACATCTTCAAGATTAATGAATGGCGTTGACGATGAAAAAGAAAAACAGAAAATCAGAGAAGTAAACGAGCATCGGATTAATATTATTGACACGCCCGGCCACGTTGATTTCACGGTTGAAGTGGAGCGTTCGTTGCGGGTTTTGGACGGAGGAGTCGTTGTTTTTGACGGAGTTGCCGGAGTGGAACCTCAATCGGAAACCGTTTGGCGTCAAGCTGACAAATACAAAGTGCCAAGAATTTGTTTTATTAATAAACTCGACAGGACGGGAGCGAGTTTTGAAAATTCTTTTCGTTCCATTCAAGAACGTCTTAGCCAGGACGCTGTTGCCATTCAATTGCCGATTGGTTTGGAAGCGAATTTTGAAGGCGTAATTGATTTGATTGAATTCAAAGCGTTTAATTTTGAAGGCGAACATGGAGAAAAAATTATTAAAAAGGAAATTCCAGAGAATCTTAAAGCGGAAGCGAAAAAACATAGGCATATTTTAATTGAAAAAATAGTTGAGTATAACGAGGATTTGATGGCGAAATATCTGGACGGTCAGGAAATTTCCCGCGAGGAACTCCGTCAGACATTGAGAAAAGCCACTATAGACAACAAATTAATTCCCGTGCTTTGCGGTTCGGCTTTAAAAAATAAAGGAGCCCAGTTGATGCTTGACGCGGTTTTGGATTATCTGCCGTCGCCTTTGGATTTGGCGGAAATGAAATTTATTAAAGGAGTTGATTTGAAAAGCGGCGGAGAAATTATTCGTCAGCCCAGCGACAGCGAACCGTTCACAGCTCTGGCTTTTAAAATCGCCACTGACCCATTTGTCGGAAGTTTAACTTATTTTAGGGTTTATAGCGGTTCACTCAAGCGGGGAAGTTATATTTTAAATTCAACGAAAAATAATCAGGAAAGAATCGGCAGAATTGTCAGGATGCACGCGGACAAAAGAGAAGAAGTTGAAGAAATGTATACAGGCGACTTAGGAGCTATTGTCGGGTTAAAAGGAACAACCACGGGCGACACTCTTTGCGACCCGGGCAATCCGATTGTTTTGGAAAGAATTGTTTTCCCAGAGCCGGTTATTTCTCTAAGGATTGAACCGAAAACAAAAGTTGACCAAGAGAAGATGGGAATGGCGATGAGACGTTTATCCGAAGAAGACCCGACTTTTAAAATCAGCGGCGATTCGGATACGGGCGAAACGATTATCTCCGGAATGGGAGAGCTTCATTTGGAAATTCTTGTTGACAGAATGAAACGGGAATTCGGCGTTGAAGCCAATGTCGGCAGGCCCCAAGTCGCTTATCGAGAAACAATTAAGGGTAGCGCTGAGGCAGAAGGGAAATATATTCGCCAGTCCGGCGGACGCGGTCAATACGGCCATGTTTGGATTAAAGTGAATAGTTTGGAAATGGGCAAAGGTTTTGTTTTTGTCAATAAAATAAAAGGCGGAGTTATTCCCCAAGAATTTATTCCTGCTGTTGAAAAAGGCGTGAAAGAAGCGCTGGACAAAGGAATTTTAGCCGGTTATCCGGTGACTGACGTTGAAGCGACTCTTTATGACGGTTCTTTTCATGACGTTGATTCTTCGGAAGCGGCTTTTAAGATTGCCGGTTCAATGGCTTTTCAGGAAGCGGCCAAAAGAGCTCAGCCGGTTATTTTAGAACCAATAATGAAAATTCAAGTAATTATACCGGCTGAATTTCTTGGCGACATTACAGGAGACCTTAATTCTAAACGAGCCAGAATTGAAGCAATGGGAGACAGAGGAAACGTAAAAGTTATTGACACAAAAGTTCCGTTGTCCGAGATGTTCGGTTATGCCACAAAATTGCGTTCAATGACTCAAGGTAGAGGAAGTTTTACGATGGAATTTGACCATTACGAAGCAGTGCCGAATAATATCGCTCAGGCGATAATAGAAGGGAAAAAATAAATTATGTCAGACACTTATACAAAAATAAAAAATACAATAAACGGAGGTAGCGGGTCTTGCGTGGTTCTTCGCAAAGACATTCCTTATTGCGTGGTGATGGCTTGGCAAGAGTATGAAAAATTTGCTAATATAATTGAGAATCCTAAAAATGAAAAAAATGGTCGAGACAAAATAGAGGATATTAAAGATATTGACATAAATAGTATTCCCGTATAAAATTAATAAATTATAAAAATATGAAGCATGAAGCATAAAACGTGAAACATAAATAATGTTTCAAGTTCCATGTTTCAAGTTTCAAGAAAAAAATGGCAGAAAAAGCAAAATTTGACAGGTCCAAGCCGCACGTTAATGTCGGCACAATCGGTCATGTTGACCACGGCAAAACAACTTTGACCGCGGCGATCATGAATGTTCTTAAATTAAAAGGTCTGATTGATAAAGCGGAAAGCATTGACCAAATTGATAACGCTCCGGAAGAAAAAGCCAGAGGCATTACAATCGCTCTTCATCATTCCGAGTATCAGTCGGAAAAACGGCATTACGCCCATATTGACGCGCCAGGGCATGCTGACTACATAAAAAATATGATTACAGGCGCCGCTCAAATGGACGGCGCGGTTTTGGTGGTTTCGGCGACTGACGGCCCGATGCCTCAAACCAGAGAACACATTCTTTTGGCTCGCCAAGTCGGCGTGCCGGCGATTATTGTTTTCCTTAATAAAGTTGATATGGTTGACGACCCGGAATTGATTGATTTGGTTGAGGCCGAAATCAGAGAACTTTTGAAAAAATACAATTTCCCCGGAGACGAGACCCCGATTATCAGGGGCTCGGCCCTTAAGGCATTGGAAGCAAAATCCCTTGATGATGAGGCGATTAAACCGATTTTGGAATTAATTAAAGCGCTTGACGAATATATCCCCGAGCCAATAAGAGAAATTGATAAGCCGTTTTTGATGCCGGTTGAAGATATTTTCTCAATTGAAGGCAGAGGAACGGTGGTAACCGGAAGAGCCGAGCGGGGTATTGTTAAGGTTAATGAAGAAATTGAAATTGTCGGTATTAAGCCAACACAAAAAACTATTGTTACCGGCATTGAAATGTTTAATAAACTGCTTGATGAAGGCAGAGCCGGAGACAATGTGGGTATTCTTCTTAGGGGCGTTAAAAAAGAAGACGTTGAACGCGGTCAAGTTATTGTTAAGCCAGGCAGCGTTACGCCTCATACTGAATTTGACGCTGAAATTTACGTGTTAACAAAAGAAGAAGGCGGACGGCACACTCCTTTCTTTAAGGGCTATAAACCGCAGTTTTATATTAGAACTACCGATGTGACCGGAGAAGTGTTTTTGCCGGAAGGAATGGAAATGGTAATGCCAGGCGATACGGTAAATTTAGCGGTTAAGTTGATAGTGCCGGTTGCTTTGGAAGAAAAACAGAGGTTTGCCATTCGAGAGGGCGGTAAGACAGTTGGCGCCGGAGTTGTAACTAAGATAAATAAGTAATGAGATATTAAAAAAGAAAACAGTTCCTTACAATGGCAAAGAAAGAAAAAGAAATAGAGCAACAAACAAATCTAAGAATAAGAATTCGTTCTTACGATCATAAACTGATTGATAATTCTGTTAAACAGATTATTGATACGGCTGTTCGCAATGGCGCCGAAATAATCGGGCCGATTCCTTTGCCAACTGAATTTAAGCGCTACACCGTAAATCGTTCAACTTTTATTTTTAAAGACGCGCGAGAACAATTTGAATTGAGAGTTCATAAGCGTCTTATTGATATTTTGAATCCCAATCAAAAAATCATAGAATCGCTTTCAGGCCTAAATTTGCCGGCTGGAGTGGATATCGAAATAAAGATGACAAAATAAAGTTAATATTGTTAATAAACGGCCCCGACGCAACGTCGGGGTCGTTTATTATTGACAAATAATTTGAGATTTGCTAACTTTAATATGAGATTAAATCAATGGTTAAATTGATTTTTAGTTCAAAATAGCATAAAATTTTTAGAGATTTAGCTGAATACATTTTAAAAAAGATGAGGGCTGAATCCCTCATTTTTGTTGAGGTCTTTATATAAAATTTCAAGCCCGATTTATTTGGGCGAAGAAATTTTATCTATAAAACCTCAACCCAGCACATAAAGTTTTATGTGCTGGGTGCTCATAATTGTAGTGAAATTTTCTTCGCTACAAAATGAGCTCGAAAATTTCAACAATTATGGCGTTTATATTGGGTAAGAAATTAAAAATGTCTCAAATTTGGAAAGCCGACAAAATTGTTCCGGTTACTTTGATTTAAGTGTTGTTATAAAATATACATCCGAGTAAAA
>JBBTWF010000001.1:26305-92237 GCA_038062875.1 Patescibacteria group bacterium
AATGTCTCAAATTTGGAAAGACGACAAAATAATTCCGATTACGGTTGTTCAGGCCGGACCGATAACTATTACCCAAATTAGAACAAAAGAAAAAGACGGCTATGAGGCGGTTCAAGTCGGGTTTGACGCTACAAAAAAAACATTAAATAAACCGGCAAAAGGGCATTTAAAAGATTTGGGGAATTTCAGGTGTCTTAAGGAATTTAAAATTAAATCAGCAATTAGCAATCAGCAATCAGTAATTAGTTATAAAGTTGGAGATGTTTTAGATGTGAGTCAGTTTCAAGAAGGCGATAAAGTGAAGGTGAGCGGCTTAAATAAAGGTAGGGGATTTCAAGGAGTTGTTAAACGGCATGGTTTTCACGGCGGACCTAAGAGTCATGGTCAAAAAGACCGTTTGCGGGCGCCCGGTTCAATCGGCGCGACCGCTCCTCAACGGGTAATGCCGGGGAAAAGAATGGCCGGAAGAATGGGGCAGGAACGGATTTCCGTTAAAAATTTAAAAATCGCCGGAATTGATAAAGATAATAATATTTTAATGATTAAAGGCGCGGTACCGGGGATGAAAGGTACACTGTTGGAAATTTCTAATTTCTAATTTCTAATTAATATGATAGTCGATATTTTTAATCAACAAAACAAAAAGGTAGACAGGATAGATTTACCAGATGGCATTTTTAATGTTAAATGGAACCCCGATTTGGTTCAGCAGGTTTTACAGGCGCAATTAGCTAATTCGCGGCAGAATTTAGCGCACGCCAAGACGCGGGCTGAAGTTCGTGGCGGCGGACGCAAACCTTGGCGTCAAAAAGGCACTGGCCGGGCAAGGCACGGTTCAACTCGTTCGCCGATTTGGGTCGGTGGCGGAGCCACCCACGGTCCGTTAAAAGAAAGAAATTTTGGAAAGAAAATTAATAAAAAAATGAAGCAGTCGGCGGTTTTCAGCGCGCTCTCAAAAAAATTGAAAGACGGAGAATTGAGAATCGTTGATTCTTTTAAATTAGCTGATTTTAAAACAAAAGAATTATCCAAAATATTAAAGAGTATTTTAGGTTTGCGACCAAACGTTCTTTTAATTCCATCCTCGGCAAATAAAAATATTAATCAGGTGATTTCCAATATTGGAAAAGCGGACGCTATCAGTTCGCGGTCATTGAATGTTTATGATTTATTGAAGCATAAAAATATTATCGTGGAAAAAGAAGCGATAAATGAGATGGAGAAACACTACGGTAAAATTTAATTTTTAAATTTATTATGAGTATTTTTACGAAAAAACAGAAAAAAGATAAAGAATATAAAAAAACGGAAAAAGCCGGCGATGAAAAAAATATCGCGCCAGCGTCACGTTTGTTTAATACTCCAAAATCCGTATTTATGGTAAAACAGGTCTGGATTACCGAGAAAGCCGGCGATATGTCGCATTTGAGAAAATATAATTTTATCGTTGATAAAAAAGCTAATAAATTGGAAATAAAAAAAGCGATTGAATCGATTTATGGTGTGAAAGTAGTTTCGGTTAATGTCGTGAATATTAAAGGCAAGTCCAGGCGAATGGGGAGAACTCTTGGTCGGACTTCATCGTATAAAAAAGCGATTGTTACGTTAAAAGAAGGCCAGAAGATAGACGTGATGCCTACATAAATTACAATGAAACATTACAAACCGACAACTCCATCAAGAAGACATACGACATCCGTTGATTACGGGGTCTTAAGCGCGGTTAAACCGTTCAAGAAATTATTAAAGAAGTTGCCTAAAAATTCCGGGCGCAACAATCAAGGGAGAATAACTACGCGTCATCAAGGAGGCGGAAATAAAAAGCTTTACAGAATCATTGATTTCTGTCAAAATAAGCTGGATGTTCCCGCTAAAATCGAATCGTTGGAATACGATCCGTATAGAACCGCTTTTATTGCCAGAATTTTGCATCAAGACGGAGAGCGGAGTTATATTTTAGCCTCAAAAGTAATGAAGGTTGGAGACGAGATTATCGTTTCTCGCAAAGCGCCTTTTAAAGAAGGGAATCGTTTAGAATTAAAAAATATTCCTGTTGGTTATTTAGTTTACAATATTGAATTAAATAAAGGCCAAGGAGGACAATTGGCAAGATCGGCCGGTTCTTATGCCGAGATTTTGGCTCAAGACGGCGACCTAACTCATTTGAAATTATCGTCAGGCGAAGTCAGGAAAGTGCGCGGGGAAAATTTTGCTTCTTTGGGGCAAGTTTCCAACTCTGACCATAATTTGGTAGTTATTGGCAAAGCCGGTCGTTCGCGTTGGCTTGGTATCAGGCCGACGGTGCGAGGTTCGGCGATGAATCCGTGCGATCATCCTTACGGCGGCGGAGAAGGAAAAGCTTTAAGGGGCACTAAAAGGCCAAAGACGAAATGGGGCAAGGTCACCGGCGGAAGAAAAACAAGAAATAGAAAGAAATGGTCAAATAAAATGATTATTCAAAGGAGAAAAATTAAAAAATAATTATGAGTAGAAGTTCAAAAAAAGGCCCGTATGTTTATGAGAAACTATTAAAGAAAATAGCCGGTTTAAAGCCGGACGACAAAATGATTATCAAAACATGGGCGCGAGATTCCGAAATAGCGCCACAAATGGTCGGTTTCACTTTCGGCGTTCATAACGGCAAAGATTTTATTTCCGTAAAGATTGCAGAAGAAATGGTTGGACATCGTTTGGGAGAATTTTCGCAAACAAGAAAATTCACAAGGCACGGAGGGAAAATGCAGAGAGAATTGGAACAAAAAACAACGGAAAAGAAATAAGTAATATGAAAACTCAAATCGCAAAATTAAATTATCTGCGGATGGCGCCGAGAAAAGCTCGTTTAGTCGCTAATACGATTAAGAAATTATCAATTAACGAAGCCGAGGCCTTACTTTTAGCCAGTCCCAGAAAAGCCGCGGAACCGATTTTAAAACTTTTGCGTTCGGCGATTGCCAACGCTAAAAACAACAAGCAAATGGAAATCAGTCGTCTTTTTGTTAAAGAAATCAAGGTTGATAAGGGGGCGATGTTAAAAAGATTGATGCCGAGGGCCAGAGGTCAAGCAGGCGCGATTCAGAAAAAAGGCAGTCACATCACTTTAATTTTGGAGGAATCAGATAAATTAAAGGCGCCAAGATTTAACATTGTTAAGCCGGAAAGAATCAAGAAGTCCGAATTTAAAAAAATAAAGGAACAAAAAGAAGCGGAAAGGGAAAAATCGAAAGAAGCGCTTAGAATTGAGACAAAATCGTCAAAAGGTCCGGGATTTATGAAGAGAATGTTCAGGAGAAAATCTATTTGATTATTTATATTTATGGCGCAGAAAATTAAACCAAATTCATTTAGATTGGGGATAAGTAAGGACTGGAATTCTCGTTGGTTCCCCAAAAAGACCAATTATAAATCTTATTTACAAGAGGATGTTTTATTAAGAAAAGTAATTTTAAAAAAAATCGGAATTGCTGGAATTGATAAAATTGTCATAGAAAGAACCGGCAATAACTGTAAAATTTTCATTAAGGCTTCCAGACCAGGATTGATTATCGGACGAGGAGGAAAAGGGGTTGAAGAATTGACTAAATTATTAGAAAGTAAATTAAAAAAAATAAGGAAAGAAAATAAAATTTCCGAGTCCGTTTTTTTAAGTTTAAATATAGAAGAATTGAAGCGTTCGGAAATTTCCGCTCAAGTGATTGCTCAGAGTATTGCTTGGGATTTTGAAAAAAGATTGCCTTTTCGGAGAACTATTAAAAAATATTTAGGCAATATTCTCCAGAATAGAGAAGCAAAAGGAGCGAAAATAGAGGTCTCCGGAAGATTGGACGGATCTGAAATCGCCAGAAGAGAACATTTAGAGCATGGAGCAATGCCGCTTCAAAATCTTCGGGCTAATATTGATTATGGCGAAGCCACGGCTTTTACCACCTATGGAACGGTCGGAGTAAAAATATGGGTGTATAAAGGAGAAATATTTAATAAAGCTTAAAAGTTTAATCATGCTTATTCCAAAAAAAGTTAAACATCGCAAATGGCAAAAAGGGCGTTCTAAGAATCGTCAAGTTGAGACCCGCGGTATTTCGTTGAGTTTCGGGACTTTTGGGCTTCAATCCTTAGAAAATGCTTGGGTTAATTCAAGGCAGATTGAGGCCGCCAGAAAAACGATGAGCCATTTTACCAAAAGAGGAGGAAAGATTTGGATAAGGATTTTCCCAGATAAGCCGATAACTAAAAAGCCGCCGGAAGTAACTTTAGGCGGCGGCAAAGGAGCGGTAGACCATTATGTGTTTCCAGTTAAGTCAGGGAGAGTGTTGTTTGAAATTGACGGGGTAAGCGATGAAACGGCAAAAGAAGCGTTGCGAAGAGCGGGGCATAAATTACCAGTTAAAACCAGGGTAATATCTAAAATATAATATGAAGAAAAACGAAATCAAACAATTGAAAAACAAACCCCTGCCAGAACTTCAGAAAAATTTAGCCGATTTTCAAGAGAAATTAAGAAAGATGAAATTTGATTTGGCGGCCGGCAAAGTAAAGAATATCAGAGAAATTAAGGCGATTAAAAAGGCGATTGCGAGGATTTTAACTACAATAAATATATGAAACACAAATTACAAGGAATTATAGTTTCCGATAAAATGAATAAGACGAGAGTCGTTGCAGTCGAACGGCTTAAAAAACATCCGAGATACTTAAAGTATTATAAAATAACTCGGAGATTTAAGGCGCACGACGAGAATAATGAATACAAAACCGGAGATAAGGTTGTTATTGAAGAAACAAGGCCGTTAAGCAAAGAGAAAAGGTGGAGAATAATTGGAAGAATTTAGGGGATAGAATATAGAATTTAGGGACTAAAAATCCTAAATCCTAAATCCTAAATCCTAAATCCTAAATTATGATACAAGAACGTTCAATATTAAAAGTGGCTGACAACAGCGGAGCTAAAATTGTCCGTTGTTTTAGAATTTTAGGCGCAACCAGGCGGAGATACGCCGGAATAGGTGATATTATTGTCGCTTCGGTAATTGTCGCCGAGCCGAGAAAAGCCGTTAAGAAAAAAGACATAGTTAGAGTTGTAATTGTAAGACAATGTAAGTCATTTCGTCGCTCGGACGGTTCATATATTAAATTTGACGAGAACGCAGTTGTTTTGGTTGATAAAAAAGAGCCGAAAGCAACAAGAATTTTCGGTCCAGTGCCGAGAGAATTAAAAGAAAGGGGTTTTGAAAAAATAGTTACAATGGCGGAGGAAATAGTATAAAAATATGAAAATTCATAAAAACGACACAGTCCAAATAATTACCGGTAAAGATAGCGGCAAGACCGGAAAAGTTTTAAAAGTTTTTCCTAAAAGGGGATCAATTTTAATTGATGGATTGAATATTTATAAAAAACATGCCAAACCAAAAAAACAAGGAGAAAAAGGTCAGATAGTTTTGGTTCCGAGGCCGATTAATGTTTCAAATATAATGATTGTTTGTTCGGCTTGTCATAAAAATACAAAAGTCGGCTATAAATTAGAAAATAAAAATAAAGTTAGGTATTGTAGAAAATGTTCCGCTAAAATTTAAAAAATAAATCCCGCACCTTTTGACGGAGTTTAATGCTTAATTAAAAGGTGCGGGATAAAACAATGGAAAAAGAAATAATTAAAAAAATAAAACAAGAATTTGGTTACAAAAATGATTTAGCCGCGCCTCGGCTCAATAAAATTGTTGTCAATACTGGCGTCGGCCGGCTAAGCCAACAGCCAAATTTTGAAGAAAAGATTTTACCGGAAATTATCAAGGAATTGTCGTTAATTACCGGTCAAAAACCGTCAGCATCGGTTGCTAAAAAATCAATCGCCGGGTTTAAAACTAGAATCGGTCAGATTATCGGCCTTAAAACAACATTAAGACGCCGAAAAATGTACGATTTTTTAGAGAGATTAATTAAAATCACTTTGCCGCGAGTAAAGGATTTTAGAGGAATTAATCTTAAAAATGTTGATAATGGAGGGAATTTAACCATCGGCTTGAAAGACCAATCGGCATTTTCGGAAATTAATCAGGAGCTATCAAAAGTTGACTTTGGCTTGGAAATAACTATCGTTAGTAATACCAAGAAAAGAGAAGAAGCGATAGGATTATATAGATTATTAGGAATACCGCTTAAGAGGGATTAGAATATAGAATATAGGATTTAGGGATTAAAACCGCCCCTAAATTCTAAATCCTAAATACTAAATTCTTTAAAATTATCATGGCAAAAGCTTCAGTAATAGCAAGATCCAAGAAAAAACCGAAATTTTCCACCAGGATAACAAACAGGTGCTTTCGTTGTGGCAAAAAACGAGGTTATATGCGCGATTTTGGCATTTGCCGTATTTGTTTCAGGGAAATGGCGTCAAAAGGAGAAATACCAGGAGTGAAGAAGGCGTCATGGTAATATAAATTATGTATATAAATTTATTGATACAACTTAAAAATGCTCAAGCTGTTGGAAAGGATGCGATTAAGACAACTTATTCAAAAATGGATGAGCGCGTTCTCGATGTTTTAAAGAAAAATAATTTTATAGAGGCCTACGCGAAAAAGGGAAGAGGAATAAAAAAAGTCCTTGATATTAAATTAAAATATTTTTCCGCCAGAGGCGGATCCGCCTTCGGCGGAAACGGCAAAAAAAGCGCGATTCAAGATGTTAAATTTATCAGCAAGCCGTCTCGTCGAGTCCAAGTCGGTTATCGTGAATTAAGGCCGGTGAAACACGGTTATGGATTATTGGTGGTATCAACGTCTCAAGGCGTTATGGCTGGCAAGGAAGCGAGAAAATTGAAAGTCGGAGGCGAGGCGTTGTTTGAAATTTGGTAAAAATTATTTTTATGTCTAAAATAGGAAAAAAACCAATAACAATTCCAGAAGGGATAGAAGTCAAAATTAATGACGCTAATTTTGAATTGAAAGGAAAAAATGGAGAGATGTCTGTTAATATTTTGCCTTATGTTAAAATAGACATTAAAGATAATCAGATTATCTTTGACATTAAAAATAATTCTAAACAAGCGCGGACTAATTGGGGGACAATGCGGTCATTGGTTCAGAACGCCGTTTTGGGATTATGCGAAGGATTTACTAAAATTTTAGAAATTAACGGAGTTGGTTTTCGCGCGGAAATACAAGGTAGCGATTTAGTTCTTAATGTCGGTTTGAGCCATCCTATAAAATTAAGCCCGCCTAAAGGTATTAAAATTTCCGCTGAAAAAAACATCATTAAAGTTTTTGGAGTTGATAAAATCGCCGTAGGAGAAACAGCGGCCAAAATCAGGGCTTTTAAGAAGCCGGAACCGTATAAAGGTAAGGGAATTAAATACCAAGGAGAGATTATACAAAGAAAAGAAGGCAAGAAGGTCGCGGGAACCACTAAGTAAATTGAATTATGACCAAGAGAAAAACATTAAATCAAATAAGATCTCGCAGAAAAAAGAGGACGCGAGCTAAAATAAACGGCACTTCTGACAAGCCGCGCCTTTCGATTTTTCGAAGCAATCGGAGCATCCAAGTCCAATTGATTGACGACAAAGTTGGGAAAACATTAATAGCCGCTTCGACAAAAGAAGCTAAGAATTTAGGAGAATTAATTGGCAAGAAGGCGTCTGAAAAAGGGATTAAAAAAGCGGTTTTTGACAGGGGCGGATATAAATATCACGGTCGAATAAAAAAAGTCGTTGAAGAAGCGCGAAAAGCCGGATTACAAATATGAGAGAATTTAAACAACCAACCGAATTTAAAGACAAGGTTTTAGATTTGCGTCGTGTAACGCGAGTTGTCGCTGGCGGCAAGCGTTTTCGTTTTAGAGCAACCGTGATAATCGGCAATGAGAAGGGGAAAGTCGGAGTAGGCGTTGCCAAAGGATTAGACGTGGCTCAATCGGTTGATAAAGCCAAAACAGATGCAAAGAAAAAAATAATCGTAATAGATCTTAAAAATAGAACTATTCCTCATGAAGTTGGGGCGAAATACAGCGCGGCTAAAGTAATAATTAAACCGGCTAAAGTCGGTCATGGTTTAAAGGCCGGCGGAGCAGTAAGGGCGGTTTTACTTTTGGCCGGTGTTAGAGACGCGACGGCAAAATGTTTGGGCGGAACAAAAAACAAATTAACTAATGCTTTGGCGACGATAGAAGCGTTAAAAAAACTAAAAACTTCCGCCGAAGGCGGATCCGCCAAAGGCGGAAAAAACTAAAAACCATAAAACAATGCAACTTCATCAACTTCAATCAAAAATTAAATCAAGGAATAAAAAACGAATCGGCAGAGGCGGGAAAAGAGGCACTTATTCCGGTCGTGGGCAAAAAGGTCAAAAATCCAGAGCCGGCCATAAAATTAGACCAGCGGAACGCGATTTAATTCAACGTTTGCCTAAACTTCGAGGTTTTAAAAATAAACCGCTTAAATCAAAGCCGGTAGTGGTTAATTTTAGCGATTTAGAGAAAAAGATTGAAGGCAATATAATTAATAGAGAGATTTTATTAAAAGCGGGATTAATCAGGAAATCGGATAAATTGATAAAAATCTTGGGTCCAAAAAGCGGTAAAATTACAAAAAAATTTCAGATTGAAGGCGTAGAAATTTCTAATCAACTTAAAGAAAAAATAGCAGCTTAAAAGCGTTTTATCGTGTTATGTCCAAAATCCTCCAAATCTTCAAAATCAAAGACCTTCGCAATAAAATTTTAATTGTCGCTTTTTTGTTGCTGTGTTTTAGGGCTTTATCGGTTGTTCCTATACCGGGAATTGACGTTTCTCGACTGCAGGAATTTTTTTCTTCAAATCAGCTTTTCGGTTTTCTTAATATTTTTTCCGGAGGCGCTTTAGGAAATTTATCGATTGTGATGTTGGGAGTCGCTCCTTACATCACAGCTACCATTATAATGCAGCTTTTGACGATGATTTTTCCGAAATTTAAGGAAATGTATTACGAGGAAGGAGCGGCCGGTCGGGCGAAATTCAATCGTTATTCCCGTTATTTAACGGTTCCTTTGGCCGGACTTCAGGCGTACGGGTTTTTGAATTTATTAATATCTCAAAATGTAATTCCTCATTTGGGGATTTTTGACACTTTAAGAAATGTTGTGATTATTTCCGCCGGTTCAATGATTTTGGTATGGCTTGGAGAATTAATTAGCGAGCAGAAAATCGGCAACGGAATTTCGCTTATAATTTTTGCCGGTATTGTAAGCGCCTTACCGACAACAATAAGGCAAGCGTTTTTATCTTATGAGCCTTCAATTTTGCCGACTTACATTACTTTCGCGATAGTGGCGGTTTTTGTAATTGCCGGCGTGATTTTCATTAATGAGGGAGAAAGGAAAATACCCGTTGCTTACGCTAAACGTGTAAGAGGAATGAAAATGTACGGAGGCGTTTCCAGTTATCTTCCATTAAAAGTCAATCAGGCCGGCGTTATTCCGATTATTTTCGCCATTTCGATTTTGCTTTTTCCACAGTTTGCCGCGCAAATCAGCGCTGTGATTTCGCAGGATTTCGCTTTAAAATTCAACGAATTAGTCAACAGTGTTTTTAATAATCAATATTTTTATACCGTTATTTATTTCGTGTTGGTGATGGTTTTTACTTATTTTTACACGGCAGTCACTTTTGACCCGAAAGAGATTTCCAAGAATCTCCAGCGGGCAGGCGGATTTATCGCCGGTATTCGGCCGGGTGAATCAACTTCGGTATTTTTATCGAAAATCATCAGTCGGATAACTTTATTCGGCGCCATCTTTTTGGGGCTCGTGGCTATTTTGCCTAACCTAACTAGAATGGTTACCGGAATCGCCGTGCTTACTATCGGCGGAACCGCGCTTTTAATTGTGGTTTCGGTTGCTTTAGAATCAATGAAGCAAATAAATTCTCAGTTGATAATGCGTGAATACGAAGAAATATAAATTAAGAATATAGAATTTAGAATATAGAATTTAGGGGCTTAAAATCCTAAATCCTAAATCCTAAATCTTAAATCCTACATTGATTGCAATTATCTTTTACGGTCCTCCTGGTTCAGGGAAGGGAACTCAAGCCAGATTAATAGCCGATAAACTCGGTTTAATTCATTTTGATACCGGAAAATATATAGAAAGCGTTGTTCATAATCCAGCAAATAAAAAAAATAAGGAAATTCAAAAACAACGGAAAATGTTTGATTCTGGTCTCTTGTGTGAACCCGCTTGGGTGTTGAAAATCATAAAGGAAAGAGTCGAGCAATTGGCCTTAATTGGTTCGGGCGTTGTTTTCAGCGGTTCGCCTCGCACTTTATTCGAGGCATTTGGAGACAAAAAAAATATCGGTTTAATAAAAATTTTAGAAAAATATTATGGTAAGAAAAATATTTTTATTTTTAATATTGACATTGCTAAAAAAGAGTCAATAAAAAGAAACAGTAGTCGTTTGATGTGTTCGGTTTGCGGGACTCAACTTCTCGCCACTTTCAAGAAAATAGCAGAACTTAAAATATGTCCGTTTTGCGGTTCTAAATTGTATCGTCGCACTTTAGATAAATCGGAAATTATCAAAATTCGCCTAAAAGAATATCAAGAAAGAACTTTACCTATCCCAAAAGAATTAAAAAAACAAGGATATCGGGTTATTCGTATCAACGGCGAACCATTACCAGGGAAAGTAACGCAATCGATTCTGAAATGGTTATTATAAAATCCATCAAGGAGATTGAAGTAGTCGCCGCTTCCGGCAGAATTTTGGCGAAAGTTTTTAATGGAGTTTTGAAACAAGTTAAAATCGGAGCGAGATTGGAGGACTTGGATAGATTGGCTAGACGGCTTATTGAGGAATATGGTGGTCAGCCGGCGTTTTTGGGCTATCAGCCGGACGGAGCAAGCGTTCCTTATCCTGCAACGATTTGCGCTTCGGTTAATGACACTGTTGTCCACGGCCTTCCTTTAAACTACATATTAAAATCAGGAGATGTTCTAAAGCTTGATTTTGGAGTTAAATATAAAGGAATGTATTCTGATTCGGCTAAGACAATAATAATCGGGGATGTTTCTAAGACAGCAAAACAATTAGTTAGGACAACCGAAAAAGCCCTTGAAGAAGCGATAAAACAAGCTATATCAGGCAATCATCTCGGTGATATAGGATGGACAATCAGCAGGTGCGTTAAAAAAGCAGGGTTTAACGTTGCAGAAGGACTTACCGGCCACGGCATTGGTTTTGAACTTCACGAAGAGCCGACTATTTATAATTTTGGTAAAAAGGCAAGCGGTATAGAATTAAAATCAGGAATGGTCTTGGCAATTGAACCTATGGTTTGTGTTGGCAACGGGAAAATAATAAAAAGAAAGGATAATAGTTATGCCACCGCTGATGGTTCTTTGTCAGCGCATTTTGAACATACGGTGGTGATTACCGAGCTTGGAAATAGAATTTTAACTGTGCTATAATAAAGTTCAAATATTAAATTAATATGAAACCATATCTTTCCGTAATTATTCCGGCATACAACGAGGCAAAAAGTTTGCCCTTAACTCTGATTGATATTGATAAGCATCTTTCCGGAGCCGGTTATTCATATGAAATAGTGGTTGTTAACGATGGTTCAAAAGACGCGACGCCAGAAATTGTAAAAAGATTTTCTCATTTAATAAAAAATCTACGATTGATTGATAATCAAGAAAATCACGGCAAGGGTTGGGTGGTGCGTCAGGGAATGCTTGAATCAAAAGGCGACATTCGTTTATTAATGGACGCTGACAATGCCACTTCCGTTGACCAATTCAGCAAGATGATTCCGCATCTAAAAGAGGGTTATCAAGTGGTTATCGGCTCGCGCGATATTGAAGGCGCGAAATTAATTCCGCCTCAACCTTGGTATAAAAGACAGCTTGGCAATATCGGCAATCTTTTTATTCAGATTTTACTTTTACCTGGAATTTGGGATACTCAATGCGGTTTTAAGGCATTCACAAAAGAAGCGGCAGAGAAAATTTTTTCTTTAACTAAAATTGACCGTTGGGGTTTTGACCCAGAAGCGCTGGCGCTTGCAAAAAAATTCGGCTATAAAATTAAAGAAATTCCGGTTACTTGGGTTAATAATCCGATTTCCCGAGTTAAAATCACTACTTATATTCAAGTGCTTTTGGAAGTTGTGAAGATAAAGTGGTGGATAATAACAGGGAAATATAAAATTTAAATATGCAATATCATCTTACCAAAGAACGTCTTAGTGAATTGAAGAGCGAATTGGAACGTTTAAAAAAAGAAGGCCGTCAGGAAATCGCCGAACGGTTGAAGCGCGCCAAAGAACTCGGCGACCTTTCTGAGAATTCGGAATATTCCGACGCTAAAGACGCTCAAGCCAAGCTTGAGGGCCGGATTTTTGAATTGGATAATATATTAAGGAACGCGTCAATAATTAAAAAGGGAATCGGCAGTGAGGTTGTTCATATCGGTTCAACAATCGAGGTTGAAAAAGACGGCAAGCGTTTCATATATACGATTGTTGGTTCTCAAGAAGCCAAACCTGAAGCTAATCTGCTTTCCAACGAATCGCCGCTTGGCAAAGCGTTTTTGAACAAAAAAGTCGGAGATGTTGTTGAAGTTCAAATACCGCGCGGCGCGGCAAAATATAAAATAATAAAGGTGGAATAAGTATGATAGAGGATATCATTAAAGAAAGACGCCGAAAACTCAAAAATCTTATTGAAAACGGCGTTAATCCTTATCCGTCAAAAATTAGGAGGACGATTTCAATTGTCGAGGAATTGAAGGAATTTAATAAATTATCGGCCGCTCGAAAATCGGTTTTTATTGTCGGCAGGATAATGGCTTTGCGTGACCAGGGGAATCTGATTTTTATTGACGTAAAAGACGAATCGGGGAAAATTCAAGCGGTTTTCAAAAAGGAAAACGTTAAGAATTTTAAAATCTTAAAACAAAATTTAGACATAGGCGATTTTCTGGAAATCGGCGGACCGCTTTTTAAGACAAAAAAGGGAGAAAAAAGCGTTGAAGTGAAAAAAGCGGAGATTCTCGCTAAAAGTTTAAGGCCATTACCGAATCAGTGGTATGGCTTAAAGGACGTTGAAGAGCGGTATCGCAAGCGATATTTAGATATCATTTTAAATTCGGAAATAAAGGAAAATATCCAAAAACGTTCAAAAATTATCCAAGATATAAGGGCTGATTTATCAAAAGTCGGTTTTTTGGAAATAGAAACGCCAATACTTCAGGAATTGCCAGGCGGCGCTTTGGCTCGGCCGTTTATCACTCATCATAACGCCTTAGACGCGGATTTTTATTTAAGAATTGCTCCGGAACTTTATTTAAAAAGATTACTGGTTGCAGGTTTTGAAAAGATTTTTGAAATTGGAAGAGTTTTTAGAAACGAAGGAATTGATCGCGACCATAATCCGGAGTTTACGATGTTGGAACTTTATTGGGCTTATCAGAACTGGGAGGGTTTGATGAAATTCACCGAAAAATTGCTTAAAAAATTTATTCCAAATAAATGGGAGAAAATTACTTATGAACAGGCCATAAAAAAATACGCCAATCGCGATTTAAAGAAATTAAAACCAGAAGAAATTGACGAAATTTTTAAAAAAGAAGCGCGGCCTAAAATCATAAAGCCGACTTTTATTACTCATTATCCGAAATCAATTTCGCCGTTGGCAAAATCTTGCGAGGATAATCCGAATATGACCGAAAGATTTCAATTGATAGTTGACGGAATGGAAATCGTTAACGGTTTTTCCGAATTAAACGACCCTATAGATCAGCGCGAGCGAATGGAGGAGCAAGAAAAGAAATATCGTAAAGGGGACGAAGAGTCGACTCGTTTTGACGAGGACTTTTTGGAGGCAATAGAATATGGAATGCCGCCGGCAGCTGGTTTGGGAATCGGTATAGACCGGCTTGTAGCGCTTATAACAAAAAGTCATAATATTAAAGAAGTGATTATATTTCCGACATTGCGTCCTAAATAACATGTTAGACATCAATTTAATCCGTAGCAATCCAGAATTAGTCAAAAAAGGCGTTTCCGCCAAAAATATAAACCCTCAATTAGTGGACGAGTTTTTGGTCTTAGACAAAGAATGGAGGGAATTGACCGCCAAATTGGATAATTTGCGGGCAGAGCAGAATAAACTAAGCAGTGAAAGAAAAATTGACGAGGCAAAAGAAAATAAAATAAAAATTAAAGGGATAGAAGATAAATTAAATGAAACAGAAAAACGGCGCGAGGAAATTTTAATGAGTTTGCCGAATTTGCCGTTTGATGATGTGCCAGTTGGCAAAGACGAAAGTGGTAATGTAGTAATTCGCGAGGTTAATAAAAAACCCGATTTTGATTTTCAGCCAAAAAACTATTTAGAACTCGCCGAGAAGCTGGGCTTGATTGATATAGAGCGAGCATCTAAAGTTTCCGGCAGTCGGTTCGGTTATCTAAAAAATCAAGCCGCGCTTTTTGAATTCGCTTTGATAAAATTGGCGATGGATACGGCGGTTGCCGAAGGATTTACGCCGATTGTTCCGCCGGTAATGGTCAAAAGCAAAATGATGAAAGCAATGGGATATATTGACCGCCGTGAAGATCAAGACGAAACATATTTTTTAAAAGAAGACGATTTATATTTAGTCGGGACATCCGAACAGTCAATCGGCCCGATGCATAGCGATGAAATTTTTAACGAAAAAGAATTACCAAAAAGATATGTCGGATTTTCAACGTGCTTTCGGCGAGAAGCCGGTTCTTACGGAAAAGATACAAAAGGTATTTTAAGAGTTCATCAATTTGATAAAATCGAGATGTTTAGTTTTTGTGAGCCGGAAAAATCAAAAGAAGAGCACGGGTTGTTATTGGGAATAGAAGAAAAATTAATGCAGGCGCTTGGATTGCCATATCGGGTTTTAAGTATTTGTACGGGCGATTTAGGGGGACCGGCAGCGGCAAAATACGACATTGAAGTTTGGTTGCCGGGTGAAAATCGCTACCGCGAAACCCATTCCACTTCCAATTGCACCGACTTTCAGGCGCGCCGGTTGAATATAAAATATAAACCTAAAACCCAAAACCTAAAACCTAAAACCGATTATGTTCATACTTTGAACGGCACCGCTTTCGCTATCGGCAGAACACTCATCGCTATTATTGAAAACTTTCAGCAAAAAGACGGCACAATTTTAGTGCCGGAAGTTTTACAAAAATATTTGGGATTTGAGAAAATTGGGCTGTCCAGTTGACTGGACAGGGAAGATTTATAATATTTAAAACTCTGTGGCGTTATCATAAGTAGTAGCGTTTTTGTTTATATAATTTTTTCCAAAACAATTCCAAGGCAATTTTATGTTAAAATCGGGAAAATGATTTAATATCCATTGAACGTAGGTGTTGCTATTGGGACCCCAAAGTAGATATTTGTCGCGATAAGGATAACTGTTTTTAGATTTTTCTATAAAATTGAAAATATTTTTTGCTGCTGAATTTTCATTACCTTCAATATAGTTTAGTAATTTTGCGTTCCACAAAAATTTTGATATATAAGGAATTATTTCAATGCCCGAAAATGAGGGTAAAGAGTTTACGTGCAGATGTTTACCTATATTAGGATTACGATTATTTTTTTCAAAACGAACTTCCCACCTTGAAATCTCGCCATTTCTAACACAAACAAACCAAGAATGTATTGCAAAATTACACGGTATCGATGCTGGACAAATAAATAAAAAAACCTGATAGCCATTTGGTTTAACTAATTTTTGAAAATTCTTTGCCTCCATAAAAATTAAACGGAGCGATCGATTTTACACAACTAATTATTATGCGAAATCGTGATTTCGGCTTTTGTTTATGCTATAATTTTAGATATTAATTATAGAAAAGGCAAATAGTATGATAAAAGACGGCATATATTTTGACGAAAAATTGGAGCGGAGGAGAAAGCGGATGTTAAAAATCAAAATTTACGGCGGGTTAACGATTTTTTTTCTTTTAATAATAGGCGCCGGGTATTTAGTTGTTTATTCTTCGGTTTTTCAAATAACGCGGATTGATGTTGATATTAACGCGGATTTACGCGGGTTTGAAACGCAAATAATTGAGGACTTAAAAATTCTCTTTACCAATCAGTCAAAAATATCTTCATTTCTTGGACCGGATAATATTTTAATTTGGGAAAGCGGAGACGATATTGAGCAATTCAAAAAAAATAATCCATTAATTGCCTATTTGGTTATTAGTAAAGATTACATTGAGCGTAAAATTAAAATAGAAGTAAAAGGGAGGGAGAAATACGGCGTTTGGTGTAAATCAGCAATCAACTATTGTTGGTGGTTTGATAAAAGCGGTATTATTTTCGCCGAAGCGCCAATGGTTGAAGGCGCTTTGATAAATAAAGTGAATGATTCCACGGGTCGCGATTTAAAAATCGGCGACACGATTATTGAACAGAGATTTTTGGATAATTTATTGAAAATTTTCGCGGTTTTGGAAGAAACGAATTTAGGAAAAGGTTTTTTGAATTTGGAAAATTTGAGTTTGCAAGAAATTATTTTTAATTCTCCTCTTGGCTTTAAAATATATTTTAGCTTAAGATTTGACCCGCGATTCAGCTTAGCCGGCATTAAGTCCATCAAAGAAATCGGTTTGGAAAAGATGGATTATATTGATTTTAGAGTGGAGAATAGGGTTTATTATAAATGATAAATAAATATAGACGTTCCAGCTTTTGCGTCCGGTTTATACGGGTCTTTCAGCGCTTTCAGCCATCGATATTCGTCTTCGGGATTTCGTAATTGTCCTTGATGAAGTTTACCTATGGCGCCTTGTAAATTATTAATAGAAATCGCTATCCAGTTGATTCCTTCTTCTTTAGGGTTGCCTTTTGACGATTGCCAATATTCAACCTTATTTTCTCCTAAGTAATACTTTGAATTTCCGCCGCCGAAATAATCGATCGCGATTTTGTCGTTATTAGAAAGATTTTTTTCAACGAATATTTTCAGTCGTTTCAAGTCCTGTCCCCAGTCATAATTTGAATCAACTACATATTTATAGCCGCTCTCAACTCCGCCGCCGAATTGATTAAAGTAAGAAAGATAATGAGGAGTTGCAAATAAAACTTCCGTTAAGTACCAGATTATTAAAACAGCGATAACAACACCTTTAAAAGAAGTTTTTATAAGATTAAAGATGGTTTTGGCGATTCGTTTCCATAATCTTTCATCATTAATCATTTTTCTGATTGTCCATTTTTTTAGGGCGCTGGCGGTCAGAATATAAATAAAAGGCATAGTAGGCAGAATATGGCGAATGCCGATATTTAACGGGCTTTTAATGCTGTAGAGCCAGTAGAAAATCACAAAAGAAATCATTGAAAATTCGGCGAAATGGGTGCCAATGTAGTCGCTGAAAGTTTTTAGTTTATAGGTTTTAGGTTTTAGGTTTTTAATAATACTCCAAAGACCCAACAAAAATGC
Source organism: Patescibacteria group bacterium (assembly GCA_038062875.1). Taxonomy (GTDB): domain Bacteria; phylum Patescibacteriota; class Minisyncoccia; order UBA6257; family UBA9933; genus JBBTWF01. The sequence goes on from JBBTWF010000001.1 coordinate 43,787, forward strand.
TAATCCGATTAAAATCATTGAAGGAATCGGTTCTTTTAAAATAAAAACCATCGGGAAATAATACCACCAGCCACTGGCCGAGACCTCACCCAAGAAATAAGCGGTGTTGCCTCCGGACGAACGTTGCATAACCATTAAAACGCCGAGCATATATTCGGCTAACGGCCGAGTAAGTCGGTTTTCAGACATAATAATATTAATATCAGCTAAACATCGCAGTTTGTTGTGATTCAAGTCGCATATTTTATTGCTTGGAGCCGGACCGTCGGCAAAAGAAGTTAGGATTGTTTTAGTGTCGGAAACCTGTTTTTCAACTGGATAGTTAAAAGTGAATAGAAAATAAACCGCGTAGACCAAAGCGTAACCGATTATAAAAATAGAAATTAATTGACCTGCGCATTTAAGAAAGTGGAGCAAAATTTTTCTCCATTCAAGATTGATTTTCCAAATTAAGAAAATGATTATTAGAAAAATAAAGAACGGGATTAAAAGAACGGCGGAAAATTTTATCAATTGGGCGATACCGAAAGCCAAACCAGCCCAAATTAGATGTTTTCGCGACGGAGAAAAAAGAAATTTAACGAAATAATAAATAGCCAGAAATATTCCCAAAGCCGCGCCGATATCTGTGGTCACATAATGGCCGTGCGCTAAAACAGCGGGGGAAAATGAAAAGAGAAAAGTCGGCAATAATGCCCACCAGCGGCCGATTAATTCCCGCGCCCAGATATAAATAAAAATAACCAAGAGCAGAGTTAAAAGCATTGGGCCAAGTCGCGCCCAACCAACTATTTTATCAGCGTCATTTCCGGATTCATAAAGGAATTGGGCGCCGGCTACCCATTGGCCGTTAACATCGGTTCGCCAAGACGATTTATCAGTTGGGAAATTTAGGTTTTGAAATAATAAGGGTAAAGCGGACAGGGCTTTAACTAAGGGCGGATGTTCGGGATTAAGTCGATAATCAAGATAGCGGGCATAGCCGTAGCCAGATGGAATATGCGCCAATTCATCCATAGTGGCTGATTCTTTAAGAGAGGCGTTGAGCATCAAACCAAAACAGGACAGAACCATCAGCGCTACCAAGCCCCATTGAATCCAGGAAAGTGTCTTAGTCATTGAATATTATTATATCATAATTTATAATTAAAGTAATGTGGAAATCTAATAAATTTAAAAAACAATCTGGGCAGGTGATGCTTCTGACAATAGTGGTTTTAAGCGGAACGCTTATGACAGTTTCAGGAGTTGTTGGGTTTTTAATGCTTCATAAAATAAGGCAGTCAACGGATATTGTTAATTCCGCTAAGGCGATTTTTGCCGCTGACAGTGGAATTGAATGGGAGCTTTACAGGTGTTTTAAATGCAAATCAGTTGAAATTTGCGATTTTTCTTGCGCGTCTCCTTACGACAATCCGCCTCCAATGACAAATAGTTCCAATTTTACCGCTATCATCACCGATATTGACACTGATGGAAAACCGGATTTTATAAAATCAATCGGCAAAGCCGGAAACACTGCTAGGGCCTTTCTAATGATGCTCCAAGGCGCAACCGGACCCTAAATTTTTGCTTAATAAAAATTTAATAAGATGGATAAAAAAGCCGCCAAAGAACGAATAGAACATCTCAAAAAAACAGTAAATCATCATCGCTATCTTTATCATGTTTTAGACCGTCAAGAAATATCTGACGCGGCTTTGGATTCTTTAAAAAAAGAACTTTTTGATTTAGAACAAGAATTTCCGGAATTTATCACTTCGGATTCTCCGACTCAAAGAATTGGAGGCCAACCGTTAAAACAATTCAAAAAAGTTCGTCATGAAGCGCAGATGCTTTCTTTTAACGACGCTTTTTCCGAGCAGGATATGAGGGATTGGTTGAAGCGCGTTGAAAATTATCTTGGTTCTAAAATAACCCAAAACCCAAAACCCAAAACCCAAAACCTCTTTTATTGCGAATTAAAAATAGACGGTCTAGCGATTGAGCTGGTTTACGAAAACGGCATTTTAACGCAGGGGTCAACTCGAGGAGATGGAATTGTTGGCGAAGATGTGACGCAGAATTTAAAAACTATTGAAGCGATACCGTTAAAACTAAAAACCAAAAACTTAAAAACTAAAAAACTTGTTGTAAGAGGCGAGGTCTTTATTAAAAAAAAAGAATTTGAAAGGATTAATAAAGAGCAGATTAAAAAAGGAGAAAAAGTTTTTGCTAATCCGCGTAATCTCGTGGCAGGTTCAATTCGCCAGCTTGACCCGAAAATTACCGCCAGTCGCAAATTAGATTCGTATATTTATGATATAGCAACGGATTTAGGCATTGCTGTTCATGAAGAAAAACATAATTTTCTTGAGTCGTTTGGTTTTAAAATTAATTCTCATAATAAAGCGGTTGGGTCGTTAGAAGAGGTTTTTAAATTTCGCGACTATTGGGAGAAGCATAGAGATAAATTACCTTACGAAATTGATGGCATTGTGATAATTGTTAATGATAATAAAATTTTTGAGGAAGCCGGAGTTATCGGCAAAGCGCCGAGGGGCGCGATTGCTTATAAATTTTCGGCTAAGGAGGCAACGACGATTGTTGAAGATATTAAAATCCAAGTTGGTCGGACCGGCGCGTTAACGCCCGTAGCTATTTTAAGGCCCATAGAATTGGGCGGGATAAGAATTTCGCACGCTACTTTGCATAATTTTGGCCAGATTAAACGGCTGGAATTGAAAATCGGCGATACTGTTATTATTTCAAGGGCAGGAGACGTAATTCCCCAAGTAAGTAAAGTATTAAAGGATTTGCGAAACGGGAAAGAAAAAGAATTTAAAATACCCGCTAATTGTCCAGTTGACGATTCAAAAGTAATAAAGCAGGGGGAGATTTATCGTTGTTCTAATAAAGATTGCGGCGCTAGAAATAGGGAATCGTTGCGTCATTTTGTTTCTAGGGCGGCTTTTGATATTAGGGGATTGGGAGGTAAAATTATAGACCGATTTCTTGACGAGGGTTTGATCAGCGACGCGGCTGATATTTTTACTCTTGAAGAAGGGGACATCGCCGGTCTTGAAAGATTCGGCGAAAAATCCAGTCAAAACATAATTTCTGAGATTCGGTCCCGTAAAATTATAAATTTAGCGAGGTTTATTTATGGTTTGGGGATTTTACATATCGGTGAAGAGACGGCTTTGCTTCTTGCGAAAGCAGTGTCAAGTATTAAGTATTCCGCCTTCGTGGCTGCTTCGGTGGGCAAGCAAGTATTAAGGCCTGTTCAAATATCGGAAATTTTAAAAAACTTTTCATTAGAAAAACTTCAAGAAATTCCCGATATCGGGCCTAAAGTGGCGCAGAGTATTTATGATTGGTTTCATAATAAGCGAAGTGTTGAGTTTTTAAAGAAATTGGAAAAAGTTGGAATTCAAATAGAAATTCCCAAACTAAAAACTTCCGCCAGAGGCGGATCCGCCTTCGGCGGAAAAACCTTCGTATTAACCGGCAGTTTGGAATCAATGAGTCGTGAACAGGCAAAAGAAAAAATCCGTTCGCTGGGCGGCGATATTTCAGAATCAGTTAGCAAGAAAACCGATTATTTAGTGACTGGTTTTGAACCTGGCTCAAAATACGAAAAAGCGAATAAATTAGGAGTGAAAGTGATTAATGAAAAAGAGTTGTTGGAATTACTTGGTTAATAATCTTTTTTGTTTTATGTTAAAATATTTTTATGGAAAAACTTAGTAAAAAAACTTTAGAATATTTGGCTGGATTAGCGAGGATTGAATTAGATAAAAAGGGCGAGGATAAGTTATTAAGGGATTTACAAAAAATCTTCGATTATTTTGAGGAACTTAAAGAAGTTAATACGGAGAATGTTGAATCGATGACTGGCGGTAATATTTTTTCGGAAAATGTTTTTCGCGAAGATATTCAAAACTTAAAGCTAAAAGCTAAAAACTCAAAGCTAATTGAGGTGTTCCCGGAAGAAAAAGACGGATTTTTGAAAGTGCCGCCTGTTTTTGAATAATTAATTTCAATTACGTAACCTGATTTCGTAACATTGAAAATATTGATATTGAGGCGCTCTAACGCATTAGAGCGCTCTAACCGGTTAGAGCGCTTGATATAATTTGGCTGGTGCAGTTGACTGCACCACTTCTATATAATTATCAAAATTGAATTAGACTATGAACCCAGAAACAAAAATTTGCCAGAATTGTAAAAAGGATTTTACAATTGAACCCGACGATTTTTTGTTTTACGAAAAAATAAAAGTCCCAGCGCCGACTTTTTGCGAGGAATGCCGGGAACAGCGAAGAATTGCTTTTCGCAATGAACGCAGTTTATACAAAAGAAAATGCGATTTATGCGGAGAAATCGTGGTTTCTCGGATTTCGTCGGACAAACTCTATCCGATGTATTGTAAAAAATGTTGGTGGTCAGACAAATGGGACGCGTTGAGTTATGGAAGAGAATATGATTTTAACAAGACCTTTTTTGAACAGTTTAAGGACTTATTGTTTTCAGCACCTCATATTTCGCTTTTGAGCAGTAATACGGTCAATAGCGAATGGGTTAATCAGGAAACCGATGATAAAAATTGTTATTTAAATATAGGCGGACATTACAACGAGGATTCGGCTTATAACACTTACGAACTTTACGGCAAAGATTGTTTTGATAATTTCTGGATTTTCAAAAGCGAACTTTGTTATGAAAATATAAATTGCGAGCGGTGTTATAAAACTTTATTTTCCAGGGATTGTTTTGATTGCGTAGATACTGTTTTATCTTTTGATTGCCGAAATTGTCAAAATATCTTTGGTTGCGCCGGCTTAAGAAATAAGCAATATCATATTTTTAACAAGCCAGTTTCTAAAGAAGAATATCAAAAATTTTTAAAGGACAATCCGCTGGCTTCGCGCAAAAATCTTTTATCATTCAAAGAAAAAGTCAAACAAATTTGGTTGTCAGCGCTTTATCGTGATAAATTTATAGTGAAATCAGTTAATTCTTGGGGAAATTTTATCAATGAATCAAAAAAATGCCAAAATTGTTGGAATGCTGAAAAAGTGGAAGATTGTAAAAATTTATACGTAGCCGCGTCGTTAAAAGACACTTATGATGCGACATCTTACGGCTGGGGAGAGTTATGTTACGAAGGCGCTCATTCGGTTGGTTTGTACAACTCAAAATTTTTTCTTTATAGCGTTGGAGGAGGTAAAGCGGGAAACAGACAATCATCATTTTTAGAATATTGTTATGCGGTTATGGACAGCCATAATTGTTTCGGTTGCGCCAATTTAAGAAATAAAGAATATTGTATTTTAAATAAACAGTATACTAAAGAAGAATACGAAGCGCTTATCCCCAAAATCAAAAAACATATGGAAGAAATGCCGTATATTGACAAAAGGGGTAGAATTTATAAATACGGTGAATTTTTCCCGATTGAATTTTCACCATTCGGTTATAATGAAACCGCAGGGCAAGATTATTATCCTTTGACTCGCGAACAAGTTTTAGAAAACGGTTATTCTTGGAACGATTATGAATCAGATATGAAATATGAATTTTCCGATTACGAAATTCCCGATGATATTGGCAGTGTTAAAGACGATATTTTGGACAAAATTTTAAAATGCGAGGTCTCGAGCAAAGCGTATAAAATTATTCCGATGGAACTTGAGTTTTACAGACGAATGGGATTGCCGATTCCGCGCCGTGCGCCGCTCCAACGGCACAAAGACAGAATTAGCCAATTATTACCGAGGAAATTATTTAAACGGCAATGCCAATGTGAAGGAGGGCAAAGCGTAAAGCGCGAATCGCAAAGCGTATATAAAAATACAATCAAGCATTTTCATGGAGACGATTCTTGTCCAAATCAAATTAACACTCCGTACGCGCCCGATAGACCGGAGATTGTATACTGTGAAAAGTGCTATTTAGCAGAAGTAGTATAATAGAGACGAAAGGTAAGAGATAAAAAAAATAAAAAATATAGCGGTGCAGTTGACTGCACCAGTGGTAAGGAATGATAAAAAAAATGGATTTACAGAATCTGACAATTAAAAAATTCCATCAAGGACTGATAAATAAAGAATTTTCCGCTTCGGAAATTACAAAAGAGTTTTTTGATTATATTGACGGAAAAGATTCTAATATTAACGCTTATTTGCGTTTAACAAAGGATTTGGCTATGTCGCAGGCCAAAGCGGTTGACACGGATTTGGCTACTGGCAAGAATTTGGATATTTTGGCCGGCGCGCCATTGGCGATTAAGGATAATATTTTGATTGAAGGCGAGTTAACAACGGCAGCTTCCAAAATTTTGGAAAATTATCGCGCGAGCTATGACGCAACTGTAATTAAAAAACTTAAAGATAAGGGCGCGGTTTTTCTCGGCAAGACCAATTTAGATGAATTCGCGATGGGCTCTTCAACGGAAAATTCCGCTTTTGGGCCGACAAAAAATCCTTTTGATTTGGAGCGGGTTCCAGGCGGTTCATCTGGCGGTTCAGCCGCGGCAGTGGCAGTTGATATGGCATTAGCGGCTCTCGGTTCTGATACTGGCGGTTCAATCAGGCAACCGGCAAGTTTCTGCGGAGTGGTCGGTTTGAAGCCGACTTATGGCGCTGTTTCTCGGTACGGATTAATAGCAATGGCTTCAAGTTTGGACCAAATTGGGCCTATTACTAAAACCGTTGGGGATGCGGAGATTTTATTTGATGTTATTAAAGGAAAAGATAAATTAGATTCAACTTCTATTAAACCTAAAACCCAAAACCTAAAACCTAAAACCTCAAATTATACCATCGGACTGCCGAAAGAATATTTTGCTGGCGGATTAGATAAAGATGTTGCTATCGCCGTTGACGAAGCGATTAAAAATTTGAAAGGCATGGGGATTAAATTCAAAGAAATAAGTTTACCCCATACTAAATACGCGCTTTCTTGTTATTACATTATTATGCCGGCGGAAGTAAGCGCCAACCTCGCCCGTTTTGACGGCATTAGATATCCACAACCTAAAACCTACAATCTAAAACCCAAAACCTTATTGGATGTTTATTTAAAAACCCGGGGCGAGGGATTTGGCGAAGAAGTAAAACGAAGAATTATTTTAGGAACATTTGTTTTGTCGTCAGGATATTACGACGCTTATTATACCAAGGCGCAAAAAGTCCGTAATTTGATAAAACAGGATTTTGATAAAGCATTTAAAGAAGTTGACGTGATTTTGACTCCGGTCGCGCCGACTCCGGCTTTCAAAATCAATGAAAAAACAAAAGATCCGCTTTCAATGTATTTGTCGGATATTTTCACAATTCCGGTTAATCTGGCGGGTCTTCCGGCAATTTCAATACCAGTTAACCTAAAACCTAAATTACCAGTTGGGTTTCAGTTGATTGGCAATTATTTTCGCGAAGCGGATATTTTAGAAATAGGAAAGCGGTACGAAAATGAGAATTATTAAAAAACCGAAAACTCTTTTTTGGACTAATCACAGCCAGGCGAAGATGCGTTTTTATAAATTATCAGAGCAAAGAGTAAAAAGGGTGATTCATTCGCCGAAAAGAGTAGAGAGCGGGATCGCGCCTAACACCGTTGCTATGCTTCAGTCGGCCGGCAGTAAAAAGCATCCGTACGAAATCTGGGTAATGATTCAAGACAAGGCAAGCAAGCGTAAAATCATTTCCACTTGGCGTTATCCGGGGATAACCAGGGCTGGCGAACCGTTGCCAGATGGAATTTTAAGAGAAATAGATGATATTGAATAAAATTCTCCCTTGGGCTTTTAAATTTGTTGACAAAAATTATTAAGTATGTTATTTTGTTAGACAGTATAGGGTCTAACTCTATTAAAATAATTTAAAATAAGGTACGAAAGGAGAGAGTAAAATGGCGGAAAAAATAGTTGTAGAAGTAAAAGAAGAAAACCCGTTTGTGTTTTTGGTAAGATCAATGTTGCAGGTTGAAAAATTAAGAGTTGCAACGCAAGTAAGACAAACTCATTTGAAGTTGCAGGCGAGGGTTGATTTAGAGACGGATAAACTTCTCGAAAGAATAGATGACCTCGAGAAGTATGCTGACGAGAGGATAGCATCTTTAATAAAAAGCCATCCTGCATATCCGTGGTTTAGCCGCGTCAAGGGCGTTGGTAAAGAAAATATTGGCAAGGTTATTGGCCTTGTTGATATTGAAAAAGCTAACACTATCAGCGCGCTCTGGAAGTTTGCTGGTTACCATGTTGATAACGGCAAAGCTCCAAAACGCGTGAAAGGCGGCGGTAAACTGGGATACAACAGCCAACTTCGTTCAATGTGCTGGAGACTTGCCAGTTCCTTACTCAAAGGACAGGGCAAGTTTTATAAGTATTACCTCGTAGAAAAAGGAAAGTATCAGAGCAGATTTATATCTCAGGGGATGAAGATTGTTCCGGCGAGCCAGTTGTCGAGAAATAACGGTAAAAAACAGGAGACAGAAGGAAAAATTTCTGAAGGGCATATTCATAATATGGCTCTTCGGAAAATGATTAAACTCTTTCTCGCCTGTTTATGGTTGGAATGGAGAAAGGCAGAAGGATTATCTACAAGATCTCCATATTCTCATGAGTATCAAGGGCACACAACAATGATAAGCCCTGAGGAGATGGTGGACAGATAAGCCATACCACTCGAGGAAACCAAGGGGCTAGAGCGAGCCGTGATAATTAAGAAAACCAATGCATGTGAGCGAGCCACAACTAAAGAGCAAACCAAGAGATAGAGCGAGTCGGGTTTATCAAGTAGCCCAATGATAAGGAGCGAGTCATCGCAATCAAGTAAACCAGAGGAGAAGAGCGAGCCAGAGTAGTTGAGAAAACCAGTCCGTGGGAGCGAGCCAGAGTAGTTGAGAAAACCAGCATAAGCGAGCGAGCCAAAAAATGAGATGAAAACCAAAGTATAGAAGCGAGCCGGGCATATAGAGAAAACCAAAGAAATAAAGCGAGCCATATGAGGAGAGAAACCCAGATACACAGAGCTAAGCCCAGAAGTTGAATATTCAACTTCTGGGCTTTTTAATTTTTATGAAAAAGTGTTAAATTGTAGTTATGAAACTTTCCATCGGCATTGTTGGTTTGCCTAATGTCGGCAAGTCAACGCTTTTTAAAATTTTAACCAAACAAGAGGTGAATATCGCTAATTATCCTTTCGCGACCATAGACCCTAATGTCGGGGTTGTTGCGGTTCCGGACGAACGGCTGGAAAAATTGGCGAAATTGAGCGCTTCCAAAAAGATTGTTCCGGCGTTCGTGGAATTTTATGATATCGCCGGCCTTGTTAAGGGCGCCAACAAAGGCGAGGGCTTGGGCAACCAATTTTTAAGCCATATCCGCGAAACGAATGCTATTGTCCATATTGTTCGTTGTTTTCAATCAGCGGAAATTATTCACGTTGAAACCGAAATTAATCCATTAAGGGATTTGGAAATTATCAATACCGAATTGATTTTAAAGGACTTGGAAACCGTTGAAAAAAGATTGAATAGTTTGGAAAAAGAAGCGAGAACAGGCGAGAAGCAAAGAACCAAAGATTTGGAAATTTTAAAAACAATTAAAGAAAATTTAAATAAAAATATTTTAGCGATTAATTCGGGGGAAATCGCAGTCGAACAGGTTATAAAAGAATTAAATTTATTGACAGCTAAAAAAGTCATTTATTTATTAAATGGAGAACCAAAAGATGTAAGCGATGAATTAAGTGGAGCGATTAAGGAGTTAAACTCGGATTATTTAATTGTTGATTTGGCAATCGCTGAAAATATTGACGAGTTAATAAAGAAAGCGTATGAAATTTTGGGTTTGCTTAGTTTTTTCACAACTGGCGAAGACGAAACGCGCGCTTGGACTATTAGAAAAGGCGAAATAGCTCCGCAGGCGGCTGGCGCGATTCATACGGATTTTGAAAAGAAATTTATTAAAGCGGAAACGGTCGGTTATGAAAAACTTTTGGAAAGCGGCTCGTGGAACAGCGCCAGACAAAAAGGATTTCTCCGATTAGAAGGGAAAGAATATGTCGTCCAAGACGGAGATGTAATAGTAGTAAGACATGGGTAAGAGTTGAAATTTGTTAGAAAATTTGAGAAAATATAAGTATCATTAAATTAACTATTAATTATGAATAAAAAAAGAGTAAAAATGGCGGATATTGTAAGGACGACGCGGCCGACTCATTCGGTTGATCCAGAGCGCAAAGCCAGTTTCTTGGTGGAAAACAAACACGTTCAAGAATCAAAAAATAAAAAACACGAAGATAAAATTTTAAATGAATTAAGCAAAAAAGTCGAGTATTTTGAAAAAGAAGAGGTTGACGTATTTAACAAAGAAGACGCTCATCGCAAAAAAAGATTTTTTTCCTTAAGAAAACCAAAATGGAAAACTTTTATTTTGTTGATTTTGATATTAATTTTAATCGGAGGCGGAGCTTATTGCGCTGTTACATTTCTTCCGCGGGCGGAAATTAAAATTATTACAGAAAAATCCAATTGGGAATATAACGATTCAGTAATCGCGAGTAAGAAAATTAGCGGAGTTGATTTAGCCGGAAAAAAAATTCCCGCGGAAGTTTTTTCTCAGAAAAAAAACAACAATCTTTTGTTTCCGGCGACCGGGACTAAAGATGTTAAGCAAAAAGCAATCGGCAAAATCATAATTTATAACGCTTACAGTTCAGAGTCGCAGTTGCTAATCGCCAATACTCGTTTTCTGGCTCCTGATGGGAAAATTTTCCGTCTAACCAACAAAATTATCGTTCCGGGAGCTAAAATCGTTGAAGGAAAAATTATTTCTTCAAGTATTGAGGCGGGAGTGATGGCTGACGCGGCTGGTGAAGAATACAATATTAAACCCGTTGAATATTTTTCTATTCCCGGTTTTAAGGATTCGGCGAAATACAAAGGATTTTACGCTGAATCAAAAAATTCAATGACTGGCGGTTTTATAGGAAAGATGGCCGTGCCGACCGATGAGAACATTAAGCAGGCAAAAGAAAAAAACAGGCAAATTCTGCAACAAGCGTTGAATTCTTTTATATATTCGCAAATACCGGAGGGTTTTAAGATTATTGAGGGAGCCGAACAATTTAATATTATAAAAGAAACCGTTAATAAAGAAACCGACGCGGTCGGAAATTTTGCGGTCTTCGGCGAAGCCGAACTTTCAATAACCGCTTTTAAAGAAGAAGACGCGAAGAATTTAATAGTTAGTTTAGCGAAAGGAGAATTAGGCAAGGAATTTGAGCCAAAGGAATATCAATTGAATTACGGAATCAGCAGGGCAGATATTAATAACGGTTCGATTTCATTCCCAGTTGATTTTCAAGGAGTTTTTTGGCAAGCAATAGATATTGGAACATTCAGAGAATCAATAAAGAATAAAAGCGAATCGGAGTTGAGAGGCGCGGTTTTTTCTTTGCCTAAGGTGGAAAAAGTAGAGGTTTCTTTCTGGCCTTTTTGGGTTAATCAGGTGCCAGATAATACTGATAGGATAAAAGTGGTAATAGAATAAAGGTTATTTGACTTTTAAATTTGCTTAATATATTATTCTTACGTGGCATTTGGCAGGAAGAAATTTTTAAATAAAAAACCATCAGAAAACCAGATTGAAGGGATGGTTATTGAAGCGTTGCCCGGAGCCAGTTTTAAAGTTAAGATAATGGGAGATAAAGATATTTTGGCTTATCTTGCCGGAAAAATGAGGATGTATCATATTAAGGTTTTGCCTGGCGATAAAGTTCTTTTGGAACTTAGTCCTGATGGGAATAGGGGGAGAATAGTTAGAAGATTATAAACAATTATGAAAGTGCGTTCATCAGTAAAAAAAATTTGTAAAAATTGTAAAACCGTCCGGCGTCAAGGACGGATTTATGTGATTTGTAAGATAAAGAAACATAAGCAGAGGCAAGGATAATATGAGATTAATCGGCATAAACATTCCAGATAATAAAAGGATGGAGATCGCCTTAACGTATATCTACGGCATTGGCCGTTCTTTAGCGACTCAAATTTTACAATCAGTTAAGATTGATATTGGTAAGCAAGCCAAGGATTTAACACAAGAAGAAGTCAGCCGCCTTAAGGAATTTATTGAAAAGAATTATAAAATTGAAGGTGAATTGCGCCAAATTATCAAACAAAACATCGGTCGCCTTAAGGAAATTAAATGTTATCGCGGAACCAGGCATTTGAAGAGATTGCCGGTAAGGGGTCAGCGAACCAAGACAAATTCTCGGACAATCAGAGGCAATGTCAGAAGAACGGTTTCCAGCGGTAAAAGAAAAACAGACCTTAAATAAAAAATATGGGTAAGAAAAAAATAACTCAAAAAACCGAAGAAGAGGTTTTGAAGGAAAAGGAGAAACTTGAGACGGCGATGACAAAAGCCGCTTCTAAAAACCAAAAAGAACCGAAAAGAATAGAAATCGGCAGGGCTTATATTAACGCGACTTATAATAATACTATTTTAACGATTACCGATAAAGACGGTAGCGTAATAGCTTGGTCTTCAGCCGGCTCTTTGGGGTTTTCCGGTCCTAAAAAAGCAACACCTTTCGCCGCTTCAAAAGTAGTGGCTGCTGTTGTTGAGAAATTAAAGAAATCAAAACCGGAGAATTTGGAAGTAATCGTTAAGGGCGTTGGAAGCGGTCGAGATTCAGCGGTGAGGTCTTTAGCCAATCAAGGGTTTAATATTTTATCAATTAAAGATGTTACGCCGATTCCGCATAACGGGCCAAGACCGACAAAAACGAGACGCGTATAAATTATAAAATTATGAAAAGATCGTCAGAAAAAAAAGAACGTTCATTGGGGATGAAACTTTTCTTAAAAGGGGATCGTTGTAATTCTCCAAAATGCGTAATGATTAGGCGTCCTTATAAACCCGGAATTCACGGCAAGGGACGGCATCGGGCGCTTTCCGAATATGGACAGCAATTGCTTGAAAAACAGAGAATCAAAGCGAGCTACGGGTTAAAAGAAACGCAAATGCGCAATATTTTTAAAAAAGCGTTAAGTAAAACCGGCGCGACGGTGGGTGAAATTATAATTAAATCATTGGAACGGCGTCTTGATAACGCGATTTTTCGTTTAGGATTCGCTTCTTCAAGAGTTGTTGCCAGACAATTGATAAATCACGGACATTTTTCGGTGAATGGCAGAAAAATAACAATACCTTCATTTCAAGTTAAGCCGAATGATATTATTTCAATTAGGCCTTCTTCGGCGAACCTCTTGATTTTTAAGAATTTATCCGATATAATTAAAAAATACGAAGCGCCGGATTGGCTGGCGATTGACAAGGAAAAAATTGAAGGTTTAGTCGTGTCGTTGCCAAAAGACATAGAAATGCCTTTTGATATTAATTTAGTGGTTGATTATTATTCAAGATAATTATGGAATACGCTCGTTTAAGTGAAACGGTAAAAATTAAAAAAATTTCCGAAACCGATAAAATTGGTATTTTTGAAATTGAAGGACTTTTTACAGGATATGGCCTGACTTTAGGCAATGCTTTGCGTCGCGTCCTTCTTTCTTCATTGCCGGGCGCGGCTATCACCAGAGTGAAAATAAAAGGGGTTCCCCATGAATTTTCTACGATTAACGGAGTGATGGAAGACGTGGTGGAAATCATTTTAAATCTTAAAAAGATTCGTTTTAAATTTTTTGCCGATGAACCGCAGATTCTTACAATTAAAGAAAAAGGAGAAAAGAAAATAACGGCCGCAGACATAAAAACCAATTCTCAAGTTGAGGTAGTTGATTTAGAGGCGCCGATCGCCACTTTGACCAGTAAAAACGCCGAATTGGATATAGAGATTACCGTTGAGAAGGGATTGGGTTATGTGCCGGTTGAAATCAGGAAATCCGAAAAATTACCGATTGGAACGATTGCGATTGACGCTATTTTCACGCCGATTACCAAAGTAAATTTCATTATTGAAAATATGCGGGTTGGAGACAGAACCGATTATAATCGATTAAGAATTATTATAGAGACAGACGGTACGATATCTCCTTCAAAGTCCTTGCATAAAGCCAGTAATATTTTAAAAGACCATTTTGATAAAGCGTCGGCAATTGAGGTGCAAGAAGTTAAAGAAATTGTTCCAACAAAAGAAACCAAAAAAGCCAAAACAATAAAAACAAAAATAGTTAAAAAGGCGGTTAAAAAGAAAAAGAAATAAAGGTAAATATGAGGCATCTTAAAAAAAATAGAAAATTTCATCGAAAAAAAGGGCAACGAACAGCCCTTTTTAAAAATTTGGCTAATAATTTAATTTTAAAAGGAAAAATCGAGACCACGGAAGAAAAAGCCAAGACGATCAAATCAAGAGTGGAAAAATTGATAACCGTCGCGAAAAAACAAAATTTGGCGGCTTTAAGAATTTTAATCAGCCGTTTATCGAAAAAAATGGCTGAAAAACTTTATTATGAAACAGCTCTTCGTTATAAAGAACGCAAAGGAGGATATTTAAGAATTATTAAGTCCGGGAAAAGAAGAAAAAACGACGGAGCAAAAATGGCGATAATTGAATTTGTGTAAATATGGATATTACAATCGACGCTAAAAATAAAAAATTAGGCAGATTGGCTTCCGAGATAGCTTCTTTTTTACAAGGGAAAAACGACCCAAAACACGAGTCGCGTTTTGAAGGCGATAATCGCGTGATTGTAAAAAATATCGGCAAAATAGAAATAAGCGGGCGAAAAATTAAAGACAAAGTTTATTATCATCACACCACTCAAATCGGCCATTTAAAAAAACAGACGTTTCAGCAGGTTTGGGACAAACTCGGTCCGGCAGAAGTTTTACGCCGAGCCGTGGTTGGAATGTTGCCAAAAAATAAACTGCAGGCGAAAAGGATAAAAAGATTAATTATAGAAAATGCCTAAACAATCACCAAAAATTACTAAAATAAAAAAACAAGAAAAAGAAGCGGTTCCAGAAAAAAAGGAGCGTTATTTTGAGGCGGTTGGACGCAGAAAAACAGCCATAGCCAGGGTTAGGCTTTATACTAAGAAGCTCGGTTTTACGATTAACGGCAGAGATTTGGATAAGTATTTTCCTGTTTTGCGTTTTCAAAAAGAAGCTATAATGCCTTTGGTTAAAATGAAGATCTCCGATAAATTAGGCGTAACCGTGAATGTAAAAGGCGGAGGTTTATCGGCCCAATCCGGCGCTGTTCGCCACGGTATCAGTCAGGCGTTAGTTAAGTTCAACCCGGAATTTAAGAAGAGATTGCGCAAAGTAGATTATCTTACCCGTGATTCCAGAATGGTGGAACGCAAAAAACCAGGCCTAAAAAAGGCAAGGCGAGCGCCACAATGGAAGAAGCGATAATATGACTTCTGATAAATTTATTTTTATTTTTCTGTTTTTAATTTTGTTTCTTCATGTCGCGGCGATGATTAATTTTTGGTACTGGACTTATGCTTGGTTTGACATTCCGATGCATTTTTTGGGCGGTTTTTGGGTGGCTTTATTATTTTTCAATTTAAATTCAAAATTTAATTTTCTCCCTAATAATTCGTTATCCGGTAATTCAATAATTAATAATTTAACAATCATAGTTTTGTCTCTCGGTTTCGTGGCCTTAGTGGCGGTTTGCTGGGAATTTTTTGAGTTTCTTTATGATGTTTTCATCTCATCTAAGGGATATGCCGGAGTTGCTCAATTGGGCGTTGCCGACACGATAGGGGATTTATTTTTAGGTCTTTTAGGCGGTTTAACCGCATCAATAATTATTAGAATTAGGCAGGAAATAAATTCATAGCGCTATTTTCCACAAAGAGTTGTTTTGAATAAAATAAATTAAATTATTTTCTCGGTCGTAAAAAAATTGCAAAGATTGATTAACGATAGCATATTGGTTCAAAGGCAAGCGGTCGTCAATTTCAATAAAATCGAACCGGTTGTCGTAATCGACAAAAAGATGCTCTGAATCCGCGTGCCAGATAATTTTTCTAATTTTTGACTTATTTTCTAAATTTAACCGGATAACATCGCCGGTTTTTTTGTTAATGTTTTGACGCAAGTCCTCCAAAAAGTGGATATTAACCCATCCGTCATTATCAAGAAAAGCGATTTTTTTATTGTCCGGCGAAAAAACAAAATCTTTGGCTGAATGGGCGATTTGGAGTAGCTCCTGGTTAGATGGATTGAATATATAAATATCGTCAAAATTGTCCAAAAAAGCGATTTTATTGTCAGCGTTGTCAACGCCGATTTTTTTAATTTCAGAACCTTTTTCAATTGCCAACGGTTTTTGATTAAGCGCGGTTTTTGTTTTTAGGATTAAATTATAAGAGTAGAGGGTATAGCTTTTAGGTTTATCCGCCAGCTGGCGGATTTGGCTTTTAGTTCCTGTTTCATAGTAGATATTCGAATTCCCAATTGCCCAAGCTATCGGTTGTTCATTAATTATAGTATTTAAAATTAAGCGGTTGGTGTCTAAAATTTTCAATCCTTTTTTCGTTTCAATAATAAGTTTATCCGATTCAAAAGGATGAAAAGCAATACTTATAATATCAGTTTTTTCTTTACCAGAAGCGTTGTCAAAAGCAACGTTAATATTAAAAGCCGTTGACAGATTATTTAAATCATAAAGATAATACATTTGGCTCCCAGATTCTTTCAATATAATTTTATTGCCGTCTTTGCTTAAAGCAATGAATTCATCGCCTTTTATTTTTTGAGAATTTCCCAGCGACTCTTTTCTAATTTCTTGAGGAATTAAAATTACGTCGATTAATTCGCTTACAACCGCTGATTCAACTGAAATATTTTTAAAGTAGGGGAGATATCCGTCTTTTTTAAGTTCAATTTTATAAGATTTAGATAGAAGATTTGGAACTAAAGTGCCTTTCTGAATAATGCCCGAGCGGTTTTTAAAGTAGATATTGTTTATTTTTATAAAGGCGTCTTTTGGTTTTGTTTCAATATAAATCGCCCCAGTTTTTTTGAAATGAAAACTTGCGGGATTAAATCTCCAACCGTTGGAATATAAAATCGCTCCGGCGCCGGACAAGATAAAAATAAAGAATAAGCCGTAGAATAAGAAACGACGAGTTTTTAAGGTCATTTTTAAATAGTTTTTAGTTGTTAGTTTTTGGCTTTTAGTTTATTATAATTCAATAAAGATATATTTAAAAGAGTATGAACAGTTATATTATTAACGGAGGGAGAAAATTAAAAGGAGAGGTGATTATTAATCCGTCAAAGAATTCGGCAACCGCTATTTTGATTGCTTCGTTGTTAAACAAGAAAAAAACGACTATTGCCAATCTTCCTAAAATAGAAGAGGTTTTTAGAATAATTGAGGTTTTGGAAAGTATTGGCGTTAAAACAAAATGGAAAGGGAAAGCGCTTGAGATAACCCCTTCCGCAAAATTTACTCTTAATAAAATAAATATAAAAGCCGCCATTAGAACACGAAGTATAATTTTATTTATAGGCGCTTTAGTTCATAAATTTGGTTCTTTTGGTTTGCCAATGTCTGGAGGATGCAAACTTGGAGTAAGAACGATAATGCCCCATATTTACGCTCTGGAAAATTTTGGAATTAAAATAAAGATGCTTTGCGATAAATTAAACGTAAGCCATAAAAAACTTCGTCCTGCGGGAGAAATTATAATGTATGAATCCGGAGACACCGCGACTGAAAACGCCATTCTTGCCGCTTCGCTGATACCAGGAAAGACCGTTATAAAATTCGCCTCGTCAAATTATCAGGTTCAAGATTTATGTTATTTTTTAAGTAAATTGGGAGCGCGCATTGACGGAATTGGTTCAACAACTTTAACTATCTTAGGAAAAAGAAAATTATCCAAGGACATTAAATATTATTTGACCGAAGACCCGATTGAATCAATGCTTTTTCTTGCGGCGGCAGTTGTTACTAAATCGTCAATTATTATAAAAAGATGTCCCATTGAGTTTTTAGAGATAGAGCTTTTGAAGTTGAAAAAAATGGGATTTAGGTATAAGCTCTTAAGAAGTTATAAGGCAAGAAACGGATATGGAAAATTAGTGGATATTAGGACTTTTCCTTCAAATTTAACAGCCCCGGTTGAGAAGCTTTACGGAAGGCCGTTTCCAGGATTAAACATAGACAATCTTCCTTTTTTTGTTCCGATTTCCACGCAAGCCAAAGGGGAAACGCTGATTCACGATTGGGTTTACGAGAATAGGGCGATTTATTACGCTGAATTGAATCGGCTTGGAGCCAATGTGCGGCTTGCCGACCCGCACCGTATTTTTATAACTGGACCGACAAAACTGGAAGGAGCGGAAATTATGTGTCCGCCGGCGCTTCGGCCTTCGGCGATTATTTTAGTGGCGATGCTGGCGGCAAAAGGAAAATCGATTCTTAGAAACACTTATGCGATTGAGAGAGGATACGAAGATTTAGTTGGAAGATTGAAGAAATTAGAAGCAGATATAAAGAGAATATAGAATTTAGAATATAGAATTTAGGGAACGAAAATCCTAAATCCTAAATCCTAAATCCTAAATCCTAAAATGTTTACTCGCAAAATAGGCATTGACCTTGGAACTGCTAATACGGTTGTTTTTGTGCCGGGACGCGGCTTTGTTATTAATGAACCGACCATAGTCGCTTTAAATGTACCGGACAACACTGTTTTGGCGGTAGGCAAAGAAGCTAAGGAAATGATTGGCCGAACACCTGAGGACATCGCTCCTTATCAGCCGTTGAAAGACGGGGTGATCGCGGATTATTACATAACAAAGGCAATGTTGAAATATTTTATAACTAAAGCAACCGGTCAATTTAATTTTTTCAAGCCCGAGGTGGTGATTTCAGTGCCGGCCGGCATTACTCAAACAGAGCGTAGGGCTGTGGATAACGCGGCTCGGGAAGCCGGAGCCAGAAAAACGTATGTTGTCAGAGAACCGATTTTAGCAGCTTTAGGCGCGGGCATTTCTATTAATTCCCATTCCGGAAATATGATTATAAATATCGGCGGAGGAACATCTGAAACAGCCGTAATTTCTTTAGGTGGGATTGTTTCATGGGAGAGTTTGAGAATCGCCGGCAATAAATTCGACCAGGCGATTATTGATTATATTAAAAAGAAATATTCGCTTTCAATCGGCGAACAAACCGCGGAATTGATAAAAATAGAAATCGGTTCCGCTTTACCAACAAGAGCAAAATTAAGTTTTCAGGTGCGAGGAAGAGATTCGGTCTCCGGTTTGCCGAAAGATATAGTGATTAATTCTAATGAAATTGCCGAGGCGCTTAATCGTCATTTGATGGATATCGCCGCTTCAGTCCAGAATGTCTTTAATGTGACGCCGCCGGAATTGGTGTCGGACGTAATGGCTAAGGGAATCATAATTTCCGGAGGCGGAGCCCAATTACGCCACATTGACGAATTTTTCAAAAGGATATTGGGCGTGCCCGCTTATATAGCCGAAGATTCGCTTTTTTGCGTTGCCAAAGGAACGGGATTGATTTTAGACCATTTGGAGGTTTATAAGAGGACGTTATTGAATAAACGCTAAATAGAATTTAGAATATAGGATTTAGAATTTAGGGAACTTTTAAAAATCGAATTTAATTCTTCCCCAAATTCTATATTCTAAATTCTAACCCCTTATTATTTATGGTTGGCCACGAGGATTTAATTAAAGATTTCAAAAAATTAACAGACAATAGTAAGCTTTCTCACGCTTATTTATTTTTTGGCGAGTCGCAAGTCGGGAAATTCTTCTTTGCCCGACATTTAGCTAATTTTTTGGAGAATAAGATTTTTAGTCCGCCTCTTTCTTTTTTAAGCGAAACAATTATTATTTCTTCCGATAATGAGGGCGATCATAAGGGTTCTATCGGCATTGACGCGGTTCGTTCGTTAAAACATTTTTTATATCAAAAACCCGTGGTTTCGAAACGGCGGACGGCGATTATCAGAGACGCCGAGAATTTAACTGCAGACGCCCAGAACGCCGTTTTAAAAATTTTGGAAGAACCGCCGACGCAATCGTTGATTATTTTTACGGCTGATAATTATGAAAATCTTTTCCCTCCGGTTTTATCCCGTCTCCAAAAAATCTATTTTCCAAGAGTTTCGTCTGTTAAAATAGAGGAATTTTTAACAAGTAAATATAAAATTAGTAGTGAAAAAGCGAAGAAAATATCCGCCGAGTCATTCGGTCGTCCTGGCCGGGCAATTGATTTATTGGAAAATAAAAATTTGGAAAATGCCAAAAAAATGGCGAAAGAGTTTTTACGGATTAACAATTTGACGGGGAAAAGGCGTTTTATCAAAGAAAATTTCGTGAATAAAGAGGATAAATTTGACGATTATATAATTGATAAATTTTTTGAATTTTTGATTATTGAGCTTCGTCATGATTGCGTTCGAAATTATAAGGGACTCCAAGAAGTTTTTAAAAGATTAGTTTTAATCAAGCAATTTAACGTAAATAAAAAATTACAGCTTCAATGTTTATAATATGGGTAAATTAGGCGAAAATAAATCAGGAGGGAATAAGACAGGCGACGCCATAGTAATAGTGTTAATTTGGGGAGGGTTGGCGACTATGTTATTCAATTTTCTTCCAAGTATTAATTTTCCGAATAATTCTTTAGCTTCGGCGTTTTCGGTTTTTAACCCTCCGGCCGAAAGCCGTTATTATAAAGAAATAATCAGTATCTCCAAAGATAAAGAAAATTTTCAAAACGTTGCTTTTCATTCCGAAAATCAAGCGGATATTTTTGATATTAAGGCGTCAGTCGCGAGTTCGGATTTGTTTTTCGCGGGTTCCGATAATGGTTTATTCGTCAGCCGCAACGGTGGTTTGGATTGGTACGTTTTTTCCGATTTAGAAAAAGAAATCGACTCTTCCGAAATTTATAAAATTTTAACAGGCGCGGAACAAAATAACGAAATTTTCATTTCCGCGTTTAAGAACAATAAAGGAGTGGTTTATAAGACCACTGATGATTTTTTTTCTTTGGAAAAGATATTTGAAATTAACGACGAAGCGGTTTACGATTTCGCGATTTCCGGAGATTCTTTGTATTTTGGTTTATCCGATGGAAGAATTTTAATTTATTCCATAAACAAGAAAGAAGTTTCCGTTTTAACGGATTTGGGTTCGCCGATAGTCGGTTTGGAAATCAGAAATAACGGTAATTTTATTTACGCGCTTTTAAAATCTGGGAATTTTTTAGTTAGCGAAAATGGAGGTAAAAGTTTCAGCCGATGTAAATTTTCAGATATATATCGGGGCGTTAAAATCAAAATGTTTTTTGTTGAGCCAACTAATAATTTTGCCATTTACGCGGCCACTAATTACGGCTTAGCGCGTTCTTATGATTTCGGAAATAGCTGGAAAATGTTAAAATCAATTCCTTCGGAGGACTCGGCGGTTAGCGCTTTATACATTGATAAAGGAGAAATTTACGCGGCTTCTGGAGAAAAAATCTATAAAAGCCGTGATTTTGGCTTAAACTGGCTTATTTTAGACCCGCAGATTGGGGAGAGAGTAATTTCAACAATTATAATAGATAATGGTAGGATTATCGTAGGAACTAAAGATTAAATGGATATCATAAAAGATTTACAAATTAAAATAGACGAATCAATCCAGTATTTTAAGAATCAGATTTCAAGTATTCGCGGAGGTAGGCCCACGCCTAAATTAGTGGAAAATATTTCGGTTGATTATCTTGGGCAGAAATTATCAATTAGGCAATTGGGTTCAATTATTATTGTTCCGCCAAGAGAGATTCAGATTTCCGTATGGGACAAGCAAGGCGTGGCTAATGTCGCCAAAGCCATTGAGTCGTCTAATTTAAATATCAGCGCCAACATTGAAGGCAATTTAATCAGAATAAATTTGCCGCCTTTGTCTCAAGAGCGCCGATTGGAATTAATTAAAGTGGCGAAAAAAGAATCCGAAGAAACAAAAATAAAAATTCGTTCTTTTCGCGACGAAACTAATAAAAAAATAAGTCATCAGTTGGAACAAGGCGGAATTACCGAAGACGATAAATTTAAATTAAAAGAAGAAGCGCAAAAATTGGTTGATAAAAGTAATGAAGAAATTGAGAAGTTATTAGGAAATAAAGTAAAGGAGATAGAAGAGTAATATGTTCATAGGGATTATCGCGGTTATAATTTTTTTATCAATTTTAATTTTAGTCCATGAACTTGGGCATTTTTTGGCTGCCAAGAAATTCGGTTTATTGGTTGAAGAATTCGGTTTTGGTTTGCCGCCGCGAATTTGGGGCAAGAAAATAGGGGAGACAATTTATAGCGTTAATGCTTTGCCTATCGGGGGCTTTGTTAAAATTTTTGGCGAAGATGGAGAAGATGCGACCCTAAAAACCCGAATTTCGGGTCGCATAGAAAGAAGTTTCACAAGTTTAAAAATCTGGCAAAGGGCGCTCATTCTTTTAGCCGGCGTCTTTATGAATTTTTTGCTCGGTTGGCTGGTGATTTCAGTTGTTTTTTTCATCGGTATTCCTCAAACGATTTTAATTACCGAAGTGGCTCCTAATAGTCCGGCGTCTGAAATCGGTTTAATGTCAGGCGACAGAATAGCTAATTTTTCCAAAATGGATGAATTTATCGGATATGTTAATGATAATAGAGGTAAAGTGATTAATTTAGAGATTGAACGTTTAGATAAGTCGTTTAGCGTTCAAGCAACGCCAAGAATAAATCCACCCGAAGGGCAGGGCGCTTTAGGCATTTCTTTGGCTGAAGGCGGTTCGCCGAAAATGGGCGTTTTTGAGGGATTTTATGAGGGATTGAAAACCTCGGCGGAAATCGTTAAAAGTATTTTCTTGGCTTTATTCGGTTTGATTAAGTCGGCTTTTGTTGGCAAGGGGAGTTTGGAATCAGTGGCAGGCCCGGTTGGAATCGTAAAAATTACCGCTCAAGCCGGCAGTTTGGGATTTGTTTATTTGCTTCAGTTGTTAGCTTTGATTTCTTTGAATTTAGCCGTAATAAATATAATTCCTTTTCCGGCTTTGGACGGCGGTCGTTTGCTATTTTTGTTTATTGAGAAAATCAAGGGCTCGCCACTTAATCCTAAATTTGAAAAATTCTCCAATGCCGCGGGAATGGTTTTGCTGTTGCTTTTAATGCTGTTGATTACAATAAAAGATATCTCAAGATTTTTCTGAATTCCTCGCGAGCAATTCATCAAGAAAACACGCTATCTCCGACCCCAGCGTGGTCGGAGCGCTTGCTCTCGGCCTCACTCTCCTCGCTGTGCTCGGAACCATGCCCGTTCGGCCTGCGAGACAGTTTTCTTGATGAATTGCCCGCGGTAGAATACAAACAACACTTGAGATTTTTATACATTATTCAGAACAGGCAGGCAGAGCAAAATAGATAAAGACAGCCAGAAAATCTTTTTAGAGTGAGTATCGCGGAGCCGAAGAGAAAATCTCTGAGCGAATAGGAAATTTGTCGGGCACCCCCGACGAAGGGAGGCAGGGTGGCAAATTTTCGTATATGAGCGAAGTTAGATTTTCCTTCGGCGGAGCGCACGAACGAAGAAAGATTTTCTGGACTATAAACGACTTTCGGGAATTTCACATTTTAATTATTTTTTAATTATCAAAAACGTCATTATAACGGCGTTTTTTGATGTATTGACAAATAAAGCAAAGTATGCTATTATTTTAGCAGAAAATTAAGATGCAAGGATAAATTTTTAACCGCATTTTCGGCCCACCATAAGGACGAAAGAATTTATTTTATATAATTTTCATTTCGTCCTCCTACCCGAAATCGGGAAACAAAATTTCGCGGCTTCGGACAAGAGAAAAAAGTTCTTTGAAAAATTAAAATGGAAATTCTTGCCTTTGGCGAGGGATTAAACGTTTATAGAAGTAAAAAAGAAGGGAGAATATGATGGAAAAAATAGGAATTGGAATTCTCGTAATAATTATTTTGGCAATGGTGATACTGGTCAATATGTTTTTAGGGATTCTGTTGTTGGATTACACGTCGTCGATTATTGGCATGCCTATCCAAAATTCTATCAGTAATCTTTTTCTGGTGGGAATTTTATGGGTTTTCATGACGGCGTTTGCTGGCGCCGTGTGTTACCTTATCGGTGATGTTGTTTTAAAAGTGGCAAATTTTTTGAAATTAAGGGGAGTAATAAAGTAAGTAAATTTAGTAAATTTTCAGAGAGGCCTGCGCGAGTTTTCCGCATTGCCTCTCTTTTTATTTGTTTTTTTATGTTTTGACTTAAAAATGTTTTTTGATTAAGATAAAGATATGCGTCAATCAACTCTTTTTACTAAAACTCGTAGAGAAGCGCCGAAAGACGAAGAAGCAGTCAACGCCAAACTGCTTATTCGAGCTGGTTTTGTTGATAAACTAATGGCAGGGGTCTATACTTTTTTGCCTTTGGGTTTTCGAGTGCTTAAAAAAATTGAGAATATTGTAAGAGAGGAAATTAACAAAGCGGACGGAGTGGAAATTCTGATGCCAACGCTTCAGCCAAAAGAAAATTGGCAGAAAACTGGACGCTGGGACACGATGGACGATTTATACAAAGTTAAAGATAAAAGCGAAAAAGAATTCGCTTTGGGTCCTACGCACGAAGAAGTTATTTTTCCTTTATTAAAAAAATATATTTTTTCTTACAAAGACCTGCCGCTTTATATTTATCAAATACAGAATAAATTCAGAATGGAATTAAGAGCGAAATCCGGACTTTTGCGCGGAAGAGAATTTTTAATGAAAGACCTTTATTCGTTTCATACCAATGAAGAAGACAGAGATAAGTATTACGATAAAATCATAGAGGTCTATAAAACAATTTTTGACAAAGTCGGCATAGGCGAAAAAACATATTTTACGCTCGCGCCGGGAGGGACTTTTTCCAGACATTCCCATGAATTTCAGACGATTACGGAAGCCGGCGAAGACATAATCCATATCTGCGAGGCCTGTAAGATTGCAATTAATGACGAAATAATAAAAGAACAAAAATCTTGTCCGAAATGCGGAAAAAATAAATTTCAAAAAGAAAAATCCGTTGAGACGGGGAATATTTTTAAATTAAAAGATAAATTCGCGGAGGATTTTGATTTAAAATTCAGAGACAAAGACGGATCGGAAAAATTTGTTTCAACTGGATGCTACGGGTTAGGATTCGGACGTTTGATTGGAGTTGTCGTAGAAGTAAATCATGATGATAAAGGAATAATCTGGCCGGAATCAATCGCGCCGTTTCAAGTTCATTTGTTAGATATAAGAGGAAAGGGGCAAGAGGAAAGAGGAAAGAAAATTTACGAAACTTTACAGAAAAATGGAGTTGAAGTATTGTATGATGACAGAAATGATGCCAGCGCGGGCGAAAAATTCGCTGACGCGGATTTAATCGGTATTCCGTACAGAGCCGTAATCAGCGAAAAAACCGGGGATAAAATTGAAATAAAAAAGAGGAGCGGTAAAGAAATTAAATTAGTTAGCGAGAAAGAGTTAATTAAATCTCTGATATGAAGATTTTTAATTATTTTACAAAAGACATAGGAATTGATTTAGGTACGGCCAATTCATTGGTTTATCTTAAAGGCGAGGGGATAATCGTTAATGAGCCGTCAATCGCCGCGGTTAATAATAAAACCGGACAGGTTTTGGCAATCGGCGAGGAAGCTAAAAAAATGTTGGGCCGGACTCCCAGCCACATTACAGTAATCAGACCATTGATTAACGGCGTAATTTCAGATTTTGATATGACCCACGAGATGCTCAGGCATTTTTTCAAAAAAATCAACAATAATCCGATTCTGAATTATCACCGCGCAGTTATTGGAATTCCGACCAATTTAACCGAAGTGGAAAGAAAATCCGTTGAAGACGCGGTGGTAATGGCCGGAGCAGCTAAGGCCTATTTAATTGAAGAGCCGGTTGCCGCGGCTCTTGGCGCGCGATTGCCGATTAACGAGCCGACAGCCAATATGATTATTGATATCGGTGGTGGCACTACTGATATCGCCATTATTTCAATGGGGGGAACGGTTACAGCTAAGAGTTTAAAAATTGCCGGTGATAAATTTAATGACGATATTATTAAATTTATTCGCGATGAGTTTAAATTAGCAATTGGCGAGCCCACTGCCGAAGAATTAAAAGTCGCTATCGGTTCAGCGGTTCCAATTGATGAAAAGTTGGAATTGGCAATTCGCGGTCGCGATATGGCAACAGGTCTTCCTCGTGAAGTAGTGGTTAAAGGCGGTCAAATAAGAGCGTCAATCAGCCGTTCTTTGCGTTCAATTATTGAGGCCGTTAAAGAGACAATTGAAATCGCGCCTCCGGAATTAGTAGGTGATATTTTAAAACGGGGCATTTTTCTCTGTGGCGGAGGCAGCTTATTAAAAGGAATCGACCAGTTGATTGAGAAAGAAATTTCCGTTTCTGCGATTATTGTTGATGACCCGTTAACCTGCGTAGTTAGAGGAACCGGCATTGCCGCTGAAAATATTACCGAATATCAGCATGTTTTTGCCATCGCGTTGAAGCCGATGGATATAAACATTTAATTTTCAATTTCTAATTTTTAATTTTTAATAACCAGATGAAAAAAGGTATTTTAATCGGTTTAATTATTGTTTTGACTTTCATTGTTTTTTTCACGGATTTTTTTATACCAAAAAATTTTTTAGACAAGCCGATTAATTTACTTCGGTCTTTTCTCTCTCAAAGCGACGTTTATAAAGAAAATTTATTTCTTAAACAGGAGATCGAGGATTTACGGGCGCAGATGCAATTAATAAATATAAGAGGAAATGGAGAAGAGGAAAGAGGAAAGTTAATCACCAAAATTTTTTCCGCTTATCCTTTTAATATTAAAAATACTTTAACTTTAAATGTGGGAACAAAACAGGGGATTAAAAAAGGAATGACGGCGACTTTCGGTGAAAATATTTTACTCGGACAAATCATAGATGTTTTTGAAGATAAAAGCGTTATACGGACAATTTTTGACCCCAAGTGGCAGTTGTCGGTCAGAATCGGCCAATCCGAAATTGACGGGCTTTTAATTGGCGGAATTGAACCGAAAATCACTCTTTTGGAAAAAGATAAACCATTGCAAGTCGGCGACGTTGTTTATTCAGCGAGTTCAGATCTTCCTTACGGTTTGAAAATCGGCGAAATCGCGGGAATTAAACAATCCAGCGGAGATGTTTTCAAGGAAGCCCGTTTAAAAACATCTTATAATATTAATGATCTAAAGGAGGCGTATGTTTTAATTTTCTAATGTTTAAAAAAAAATTAATTCTTTTTTTTATTATTATTTGTTTCAGTTTTCTCCAGACGGTTGATTTTTCTATTTTCGGCGTTAAACCCAATTTGGCTTTAGTAGCGGTTATTGCCGCTGCTTTTTTTATTTCGGATATTTGGGAAGGCGTATTATTGGCGGTTATAGCGGCTTTAATTTTGAAATTCAGTCCGGGGTTTAGCAAAGAAATTTTAATCTTTTTTTTAATCGTTGCCGCGGCGATTATCGCGAAAAAGTATCTTCCTTGGCGTTCAATGATTAATTTAATTTTTTTAATTATTTCCGCTACTTTACTTTTTTATGTTTTTTCGTTTCCGACATCGATTATCTCCGGTATTTTTATTCAGGAACTAATTTATAATATATTGATTGGAATTTTTATATTTATTGTTTTTTCTTTCTGCGTTAAGCGCTATATATGAGAAAAAAACCTGAATTTTTATTAGAAGAAGCCGTGCTTGACGATTTAGCGCAAGATTTCGATGTTATGGAATTGCCGCTTTCCAAGCGCGCTTTTAAGTTACTAGGTTTATCCGTTATCATAGTCATAGTCATCGTCATAGTCAGAGTTTTATATTTAGGAATTTGGCAGGGAAATTTTTACAAAACTATAGCTCAGATTAACGCCAATCAAATCATTGTTTTGCGAGCCGAACGAGGAATAATTTTTGATCGATTTAATAAGCCAATGGTTGAAAACTTGCCGAGTTTTCAATTAGATTTAATTCTCGCTGAATTGTTAAAAAATCCGCAAGAACGCGAGCAAACGCTGGAAGCCATTGCCAAAACCGTCGGTTTGTCTCCGTCTTATGTGGAGAATCTTATTAAAGATATTGATTTGGAAAAACAAAATTCTTTAATCTTAGCCAAAAATCTTACAATTGAACAGGTTATTCAATTAAAAAGTTTAAATTTTAAAGCCCTCAGAATCGAAGAAAATTTTGAGCGCCAATATTCCGATTCAAAAACCAACGCGCATATTCTTGGTTATACCGGAATTGCCAATAAAGAAGATTTATCGGGAAATTCCGAATTTTTACTTAACGATATCGTCGGAAAATCCGGCTTGGAAAGTTATTATGACAAAGAATTGCGCGGTCAAGACGGCCAAAGAGCGAATTTTCGCAATGCCAAAGGAGAAATTATTGATGAAAAACTTTTGACCGAGCCGGTGGCCGGAGACAATCTTTATTTAACTATTGACAGTGAGTTTCAGTCCTATTTTTACCAGCGTTTAAAACAAGGGTTAAATAGTTTGGGACGTCAGTCCGGCGTTGGAATCGCCATTAATCTCCAAAACGGAGAGGTCTTAGCGCTGGTTAGTCTGCCAAGTTTTGACGCCAATCAAAATTTAAGCGATTTTTTTTCTGACCCTAATAAACCGTTTTTTAATCGAGCCATCAGCGGGGCTTACGCTCCAGGCTCAACCATTAAACCGCTAGTTGCTTTGGCGGCTTTAAAAGAAAATATCATCACTCCGACTCAAGAAATTTTTTCCCGCGGCTATTTGGAAATTCCCAATCCTTATCATCCGGAACAACCGAGTCGTTTTCTTGATTGGAAACCGAATGGTTGGGTGAATTTATATTCGGCTTTAGCGCGTTCTTGCAATATTTATTTTTACGCGCTTGGCGGCGGTTTGCCGTCTTCGGTCAGCGGTATAATGCGAGGCGGCTCTGATAATATAAAAGGATTAGGCATAGAGAAATTAAAAGAATATTGGGGAAAATTCGGTTTAGGAGAAACAACGGGCATTGATTTGCCCGGAGAAAATAATGGATTTTTACCCGACCCGAAAGAAAAAGAACAGCGAACCGGCGAGCCGTGGCGACTGGGCGACACTTATAACGTAAGCATCGGTCAAGGCGACCTTTTAATCACTCCAATTCAGTTGATTAATTACATCGCGGCTATTGCTAATGGCGGAAAGATTTTCCAGCCGTTTATCGTAAAAAAAATTATTTCTGAAGATGGACATGTAATTAAAGAAAGACAGCCGAAAATTCTCAAAGATTATTCTGAATTTGATAATTATATTAAAGAAGTCCAAAAAGGAATGGTTGATGTTGTGGAAAAATCCTACGGCACCGCTTATCTTTTAAATGATTTACCGGTAATGGTAGCGGCGAAGACAGGCACGGCTCAGATTGAAGGCAATGAGAAAATAAACGCTTTTTTCGTCGGTTACGCGCCTACTGACAATCCTCAATTAGTAGTTTTAGTCCTTGTTGAAAACGCCCGAGAAGGCAGTTTAAACGCCGTGCCAATAGCCAAAGACGTATTTAATTGGTATTATTACAATAGACTAAAGATAGGTGTTAGGTGATAGGTTTTAGGTGTTAGATATTTTTAAGTTTTTTATCCTAAAACCCAAAACCTAAAACCCAAAACCTAATGAATAGCGAACTACGACAAGACCTTGTTTCCGGCGACTGGATTGTTCTTTCTCCTCAAAGAGCAAAACGTCCGGCTGATTTAATTAAAAAATCGGAAAAAAGAAAAAAAGCGCCGCTCAAAGGGTGTCCCTTTGAAGACCCGCAGAAATCCGGTAACGGCGAACCCATATTAATATATCCAACTAAAAGCCAAAAACTAAAAACTAAAAACTTGTTCGAATGGTGGGTTCAGATTATTCAAAATAAATATCCGGTTTTTGTATCAGGGTTAGATTCGAAAGATGGTATTCATATTTGCGCCAGCGTATTTCAGAAGGGTCCTTATTTAGTTATAGACGGCAGAGGTTATCATGATTTAGTAATTACTAAAAATCATCACAAAAATTTTGCTCATCTTCCTGAACAACAAGCAGAGGCGGTTTTAAAGATTTTTCAAAACCGTTATAAAATGTTTTTAAATGATTCATGTTTGGCTTATACTTCGATTTTTCACAATTGGGGACCGAAATCCGGGGCTTCAATTTATCACCCTCATTACCAGATAATCGCTTTGCCGGTGATTCCGCCGGATGTCCAGCATTCGCTTAATGGTTCATCTGATTATTTTAAAAAATATCGTAAATGCGTTCATTGCGTGATGATTGAATGGGAAAAGAAAAACCGTTCGCGAGTTGTTTTTGAAAATAAAGGCGCCATCGCTTTCACGCCTTTTGTTTCGCGAGAGCCGTTTGAAGTGAGAATTTTCCCCAAATCTCATTCTCCTTTTTTTGAGGATGCTCCTAAAAAAGAATTAAGCGACGTTGTCGAGGCGTTACAAAATATTCTTTTGAAAATAGAAAAGAAATTAAATGACCCGGATTATAATTTTTTTATTCATACGGCGCCGATTCGCGACAAACAAAAATATGGTCATTATCATTGGCACATTGAAATTTTGCCGAAAATAAGCACTTCTGCCGGATTTGAACTTGGAACTGGAATTGAGATTACGGTCGTTGACCCGGACGAAGCGGCTAAAATTCTTAAATTGTAATTTAAATGATATCAGCGTTTCTACAGGCAATTTCTAATTTTATTTTGCTGATAATTCAAAAAATCGGTTATCTTGGAATTTTTTTCCTGATGTTGCTTCAGAGTTTAAATATCCCAATTCCGTCGGAGATAACAATGCCTTTTTCTGGTTTTTTGGTCCATCAAGGGATATTCTATTTTTGGTTGGTTGTTTTAATCGGCGTTTTTGGTAATTTAATCGGCGCTTTGATTTCTTATTATTTAGCTTCCGCGTTGATTAAAAATGGCTGGCGGGAGAAATATAAAATTTTAAGAATTTTAATAAGCGAACACAATCTTCAATCCGCCGAGAAATGGTTTCAAAAATACGGTCCGTTCTCAATTTTTCTTGGCAGAATGATGCCGATTGTCAGCACCTTCATCTCTTTTCCGGCCGGATTGGCGAAAATGAGGATTTCAACTTTTTCTATTTTAACTTTTAGCGGTTCGTTTGTTTGGTCGACTTTCCTTACTTATCTCGGATTTATTTTTGGAGAAAATTGGCATGTCTTACAAATTTATTTCAGGAAATTCGATTATTTGATTTTGATAATAATTTTATTTGTGTTTGGCTTGTGGCTGAAACGACATTTTAAGTTAAATAATAAAAATAAGCATGTTTTATAATCAAACCCATTCTGAGATTTTAGAAAATTTAAAATCAAGTGAAAGCGGATTAACGCAGGATGAGGCGGAGAAACGTTTAAAAGAATATGGTTTTAATGAGTTGTCGGAAGTTAAACTTGACAATATTTTTATTATTTTTCTTCGGCAGTTTCAAAGTTCGTTGATTTATATTTTATTTGGCGCGGCTTTGGTTGTTTTTTATTTAGGCGGGGTAGTTGATGGATTAATTATTTTAGCGGTTCTTTTATTTAACGCTTTTGTCGGTACTCTTCAAGAAGGTAAAGCGCAAAACACTTTATCGGCTTTAAAAAAATTTATTAAAACCAAAGCCGTGGTTCTGCGCAACGGAAAAGAAATTATTGTTTCTGATGAACAGCTTGCGCCGGGCGATATTATTATTCTTCAGGAAGGAGAGAAAATTCCGGCTGATGCCAGAGTAATTGTTTCTAATAATCTTAAAATTGACCAAGCTGCCTTGACCGGCGAATCAGAGTCGGTTTTTAAAATAGCAGAAATTCTTTCCCGTAAGGATTTACAAATCGCTGACCAGAAAAATATGGTTTTTAAAGGAACTTATATTGTTTCCGGAAATGGTCAGGCAGTGGCGGTTAATACCGGCGTCAATACGATAATTGGAAAAATCGGCCAAAAAATTGCCTTTATTGACACGGAAATACCGCTTAAAAAAGATATTCGTCAGCTTTCGCGATTTATTATTTTTACGGTCGCTTTAATCAGCGTTGTTTTATTTATCGCAGGTGTTTTTTTCGGAAAATCTTTAATAGAAATGTTTAAGGTTGTGGTTGCTCTTTCGGTTTCTGTTATCCCCGAGGGCTTGCCGATAGTTATTACTTTGGTCTTGGCTACCGGCGTCTGGCGGATGGCAAAACGCAATGCCTTAGTTAAACGGCTTCAAGCGGTTGAGGCCTTAGGCCAGACAAAAATCATCGCTCTCGATAAGACCGGAACTATCACAAAGAATGAATTGGCGGTTAAAAGAGTTTTTATTAATGGAAAATTTTTTGAAATTGGCGGAGTCGGTTATGAGCCAAAAGGAGAAATTTATTACGGCAAGCAATTAATTTCTCCGCCGGATTTTCCGGAATTGATTTTGGCAGGTAAAATAGCGGCTTTTTGTTCTAATGCTTATGTTTTTTATTCAGAAGAAGACGAGACCTATAAAATCAGCGGTGATCCGACTGAAGCCGCGATTTTAGTTTTCAGTAAAAAAATGGGTTTTCAAAAAGAAATTATTGAAAAACAGCACCCACTTATTAAAGAAATCCCTTTTGATTATAAAATAAAATATCGTCTGACTTTGCGGCAGAAAGATGAAAGGGGATTTTTATCAGTCATCGGCGCGCCAGAAGAGGTGCTTTTTTTATGCGAACTTACCAAAAAAGAAAAAGAGGATTTAGAAAGTATTTTTCACAAGATGTTAGCCGAAGGATTGCGGGTTTTGGCTTTTGCCTATAAAGAAGTCGGTCTTAAAAGAAAAATTGAGCTCGAGAAAACGGAATTTATTTTCGGCGGATTTTTCGGAATGAAGGACGGCTTGAAAGAAGAAGCCAAGAAAGCGATTAAACAAGCGCAGGAGGCGGGTATTAGAATAATAATGATTACCGGAGACCATAAAATAACCGCTCAGGTAATCGCCAAAGAAGCGGGAATTTTTAAAGATAACGACGAGGTTTTGACCGGCAAAGATTTAGAAGAAATTTCTGAAGAAGAATTAAGTTTAAAACTGCCAAGGGTTTCGGTTTTCGCCCGAGTGACGCCTGAACATAAATTAAGAATTATTGAGGCCTTTCGGAAAAGAAAAGAAATTATCGCGATGACCGGCGATGGCGTTAATGACGCGCCTTCTTTGGTGGCAGCTGATTTGGGAATAGCAATGGGCAAAATCGGCACTGAAGTTGCCAAAGAAGCGTCTGATATTATTCTTTTGGACGATAATTTTGAAACTATCATTATAGCCATTGAAGAAGGAAGAAGTATTTATAAGACGATTAAAAAAGTAATTACGTATCTTTTTTCCACAAGTTTAGGCGAGGTTTTAACTATTAGCATCGCGCTTTTTTTCGGTTATCCTTTGCCGCTTTTAGCCAGCCAAATTATTTGGCTTAATTTCGTCACGGACGGTTTTTTAACCGTGGCTTTAGCAATGGAGCCGAAAGAAAAAGGATTACTCCGGGCGAAATTTAAAAGACCAGGCAGATTTTTAGTTGATTCATTGATGATTCAGCGGATGTTCGTGATGGCTTTGCCAATGTCAATCGGCGCATTCTTTGTTTTTCAGAGATATTTAGATTTTGATTTAACTAAAGCCATGACGATGTGTCTGACAACTTTGGCGATTTTTCAATGGTTTAATGCCTTTAATTGCCGTTCGGAAAACAAGTCAATTTTTCGAATGAATTTTTTCTCAAACAAATGGTTGATTGGAGCAATGTTTGTCGTAATTTCTTTTCAATTATTGGCAGTTTATCATCCAATAATGCAGAGAATTTTACATACCGCCGCTTTGGAATTATCTGATTGGCTGATTGCTATCGCTATTGCTTTTTCTATTATAATATTTGAAGAAGTCAGAAAGGCAATTTACAGAAAGATTTTTAAGGATTAAACTATTAATTAGATTACATATGAAGAAGCTCATAGTTTTTAACTGGAAAATGGCGCCCGACTCGTTAAAAAAAGCGAAGCAACTTTTTAATTTAGCCCTAAATTCTTCCGCCAAAGGCGGGAAATCTCATATTCTAAATTCTGAAATTGTTGTCTGCCCGCCGTTTATTTATTTATCAGAACTCGTTGGTCTTATTAATAAGACCAAAATTAAATTAGGAGCGCAAAACGTTTTTTGGGAAAACCCATTGGTTGGTGGAGGCGTTTATACCGGTGAAATCTCGCCAAAAATGCTGAAAAATTTAGGAGTGGAATACGCGATTATTGGCCATTCCGAACGCCGGAAATATTTAAACGAAACCGATGAAATAATTAATAAAAAGGTTTTAGCGGCACTAAAAGCGGGGTTGAAAGTGATTTTATGTATTGGCGAGGATTTATCAATTCGCAAACGTGGCAAAAAAGCAGTTGAAAAATTTATTAAAAACCAATTAGGAAAAGACTTAAAAAATTTATCCCTAAATTCTATCCGCCAGCTGGCGGACTCTATTCTAAATTCTCGTCTTATTATTGCTTACGAACCCATCTGGTCCATCGGCACCGGCCATTCTGATACTCCGCAGGACGCCTTGGAAATAATAAAATTCATTAAAGAAACCCTCAATTCTCAATTCTCAATTCTCAATTCTAAAATATTATACGGCGGCTCTGTCGATTCCAAAAACATCGTTAAATTTTTAAAACATCCCGAAATCGACGGCGCGCTCATCGGCCACGCGAGCTTGAAAACGGGGGAAATCAGGAAAATTTTTAAAGAACTTTATTAAAAAAAGAAAAGGTGTTATAATTTTAAAAAACAGCGGTTTAGTCGGCTGCTGCTTAATAATAATAAAAAAATAATGGAAAACAACAACGGCGTAAAAGTCAAAAATACGGCGGTCGCGGTTTTTATGGTTTTTCTGACGTTAATACTTTTTTATTCTCTTTTTTGGGGGCCGGCGAAGAAATTCGGCGATTCTTTAATATCGGCAAAAACCGTTTCCGTATCTGCCGAAGGTAAAGTAACAGTATCACCAGATATCGCAAAAATTTCTTTTTCGGTGGTTTCCGAAGGCGTCAATCCAAAAGCGTTAGCCGAGGATAACAATAAAAAAATGAATTCCGCCATCAATCTTATAAAGTCGCAGGGCGTTGATGAAAAAGACATTAAAACCGTTGAGTACAATCTAAATCCGCGTTACGAATACGATGAAAAGACAAAGAAAACATTTATCAGCGGTTATTCTTTGACTCAGTCGGTCTTGGTAAAAGTCCGCGATCTTGATAAGACAGCGGAAATTTTGGCTGGTTTGCCTGAATTAGGCATTAATCAAATCGGTCAAATTTCTTTTGAAATTGACGAGCCGGAAAAATATTTAGTTGAGGCAAGAGATCAAGCGTTCAATAAAGCAAAAATAAAAGCCGGGGAAATGGCGGCGAAAAATGGCGTTCGGCTCGGGAAAGTGATTAATTTCAGCGATTATCAATCAGGCCCGATTCCTTATTACAATTCGTTCGGCAAGGGCGGGCAGATGGAAGCGTTGTCTCCAGCGCCGTCAATCCAACCGGGTTCGCAGGAAGTAACGGTGAATGTGAGCGTGACTTATGAAATTAAATAAATCAGCTGTGAGCGCTATAATTATTTTAGTGGCTTTGGCGACGATTATCGGTTTATCGGGATTAAGTTTTATTATTCCTTCGGAAACGCGTAAAGTATCGGATAATCTCGATGATAATCAACGTGAATCAATAAATATGGAGAAGATTTTTCTTACAGCAAAAGATGGAGTGAAAATCGCCGCTAATTTATATTCCGTGAAGCCGACTCGCGGTTGGTTGGTTTTGACGCATATGATGCCGGCGACGAAAGAGTCATATCAGGACTTAGCCAAAAGATTTCAGAATCTCGGTTATGAATGTCTTGCTATTGATTTAAGAGGGCACGGAGAGTCGGACAAAGGCCCCGATGGTTTTATGAAGTTTTCCGACAGCGAGCATCAAAAAAGTATTCTTGATTTAGAGGCAGCGGTTGATTATTTGATTGAAAATAGGGGAGCGAGCGTTGTTAGAATTTCTTTTATCGGCGCTTCCATTGGAGCGAATTTATCGTTACAATATATAAGTGAGCATTCGGAATTTAAGACAGCGATTTTACTTTCGCCTGGTTTGAATTATAAAGGGATTA
Organism: Patescibacteria group bacterium; assembly: GCA_038062875.1. Lineage (GTDB taxonomy): Bacteria > Patescibacteriota > Minisyncoccia > UBA6257 > UBA9933 > JBBTWF01. Next base: position 80,022 of record JBBTWF010000001.1, read on the forward strand.
AAACCGAGCAGATGGTTGAAAAATTAAAAGATGGGCAAAAAGTTTTTTTCGTAAGCAGTCGTGATGATGTGTCCAACGCCGACCAAAACCAGGTGCTTTACGATTTAACGCCAGATGGTATAATAAATAATATCAAGATTTATGAAACCGCAGGCCACGGCACGGATATTTTAGAAAACGAACCGAAATTAATAAATTTAATTATTGATTTTATAAAATAAAATGAATTTGTTAATTAAGCATAGAAAATAAAAATGAATAAAAAAGATTATATACTTGGAATTTCATCCGGACTACTTATAGGGGTTTTGGCTTTACCTGTAATAAGGGCTATAAAGCCGGAGATATACGGAAAATTCGCATTTTTAGTTATACCATTTTTTTTAATCGGCACGCCTCTTGGACTGATAGTTGCTAATTATATCGGCAGAAAAATTTCAATAATATGGCAGATTGGGAAATTCGGCGTAATCGGTGTCTTGAATACATTGGTTGACTGGGGAGTTCTGGCGATATTAATTTTTTCTTTCAGGAAATATTTGAATATAGATTCAAAAGATTTACTGATAGCTGGAATCGCGTTCTACTCTTTATACAAAGCAATTTCGTTTATAATCGCGAATATAAATAGTTATTACTGGAATAAATACTGGACATTCGCAACCGGTGTTGCCAAAAAAACAAAGGCGGAGTTTCTGCAATTTTTTATGGTTAGTATTTTAGGTTTTTCCATTAATGTCGGTATTGCTTCTTATGTATTTAAATATATTCATCCTATTGGCGGGCTTAATTTTGACCAATGGGGCATTATCGGAGCGGCAGTAGGAAGCGTGGTTGGCTTGGCTTGGAATTTTATCGGCTATAAATTTATTGTTTTCCACAGCCCAAGGTCTTGACATTTATAAGTGAATTATATTATAATAGCAATAATAGATGAGTATCAGTAATCCTTAACGATGATATCGATTGAGGATTGCCCACAATTTGTTTGGCCGAGCACATAATATTTATGTGCTCGGTTTTGTTTTTACTGGATTTTTTGTATACTTAAATTGGAGCCGCGGGACGAGCACTCATCTATTACAAACAGAATTGGAGGTCACCGCTCGCGGCTCCACGAGTTTGTATTTTCCCGATTATGTTTCAAAAAAGAGTTTTACTCAGTAAATACAGTAATTTTAAAATCGGGGGACCGGCGAAATATTTTTTTGAAGCAAAAAATGTAGAAGAAATTATAAAAGCGGTTAAATTAGCGAAGCGTTTAAAAACGCCTTTTTTTATTTTAGGCGGCGGAACCAATATTTTATTTAGCGATAAAGGATTCAACGGGTTGGTTTTAAAACCTAATATTAAATTTATTAAAAGAAATGGAAATTTTTTGCGAGTCGGCGTTGGAGTCCAAATATCTCAATTGCTTAATTATTCAATAAATAATAATTTAACTGGCTTAGAGTGGTCGGCCGGTATTCCCGGAACGATTGGTGGAGCGGTTAGGGGCAATGCCGGCGCGTTCGGCGGAGAAATGAAAGATATAATCACGGAGGTTTCGAGTTTGGATATTTCAGAAGCGCGTTTTAAAATTATAAAAAGAAAAAAATCAGATTGTTGTTTTGGTTATCGTTCGAGTATATTCTCCGCCGAAGGCGGATCCGTCTCTGGCGGAAAAAATTCAAAAACGAAGGAGATTATTACGGAAGTTGTTTTGCGATTAAAAAAAGGCGAAAAGAGTAAAATAAAAGAAATTATAAATAGAAACATCAGTTACCGTCGGAAAAATCACCCTCTGGGATATCCCAGCGCCGGAAGTGTTTTTAAAAATGTGGATATCGTTGATTTTCACGAATATGAGCGCGAATATCGTAAATATTTAAATAAAAGATTCGTAAAAATTAGCGGAAAATTCGCACCGATTAACGATGGTAAGATTCCAGCCGCTTATTTAATTGCAGAAGCCGATTTAAAGGGAATTTCTCGCGGCGGAGCGATGATTTCGTCTAAACATCCGAATTTTATTGTTAATATTTCTAATGCTACGGCAAAAGATGTAAAAAATTTGATTAAATTAGCAAAGAAAGAAGTAAAAAATAAATTTAAAGTAGATTTAGAAGAGGAAATAGTTTTTGTTTGAGGAAAATTTTTATTTTTAATGAAATTAAAGTTATCCACAGTTTACATTTAATCTAATTGTTCTAAAATTAATATAAAGATTGAAAAATTATTTTTTAAATTATCAATCTTTTAGTAAAGTTATATAATCTAATACGGTTGAATGGTCGGCAATCGTGTTAAATTTAAAAATTCTTAATTAGTCGATATTGAGCTTAACGTGAAATATCGACAATACGCCACAATGGCAAAGAAAAAAGCAGGAAAAAAAAAGAAGAAATAAATTCTTTCCCCCTCTTTCCCCACTTAATAAAAGCGACAAGAAAGAGGGGTTTTTATTTTTAATAAAATAAGTTATAATATATAATATGAAAATCAACATTAAAACAACCAACTTGGAAATCACCCCCGCTATTAACGATTATTTAGAATTAAAAATCGGCTCTCTTAAGCGTTTTCTTAATAAATTTGAAAAAGACGATGAGGTGATTATTTCCACGGAAATTGCCAAGACAACCAAGCATCACAAAAAGGGAGATGTGTTCTACGCTGAAGCCAATATTTGTTTACCGGGAAAAATTTTAAGAGCCGAACATTCCGATTGGGATATTAGGGTGGCGATTGATAATGTTAGGGACAAACTTCAACAAGAAATAAAGAAATATAAAACAAAGAAAGAAATTTCTCGTAAAATTGGAGCTAAGTTGCGCGGGAAAAAATAATTTGCGGATTATTATATGTTTAATTTTTTTAAAAATATTTCAAAAAAACAATCTTATGCGCCTCTAATCGAGGCGATTAATAATTTTGAGCCGGCTTTAGAAAAATTAACGGATGAAGAATTAAAAAAGAGAAGCGAAGGAATTAAAAAATCTGTTGCTGAGGATACTAATTTTAATTTAGACGATTTATTACCTGAAGCGTTCGCTTTAACGCGGGAAGCCGCGAAACGAACACTTAATCAGCGTCACTTTGACGTTCAATTAATCGGTGGCATTGTTCTCCACCAAGGAAAAATCGCAGAGATGCTTACTGGAGAAGGAAAAACTTTGGCAGCCACGGCGCCAGCTTATTTAAACGCTTTAACCGGAAAAGGCGTTCATATTATTACTGTGAATGATTATTTGGCTCGGCGCGACGCAGTTTGGATGGGACAGATTTATTACGCGTTAGGAATGTCGGTGGGGTGTTTGACTCATGAATCCGCTTATTTATACGACCCGGGTTATGTCAATGAAAAAGATAAAGAACGCGATATTTTGGGCGGCTTTAAGGTGATTCAGGATTTTTTAAAACCAATTAGTCGTCGCGAAGCGTATCAAGTCGATATTCTTTACGGCACCAATCATGAATTCGGCTTTGATTTTCTTCGGGATAATTTAGCTTATCGTTTGGAAGACCAGGCCCAAAGCAATAAATACAATTATGCGATTATTGACGAAGTTGACAGTATTTTAATTGACGAAGCTAGGACGCCATTGATTATCGCGGCGCCGGACGCCGAATCCAGCGATTATTATCGGATTTTTTCCAAAGTCGTCGAGCGGCTCCAGAAAGATGAGGACTACGCGGTTGATGAAAAAATGAAATCAGTTAATATTACTGACGTTGGAATCGATAAAGTTGAAAAAATTCTTAGCGTTGAAAATTTTTATGGTTCGGAAAATTTCCGTTTAGTCCATTATTTGGAAGAATCTTTACGCGCTAAAGCGCTGTTTCATTTAGATAAGAATTATGTTGTGAAGAATGGCGAAATTATTATTGTTGACGAGTTTACGGGTAGGATGATGCACGGCCGCCGATATTCCGGCGGACTTCATCAGGCGATTGAAGCCAAAGAAGGCGTAGCCATCAAGCAGGAGTCAAAGACATTCGCCCAGATTACAATTCAGAATTATTTCCGTTTATACAAAAAAATCGCCGGGATGACAGGAACGGCTCAAACATCAGCTGAAGAATTTCATAAAGTTTATAATTTAGAAGTAGTTAGTATCCCGTCTAATAAACCGACAATCAGGCAAGATTTATCAGACCTTATTTATAAAAACCTTGAGGCAAAATATAGGGCTGTTATTGACGAAATTAAAAATCGGCATTCAATGGGCCAGCCGATTTTAATAGGCACCGCTTCAATTGAAAAAAATGAAATTTTGTCGGATTTACTGAAACAAGTCGGCATCCCTTACGAGGTCTTAAACGCTAAGAATCATGAGCGGGAAGGCGCGATTATCGCCCAAGCCGGAAAATTGGGAGCTGTTACAGTTGCCACTAATATGGCTGGCAGAGGAGTTGACATTGTTTTAGGCGGCAATCCGGCAGACCCATTGGAAGCTCAAAAAATAAAAGAAATCGGCGGTCTTCATATTATCGGCACTGAACGGCACGAAGCTCGGCGAATTGATAATCAATTGAGGGGAAGAGGCGGTCGGCAAGGCGACCAGGGTTCTTCCCAATTCTTTTTGTCTTTAGAAGACGATTTGCTTCGGATTTTCAGCGGCGAAAAAATAAAGTCGTTTATGGAAAGATTTAATTTGCCGGAAGACCAGCCGATTGAATCAAAATTGGTCTCAAAAGTCGTTAACGAGGCGCAAAAGAAAATTGAGGGATTAAATTTTGACGCCCGAAAACATCTTTTGGATTTTGACGATGTTTTAAACAAACAGAGAACGGCGGTTTATTCAAAGCGTCAGGCAATTTTGGGATCTCAAGCTATCGGCGAAGAGCTTAAAAAAATTATTTTTAGCGCTTTTGAACGGATTAAAAATCAAGTTGCGAACGAAGAAGAATTAAAAAAGATTTTAAATGAATCTGGTATTGAATTATCGGAAGGCGGACTTCTGAATATTGACGTGGAAATAGAAAGCCTTCTTAAAGATTTTCAAGAACAAACCAAAATGAAAATTTTGGGAATTTTAGATATGCTTTGGATGAGTCATTTGGAAAATATGGAGGCATTGTCGGAATCGGTTCGGTTAAGGGCTTACGGTCAGCACGACCCATTAGTTGAATATCGGCATGAAGGCAGACGTTTGTTTAAGGATTTATTCGTTAATTTTGAGGGATTGGTATTCGGCAATATTTTTAAAACACAAGCTGGCACCGGCAATCAATCTCAAGGAGTAAAAAAAGTTGTTTTGTCTAATGAAATTAATAGCGGACAGAAAAAAATAGGACGAAATGATTTATGTTTTTGCGGTTCTAATAAAAAATATAAAAAATGCCACGGAGCTTAATTTTTTGATGAATAATATAAGAAATTTCGTTATTATCGCGCATATTGACCACGGCAAGTCAACTTTAGCTGATAGATTTCTGGAGATTACCGGAACTGTTGAATCCCGCAAAATGAAAGAGCAGTACTTAGATCAATTGGATTTAGAAAGAGAACGTGGGATTACTATAAAAATGGCTCCTGTGCGGATGTCCTATATTCTTTCGCCTCAGGCGGAAAATTCTCAACCCTACATTCTTAATCTTATTGACACGCCAGGCCATCCGGATTTCTCTTACGAGGTCTCTCGGGCCTTAATAGCTGTTGAGGGAGCTATTTTATTGGTTGATGCCACTCAAGGTATTCAGGCGCAAACTTTAGCTAATTTTCATATTGCTAAACGAGCGGGTTTAAAAATAACAGGCGCAGTCAATAAAATAGATATGAATCCGCCGCAGTTGTTTCAAGTAATGAAAGAGTTAGCGGATTTGATAGGTTGTTCTATTGAAGAAATTTATAAGATTTCCGCAAAAACTGGAGAAGGAGTGGAGGAACTTTTAAAAGCGGTTATTAGAAATACGCCACCGCCGAAAAATTTAATGCCCGAATCCACTCGAGCTTTGGTGTTTGATTCTTTTTACGATGACCATAAAGGAATTATCGCGTCAGTAAGAGTTTTTGATGGCGAAATAAAAGGCGACAATGATATGCGTTTAATCGCCACCGATACTCCTTTTAAGATTAAAGAAATCGGTTATTTTTCTCCGCAATTGATGCCGGCAAAATCATTAAATACCGGAGAAATTGGTTATGTCGCTACTGGTATTAAAGATCCGGAGAATGTAAAAATCGGCGATACGATAACAATTGGCGAATCGCAAAGCGCAAATCGTAAAGCGTTGGCATTGGAAGGTTATCAGGAGCCAAAACCGGTGGTTTTTGTGTCTTTTTATCCGGAAGAAAGTGATAATTACGATGATTTAAAAAGAGCGCTGCAGAAATTAAAATTAAACGATTCAGCGTTGAAATTTGAACCTGACTTTAATGATGTTTTGGGAAGGGGATTTAAGGGGGGATTTTTAGGCAAACTTCATTTTGAAATTACGGCAGAGCGTCTTGAGCGGGAATTCAATATGAAAACCATCAATAGTTTCCCGTCCGTAGCTTATAAGATAAAAAAGAAAAATGAATGGTTGGTTATTGAAAATCCCAAAGATCTTTCGGGCGATTTCGACGAAATCCAAGAGCCTATAGTTAATTTGGAAGTTATTACGCCAACGATTTATCTGGGCGGTATTTTTCAACTAAAAGAGATTTTCAGGATAAATGATATTCATGCCCATAATCAAGGAGACAGAACGTTAATCACCGCGAAAATGCCTTTAGCTGAATTAATTTCCGATTTTGACGACAAACTTAAATCCGTTTCCAACGGTTTCGCTTCTTTCAGTTATGAATTAGTCGATTACAAGAAGTCAGATTTGCAAAAATTGGAAATTTTAGTCGCTGGCGATTTAGTCGCCGGTTTAATAAGGGTCTTTCCCAGAAAATCCATTGAGCATGAAGCGAGAAAAATGGTTGAGAAACTTAAAAAAGTATTGCCTCGTCAGCAGTTTAGCCAGGCGATTCAGGCGGTTGTTGGGAGCAAGATTATTGCCCGCGAGACGGTCCCGGCTTTCAGGAAAGACGTTACGGGTTATCTTTACGGAGGCGATCGCACCCGTAAAATGAAGCTCTGGAAAAAACAGAAAAAAGGCAAGAAGCGGCTAGAGAAGATGGGAAGCGTAAAAATATCTACAGACGTATTCAAAAAAATGATACAATAATAACGGCATGAAGATTATCATTGTTATCATTATCGTTATTGTTATTATTATGGTGTTGGCCTATGTTTATTTCAGTTTTCAGGAACAGCGACAGATGAAAGAAAATCTTTCCAATTTAAACGCGCAAATTAAAACGCTTGTTGGAGAAAATGACGAGCTTAAATCGGAAATTGAATATTTCTCTCATCCGGAAAATCTAGAAAAGGAATTGAAAACGAAATTTAATTATCGGAAACCGGACGAAAAAATGATGATTATTGTACCGTGATTAAAATGAAATACAAAAAAATACTATTTTGGCTTATCCCCCTTATTTTAATTGCCGGAGGACTATATTTTATATTATCCGATTCTTATCCTGTGGCTTTGGTTAATGAGCAGATAATTGAGGCGAGAGATTTTGAAAAGGACTATGCCAGCGCTCTGCGATATTATCAGAGTGTTTTTAAGGTTTACAAGGAAGATGCGGCAAAACTTGATTCCCAAGAATCTAAACAGGAAATCAGGCGGGCGACTTTGGATAAATTGATTGAAAATAAACTGATTCGCGAAAATTTGGAGAAATTGATTAAAAACGATGAATTAAAAAATATGGTTGCTCAAAAAATCAAAGAAGCCGTTAAAGAAAGCCCCGATATTCAAAAAGGCGTTCAGACGCTTTATGGGCTTTCATTAGATGATTTTAAGCAAAGAATTTTAGCGCCTCAAGCGGAAAGGGAAATTCTTGAAGGTCGGTTGTATCTTGACGGTAAAAAAATAGATGAATGGCTGAAACAAGAAAAATCCAAAGCCAAAGTAATAATTTTAATTTCCGGTTTTGGTTGGGACGGAGAAGGAGTTATAATTAAATAACTAATTTGCGGGATTAGTATAGTGGTAATACGCAACCTTCCCAAGGTTGAGTCGCCGGTTCAATTCCGGTATCTCGCTTTTTTAAAAAATGAAATTTTTAAGCGATTTAAAACAGAAAAATTTACGAGATAAAACCTGTCTTTTACGGGTTGATTTTAATATTCAAAATGTTGATTTACGTAGATATTCGCAAAAAGCTCCGTTTAGAATAGAAGCGGTTTTGCCGACGATTAAATTTTTAACCAGCAGGGGAGCGAAGGTGGTGATTTTGAGCCATCGCGGTCGCCCCAAAGGGGCAAACCTCGCCCAAAAGGCGGGAAGGCCAACTTCGTTATCTCTTAAGCCGTTCGTAAAAATTTTATCTTCTTTATTAAAAAATCCTGTTAATTTTATAACTCTAAGCGAGCTTGGTCTTATTAATAAGACCAAGCAAAAAATAAAAAATGCGAAACCTGGGAGTGTTTTTTTGGTAGAGAACCTTCGTTTTTTCCCGGTCGAAGAAAAAAATGACAAAAAATTCGCAAAGCGGCTGTCTTTTTTGGGTGATATTTATATAAATGACGCTTTTGCGGTGAGCCACCGAAAAAATGCTTCGGTTGTCGCCATTACGAAGTTTCTTCCAAGCTATGCCGGCTTGCTTTTGGAAAAAGAAATAAAAAATTTAAATAAGGCGATGAAAAATCCTCAAAAACCTTTAGTCGTTATTTTGGGCGGCGCTAAAATTTCAGATAAAATCAGCGTGATTAAAAATTTTCTAAAAAATGCCGATTGTTTTTTGCTCGGCGGGGGAGTGGCAAATACTTTTTTTGCGGCTCAAGATTTGCCGGTCGGCGGTTCGCTTTATGACAAAAACTCAATTCCTTTTATTGCTAATTTATTGAAGTTTAATTTTAACAAATTGATTTTGCCGATAGATTTAGTTGTTCATCAACGAGATATTTTAGATATCGGATTGAGAACTATTGAAAAATATTCAAAAATCATTAAGGATGCCAAAACAATCATTTGGAACGGGCCAATGGGATATATTGAAGATCCTAAATTCGCAAATGGTTCAAAAGAAATAGCTAAGGTGATTATGGCTAACAAAAAAGCATTTGTAGTGGTTGGCGGCGGCGAAACAGTCGTTTCGTTAAAGTCCCCAAATTCTAAATCCTATATTCTAAATTCTAATGTTTTCATTTCCACCGGCGGTGGAGCAATGTTGGAATATTTGGCGGGCAAAAAACTGTCGGGTATAACGGCTTTAAATAAATAATATGAAAAATATTGTAATTTTATATCACGCCGATTGCCCAGATGGTTTTGGGGCGGCTTGGGCCGCCTGGAAAAAATTTGGCAAAAAAGCCGAATATATAGCTGTTTTTCATCAGCAGCCGATACCTAAAGGATTAAAAAATAAAGAAATTTATTTAGTTGATTTTTGTTATCCAATTTCAGAAATGAAAACACTTAAAAAAGAAGCGGCTTCGGTTACAGTGATTGACCATCATATTACGGCTAATTCGGCTATTAAAATCGCCGATAATTATCTCTATAAAAACAGTAATTCAGGTTCGGTCTTAAGCTGGAAGTATTTTCATCCAAAGAAATCAGTTCCTAAATTATTGCTTCACATTGAAGATATTGACCTTTGGCGATTTAAATTGCCGTTTACCCGCGAAATAATAGAGGCGTTAGAATCTTTTGATTTTGATTTCAGGATTTGGGATAAAATCGCCGCTGATATCAATAATTCCAAAAAATTCAAAAAATACGTTATGGACGGCAAGATTATTTTGAGATACCAAAAAGAAATTTTGAATTATCTTCTACGTCAGGCCGATAAAGTCAAGTTTAACGGTTACGAGGTTTTAGCGGTGAATTCGCCGGTTTTTAATTCTGAATTAGGGCATCTTTTATCAAAAAAGAAATCGTCATTTGGCGTAGTTTGGTATCGCAATAATCACAGTAATATTTTTTCTTTAAGATCTGATGGTAAAGTTGATGTTTCTAAAATTGCCAAAAAATACGGCGGCGGAGGACATAAATCAGCTGCTGGTTTTTCTTTGGATATTAAGAAAGGATTGCCGTGGAAATATATCAAAAATTAACTATGGCTATTAACAATAATAATGACAAAATAATTATATATTGCGATGGAGGAAGTCGGGGAAATCCGGGACCGGCGGCTATCGGAGTTGTTATTAAAGAGGAAAGCGAAAAGAGAAAAGAGGGGAGAGAATATTCAAAATTCATCGGTGAGGCGACGAATAACGAAGCCGAATATCAAGCGGTGATTTTTGGGTTGAAAAAAGTAAAACAATTAATCGGCAAAGAAAAAGCCAAAAAAGAAAAAATTGAGATTAAAGCAGACAGCGAATTAATCGTCAATCAACTGAACGCTGAATATAAAATTAAAGAAAAGGGCTTAATCCCGTTTTTTATTGAAATCTGGAATCTGCGGCAGGATTTCGGAGAAGTGAATTTCGTTCATATCCCCAGAGAACAAAATAAAGAAGCCGACAGATTAGTGAATGGGGAATTAAACGGTAAAAATACGCTTTATTAAACAAAAAACCGGCAAGTCATAAGCCGGATTCTGTTCCGCCAATCGGCGGATAACGATAATTTGTCTGGGCCTTCGATTACTCTAGGGCTCTTGCGGTACTCTCCGACTTTACGTCGGAGTACGACCTTGCACCCAGTAAGGAATTTAGCCGTTTCACCTCTGCTTTTTTATCCCTATGGCAGAGCTAGACCTTCTACGTTAGGATCGGGTCTCCCGAACCTTTCGGTTCTAAGGCGTCACTGTTCGCACCTCTAAGATTACTCTCGACGGCTGTTAGCCGCTACAATTACCAACGCTAAGCGCTGGCTGGGTGTCCGGACTTTCCTCCCCGACTTACGCCGGAGCTATCGTCTGACTTGCCGATTTTTTATAATTATACTCCTTTAAAATAATTTTGTCAACCACGGCTTATGATTTATGAGTGGCAATAAGCAATAGATTTCATTGACTTGTTGTAAATGATTGCCCTGTTGATGTGGCGGTATTATTTGCCGCATTTTTTGATTCCACAGCGAAATAATAAGTGCTACTCGCGGTTAAACCGCTTAAACCAAGTAAATGGCTCATTGACAAAGTCAAAGTGCTTACGGAAAGTGTACTGGTGCTTGAAACATCAAGCGGCGAAATAGTTGAATAATACGCTTTGCTGGTAGATGCTTCATTTGTTGTCCAAGTAATTGTTGCGGTGCTGGTGGTGGCATTTACTGAAATTGCTGAAATTATCGGGGCAGTTGTATCAGGCGTTGAAGTCGCTTGTTCTAATTTTTTGGCTATTCCTATTGGCAATATTTGGCATAAAGGGATAATCGGTTGTTCGTCTTTCTGTTTTTTTAACCAGCCTGGAGCGATTAAATGGCCCGGCGGAACAATGGCGCAAAGCCGGCCGGCGTTAGATATTTTATCATCGTCACTTTTTTCTTTTTCAGCTTTTTCAAACGCCAAAGGATGTTCTTTGAGCAATTCATTAAGTTTAAGTTTTGTTTTTGGACCGACAAATCCGACTTTTTCCAAACTATGTTTTTCTTGGAATTTTCTGATTGCTTTTGTCGTAAGCGGACCGTAAAAACCGGTGATTAACCCTTCTGGATAAATGCTCGAATCAGCGGCTAAAAGCGCCTGAAGCGTCTTTACATTCTCGCCCCTATCTCCTTCTTTTAATGTGACTGCAATTTCCGAAATAGTTTGCGTTACTTCCTGCTGTTGCGTTTTTATTTTTGTCATTTGTTCTTGGAGCGCCGCGACTTGAGCCAAAAGTTTATTAACCAATTCCTGCAATTGAGTCGCCGTTGAAGTCGCTGTTTGGGCAAAAGCGCTGTTTGAGGACGCGAAAACCGCCAAACTCAATAATAAAATTGCAACTAAAATTATTTTCTTCTTGTAATTTTTAAACATTATTTATTTGTTTATTTATTCTATTTCGACCTTTTATTTCATTATACACGACGCGCATAAAGAAAGAAAGTGTCCGATAAAAAATCTGAATTTGTTACCAAGAAAACCCTAAAAAATTTCTAATTTAAGCGATAGTTTTCAAAATATACAAATACACACTCCACAGAATAAAAATAACAATTATTATAATAATAGTAATTATGTTTCGTTTAGTAAGCATTTGGCTGTGTCTCCTGAACAAAATCCGAACTTTTTACCAAAACAATCCGAGCGAAGAC
>JBBTWF010000002.1:0-2510 GCA_038062875.1 Patescibacteria group bacterium
CCGAGCCGTCCTCGCGTTGGCAAAAGGTTTTTTCGGTGTCGGGATTTTCATTTAACCCTTAAACCATGACGCCCCCAAATATCCAAGAGAAATCACAAATAATATGGTGAATATCCCATAGAGCACCGAATTTCCAGAAAACACTTGTTGTAAAAAGAAAAGACCCGCCGGAGTCCCCAAAATAATGAACAATTTATACAACAAATTACCGCCGGAAACTTTATCAATTGCATGATCTATCAAACCAGTAATAGATATCTTTTGCTTAAGAATATTCAGGACAATTCCATCTAGAATCAAGAGAAAGATGCCGAATACGATTGCACTGATGAAGAACATAAAATTTATTATACACTAAAACTTCTTTATAATATCCACAATAATTTTTTCTAGTTGAAAGTAATCCTCATAATAATCTACATAAACATCACACGCTCTTTTAGCATTAGTTTTGTGGATATAAGCCTCTAAAAGAGAGTTAGTAGAAACGAGACTCCAAATTGATGGTTCTATTAGCAATTCTAATTTTTTAGGATTATAGTTGTGTTCGATTAACTTATTTCTAGTTTCGCTAAATTTTTTGGTGAATTCTTTTGGGGGGATTGCTGATAACTCTAATAGTTTTAATTCGTTTAATAAATCAATGCATTTTTTACCGTGATGATACATCCCATACACATTTGTCCCTACTAATTCGTTGAGGTGTAACATTTCTAATTTGTTTTCGCGCGACTTATTTATACTCCCAATCTTATTTAATCCAAGCTGTTCAAAACTATAGTAGAAAAGCTTGAATGAGTCGTATAAAAATTGATAATTTTGTAGCTCTTTACCCCACTTATCACTAGAAGATTTAAATTTTTTATCCCAATACTTATTTAGGGCGTGCAAATCTGTTTGTGTATGTTGTTTATCTTCGAAACCGCACAAATGAGCTTGGTTGAAGCGGTCTATATAATATTCATCGCCGAAAAATAGCGAAAGTGAAGTGTTGTCAAAAACCCTAACTATTGTTGTCATGTTAATTAATTTTTGAATATCTTTATCCATAAACTCTTTTGAGAATTTAAAATAAAAATCCTATAAGATAAAAAATTATTGTATAACAAACGAATTCATAAATTTATTGTAGTTGCCCTCATTGTAGTTTTTGCTTTCATAACTAGACATCACTTGATAAATGATTGGTCCTGTCGCGACAATTTTTCCCTTGAAATAACCTCCTTCATTATTTGTAATGAGATAATCCAATGCACGATATCCGTTCTGGTAGGTAAGGCTTGAGGAAATTAATTTAAACCTATCACTTGAAGCGAGCATGCTATTCAGCGATGCCTCTAAACTTGTTTCTGGCTTAGGGACATCAACCTCGGGTGGATAAACTGATGTATTCACTGCATAAAGCGCATCGGATACTTCGCTAGAATATCTATCAAATTTGATGAACAATCCAGTCCCAGGAATACTAATATTGTCCGATGTATGAGTTGGATAAATCGGAAAGGTTACCTTAAACTTTCCAACTGGGGAATAAAACTCTTTCCAAAAAGCTCTGTCCGTAAAAGAATCTACAACTTTATTATTTGATTCTTGTAAATGTTGCGTTTGTTCTATGGCGGGCTTTTTTGAAAAAACGAAAAACAGAATTATTACCAAAACAACAGCCCCAATAATAAGCTGTAGCTTTGTAAGTTTTGTATTATTTTCAGTCATATTCTGGTAAAAGTTATTTTATAAAATATCCGACATCTTTTTAATTATTAGGGAATCGAAAATAGCACCGATCTATATTTTCTTTCATGGGGGTTACCGTTCTGCCAGTCCGCAAAGCTCTTTCGGCAAACATACCGCCACCCGCAAGAGCTTCGGTCTCCTCACGCTCTGCATCAGCAATACATTGTTCTCTGTCTATATCTCTTTGTCTTTTGCGAGCCATCTCTTCTTTTAAGTATGCGGAATTTGCATCTACTGCGGTCGTTGTCGTTGATTCTTTGTTACTATTTTTAAGCACTTCTTCTGACGGGATAACTTGCGAGGATTTATTAACTCTTTTTGCGATAAAATACCCCATACTACCAACAACCAAAACGCTCGCAATAATTGCGACGAATATCGGTATTTGTATAAATCCTCGCTGGTTTCTCATTTTACGAAATAGCTAATGTCTTTTTTATATAACTCGGAAAATTTCTTTAGTTCTACTACATCTAATCTTTGCTCACCCGCTTCTGCCTTTGAAATATAAGATTGCGGACGTTTTAGTTTTTTCGCCACTTTAACTTGCGTCAAACCAGCTTCCAATCTTGCTTTCCTAAGCCGTTTGGCGAAATCTTGATATTCCTTTGTTCTGATTGATCTACCCATATACTAACAGGATATATTCACAAAGGCAATATTCAAAGTTAGAATAATATGTTATGCTTCATTCATGCCCGCCAAAAAACCTTTTGCCAACGCGAGGACGGCTCGGCAGGAGGGGGTTGGGGGGAGGAATGCCGAGCCGTCCGAGC
>JBBTWF010000003.1:0-1029 GCA_038062875.1 Patescibacteria group bacterium
ATAATTCATTTTCCGCTTTCAATTCTTCAATCTGCTTCTGCTGTTCCTTTATCGCCGCGGTAAGCACCGGCGTAATTCTTTCGTAGGACATCCCTTTATAGCCGTTGTTGTCGGTGGTAACCACCTCGGGAATGACTTTTTCCACATCCTGGCCGATAAAGCCAACCTGTGGTAAAATCTCGGGCTACGACGGCGAATATGGAGAAATTAAAACGGATAAATTCAACGATATCCAGCCGGTCTTTTATTTCTTGAATGGGAGGAGTAATCATATAGTATTCGCGAATAATGCTAATTTTAAATCAATAATACGAATAATTATATTGGCATTATTTGCAAGTAATTCGCATTATTGGCGATTACTTTAAATTCTAACCGATTAAGAGAAAAAAGCAAAAAATTAAGGCGTTCACAATGCGTTAAATTATTAAATCTATATTTTTTTTATAAATACTTCTGTATACACTTCATTGCCCATCCCTGAGCTGCTTGATATGCCAAGTCCATCTCCGGTTTTAACCGTATTCATATAATGTCTAACTTCAAAAGTTTTTTGAGCTGTAATTGTAAATTTCCCGATAAAATTAGCATTATGTTCATACTCAGATAAACCGACTAAAGTATATACCGAATCAGTAACATTATATAATCCGCACTTAACTTGCAACACATAGGGATGAGAAGGACACGAACCAAATACTTCATATGTCCCAGATGGAAGTATTATTTGATTAGATGATAAAGACGCGCCGGTTATTTCATTTAATACCACAGTATTCAACGTTCTTGTTTGCACGCCTGAAATATTTGCTCCACCAGCTGTTCCGCTTGCTTTTTCATCTCTAACATGTAAAACACTTCCTCCGCTTGCCGCGCTCGTCTGCGTCGTCCCATCGGGAAACTTTATTCCTCCTGTTGTTGACTCAATAGTTCCGGCAACGGATAGTTTTTGGGCTGGCCCCGTCGTCCCGATACCGACGTTGCCGGCATTGTAATAAATTGCGGTTGAAGAAGCGGTCCATAAGGAAC
>JBBTWF010000004.1:0-59703 GCA_038062875.1 Patescibacteria group bacterium
AGAGCAAGCTCGGTGCGGGGCAAGCCCCCAAAGGAGAAATCATAATTCAAGGCAAGCAAATCAATTCCAATTTCCAGATTTCCATCAAAGACAACGGCATCGGAGTCAATCCAGAAGAAATCCCTACATTATTTACCAAATACTTTGAGCGAGGCGAGCAAGCGCAAAAACTCTACACCACAGGCAGAGGAATCGGCCTGTTTATCGCCGCCTCAATCATAAAAGCGCATAACGGAAGAGTGTGGGCGGAAAGCGAAGGAACGGGCAAGGGGTCTGTGTTTTATGTGGAAATGCCGATTATGTCTTAGCCAAAACCAAAGCGATAATTTTTTTGGCGCCGTTAGATTTCAAAATTTTTATCGCTTCGTTCATTGTGGCGCCGGAAGTGAAAACATCGTCAACTAAAATAATATTTTTATTTTTTACGTTAATTTCGGCGAGAGGGTTAATTTTAAAACAACCAGAAATATTTTTGAGCCGCGATTCCCGATTTTTCGATTTGCTTTGCGGTTCCGTGTTTTTAATCCGTTTTAATCCATCAATCATTTCCAAATTTAGATTGTCTGATACGAATTTCGCCAATAATTCCGCTTGATTAAAACCTCGTTCTCGTTTTCGCTGAGGATGGAGAGGGATTGGGATTATAATAAAGGATTTAGGATTTAGAATATAGTCCGCCAGCTGGCGGATAGGATTTAGGGAATTTAAATACTTAATTAGAATTTTTCCTAAAATTGGAGATAAATTCTCAAGGGATTTAAATTTAAAAAAGCGGATTAAATTTTGCAGAACCGGGTCGTCGTAATTTCCGGCTGACGCCAGCAAATAAGAAGCAAAATGGCAGATTTGTTTATTTTCAGCTAAACGGGTTCGGCAAACCGGACAAAAGAGGGTATTATTTAATTTAATTGAGGCATAGCAATTATCGCATATTAACTTATCGCGATTATCTAAGTGTTGTTGGCAATTCACGCAGAACGGAGGGAAGAGGATGTCTAAAGTGATATTTTTTAGTTTGATTAAAAAGGTAAGCATTGTATAATAATTATACAATAAAATTTCTATACTATGTTTAATTTTCTAAAGCCAATTTTTGGCACCAACTCATATCTCGGCATTGATATCGGCACGACTTCCATCAAGGCGGTTGAAATCATTAAGACGTCCTCGAAACCTAAACTCAACACTTACGGTTTTTTGGAAAGCTACGGACATTTGGAGCGTTTGAATGACGCTCTTCAAACCAGTTCTTTAAAAATAATGGATCAGGAAGCCGCCAGATTTTTGAAGATTCTTTTGCGGCAGTTAAATTGCAAGACGCGGGATGTTGTCGCTTCCATTCCATCTTTTTCGGCTTTTATCACGCTTTTGGAAATTCCTGAAATGCCTGCGTCGGAAATCACTGAAACAATGAAGTATCAAATCCGACAATATATTCCATTGCCTGCTTCGGAAGTGACTATTGATTGGTTGCCGGCTGGAAAGAGACAAGATGAACATGGAGTGAATAAACAACAGATTGTTTTGGTTTCCGTACCAAATGAGCAAATTCGGAAATATCAAAATATTTTTAAATTAGCCGGTCTTAACCTTCGGGCTTTGGAAGTTGAAAGCTTGGCCTTAATCAGGGCTTTAATCGTTAATGACCCGACGCCAACGGCGGTTGTTGACATTGGCGCTCGTTCCACTAATATCGTCATTGCCGACAAGGGTTATTTAAGATTTAACGGTCAGACGGATTTTGCCGGCGGCTCTTTGACTCAAGCTATTGCTAGCAGCTTGAATATCAACGTTCTGCGGGCAGAAGATCTTAAAAAGCGGAAAGGTCTTATTGGCATTGGAGGAGATTATGAGTTATCCACATTAACTATTCCATTTTTAGATGCTATAATTACTGAAGTAAAGCGGGCGAAAGATAATTACGAAAAAAATTCCGGTTCCAAGATTGAACGAGTTATTTTAGCCGGCGGCGGCGCCAACCTATTGGGTATTGCTCAATATTTTGAAAAAGAGATTGGCTTGACAACGGTTATCGGCAATCCTTTTTCGCGAGTTGATTATTCTCCGGAAATCGAGCCGATTATCAGAGAATTAGGTCCGCTTTTTTCCGTAGCCATTGGACTAGGAATCAGAGAGTTTATTTAAAAGCTTTTAGCGTTTAGTTTATAGCTTTTAGTTTGTCAATCGACAAATAACTAAAAGCTAACAGCTAACAACTAACAGCTAAAATTAAGTGCCTCAATATAATCAATCTCCTCTTGAACAAGAATTAAGAGCTGAAAAATTGTCGCTGGGTTTACCGTGGCGAATTTTACTTTTAGCAATTATTGTTTTTGGCGCCACAGTTTTTATTTATTTTGGTATGTTGTTAGGTTATAAACCGTATCTTAATTCCCAGTTGAAAAAAGTTGATTCGGAAATTTCAATTCTTAGCGAAAAAGTTGGCGAAGAACAGCAAAATAATTTAACCGAATTTTATTCTCAATTAACAAATATCCAAAGATTATTTAATTCTCATATTTTGTCTTCCAATGTTTTCGGTCTTTTAGAAGAAAATACCAATAAGGGAGTTTTCTTCGCTTCAATGAATTTATCCGTCAAGGAAAAAGAAGTCCGGCTTGATGGTATAGCTTCTTCTTATAAAATTTTAGCTGAACAATTGGAATTATTTCGATTAAATCCTAAAATAGAACAAATTTATTTAAAGAATTCCCAATTAAGAGAAGGGGCAGTTAGCTTTACGATTAATCTGATTTTAAAATCGGGGGTATTGTCGTTATAAAAATTAATTATCATGAAATCATCAACCAAAAGATTAGTAAGCATTGCCATAGTCGCGCTTTTATTCATCAGCGCGTTGGTTGTCTACGGTTCTTTTATTAAGCCGGTTTACGAAGATATTAAAGCGAAGCGCGCCGAATTGTCGTCTCAACGAGCGATAGAAAAACAGCTTAGAACCGCAGCGGAGCAAATTCAAAATTTGCTTGCTCAATATCAAGATATCGGTCTTGTGCGTGAGACGGTTTCCGTGATTTTACCAAACGAACAAGCAATGCCACAGGCCGTTGCTCAAATTACGGGTTTGGCGGAGAATAATTCTTTATCAATTCAATCGCTTACTTCGCAATATTTGGCGATTAAGCCATCAGGCGACTCTAATTTGATTAGGGGGCTGGGGACATTAAGATTTGATGTCCGTTTAATCGGGGATTATAAATCGCTTAAAGCGTTTGTAGGGCAATTAGAGAATAATATTCGGTTGATGGATTTGGTTAGTTTGAAAGTTGACCCGGTTGGCGCGCCAGGAAAAGATATATTTTTATATACGGTAACGGTTGATACGTATTATCAGACGAATTGAATAAGCTTTTAGCGTTTAGTTTTTAGCTTTTAGTTCGCCAACAGGCGGATAACTAAAAGCTAACAGCTAATAACTAACAGCTAAAATAAGTGGCCATAATTATAAAAGAAGAAAAAAGTAAAATAAATTGGTTTGTCATAGTGGTGACTATTTTTCTCGTCGCTTTTATCGGTACTACGATTTATTATTTATTTTTTATTTCTCCGCCTTTGATTGAAACGGTGATTCCAATACGCGTCCAATCATTGAGCGAATTAGCTCAAATAGAATTTAATCCACAGAAGATTTTCAGTAATCCTATTTACGGTGCTCTTAAACAGTTTATTCCTTCTTTAAGCGTGAGTACGACAACTATTAGAATAAATCCATTTACGCCGTAAGAATTTAGTGGTAAATTTATATAGAATAAATCCCTAAATTCTATATTCTAAATCCTAAATCCTTTATTTTTGTGGACAATAAAACTTTAATTAACGAATTGACAAAGCAGGGGCTGCTTAACGAGGATTTAGCCCAAAAAATTCTTCAAGAGTCGTCTTTGACTCGACAAAACGCCGAAATATTAATATACGAACGACGGCTGGCAAACGAAGAAGCCGTTGCCGCTATCAAAAGTAAGCTGTTGGGCGTTCCTTACAAAAAAATAAAATCAGAAGATATCAGCGATGAGATTTTAAAAATTATTTCAGAGGAAACCGTTCGTAATTACAAAGTGATTCCAATCAGCCGTTCAGATGAGCTTTTAGTGGTCGGGATGCTTGACCCGGATAATTCCAAGGCGCAGGAAGTTTTAAAATTCATCGCTAAACAGCTCAAAGTCAATCTCGGTGTCTATTTAATTATTCCGTCGATTTGGGAAATAATTTTAAGGCGTTATTCTCCTTTCAAAAGCGAAGTCGAGCAAGCGGTTAAGTCGCTGAATTTTCAGCCAGGTCAGGGGTTAGTTTCCGGACAAAAAATTATTCAATTGGAGGAGGGTGTGTCCGTTTCAGAAGAAGCTCCGATTATAAAAATAGTCGCTTCTGTTCTTAAAGAGGCGGTTTGGTCTAAAGCGTCTGATATTCATATTGAGCCGCAAAGAAGCCGTTTAAGAATTCGTTTTAGAATTGACGGCGAACTGCAAGAAGTGTCTTCTATGCCGATTGAACTTCATCAGCCGATTGTTTCACGGGTTAAAATTCTTTCAAACTTGAAAATTGACGAGACCAGAATTCCTCAAGACGGCCGTTTCCGCAGTATTATTCTTGGACGAGATATTGATTTTAGGATTTCAACTTTTCCCACTCCGGTTGGCGAAAAAGCCGCTATCAGGGTTCTTGATCCTCAAGTTGGACTCAAGGGCTTAAAGGAATTGGGATTGATGGGCAGTGACCTTAAATTAGTTGAAGATGGGATAGAAAAACCGTACGGAATGATTTTGATTACCGGTCCAACTGGTTCTGGCAAAACAACGACTTTATACGCGATAATGCAATTGCTTAACAAAGACAATATTAATATCGTCAGTTTAGAGGACCCGGTGGAATATTTTATGGACGGTTTGAATCAATCGCAGGTAAGGCCAGAAATCGGTTATGATTTCGCTTCTGGTTTGAGGCAGATTCTCAGACAAGACCCTGACGTGATAATGATAGGCGAGATTCGAGACAACGAAACCGCCGCTTTAGCGGTTCACTCGGCTCTCACCGGCCACATCGTTCTTTCCACTCTTCACACTAATAACGCTTTAGGAGTTGTTTCTCGGTTGATTGATATGAAAGTTGAACCGTTTTTATTGCCTTCTTCTTTAAATTTAATGATGGCTCAGCGTTTGATTCCGAAATTGTGCCAGCAGTGCAAAAAGGCAGAAACCGCGCCGCCTGAAATTCAAGAAATTATAAAAAAAGAATTGGAAAAATTACCTAAGGAAATAATTGAAACTTTTAAACTTTTAAACTTTGGAACTTTTAATATCTATCATTCCCCGGGTTGCAAGGTCTGCAAAAATAAAGGCGTAAGCGATCGGCTCGCGATTTTTGAAATTTTAAAAATGACGTCGGAGCTTGAAGAAATAATTAACAGTGGATTAACTGAACACCGCGTTTTAGAGGAATCAAAGCGGCAAAAAATGATAACTCTGCGCCAAGACGGAATTTTAAAAGCTCTTCAGGGCTTGTTATCTATGGAGGTGGTATTGAGAGAAACAACATAAGTGTAAAGGGCTTTGTTTAAAATTTCAAGCCGCAGGCGAAGAAATTTTAAATACAAAACCTTTACCCCGCCCTTTCTTTTTCTCTATGAATTAAGTAATTTGATTTAATAAATGATTTATAATAAGATTAATATTATTACTAATTAAGAAAGGGCGGGGTGCTCATAATTGTAGTGAAATTTTCTTCGCTACAATACGAGCTCGAAAATTTCAACAATTATGGCAGACTACAATCAAAAACTAAAAGATCTATTATTAACAACGGCTCGTCAAAGCGCTTCAGATTTGCATTTAGCTGTTGGTCGGCACCCGACTCTTAGAATTGACGGCGTTTTAATTCCGCTTCAAAAGGAGCCGATTTTAACTCCGGAAATAACCGAAAATCTGGTATTCGCCTTATTAACTCCCGAGCAAAAAGAAACATTTATTAAAGAAAAAGAAATCGATTTTTCTTATGCTCTTGAAGATAAAGCCAGATTTAGGGTTAATGTTTTTCATCAGAGAGGATTTGCGGCGGCGGCCCTGCGTTTAATTACGGCTCAAATAAAAACTATTGAGGAATTAAGTTTGCCTCCGGTTATTCACGATTTTACCCGTCTTTCTCAAGGATTCGTTTTATTGGTTGGTCCGGCCGGTCACGGCAAATCAACCACTTTAGCCGCTCTTCTTGACGAGATAAATCATAAACGAACTGACCACATTATTACGGTTGAAGACCCGATTGAATATGTTTTTTCGCAGGATAAAAGCACTATTTCTCAGAGGGAAGTGGGGGTTGACAGCCAAAGTTTTCATCGGGCTCTGCGTTCAATTCTTAGGCAAGACCCGGACGTAATTATGATTGGCGAAATGCGCGATAAGGACTCTATTGCCACGGCTTTGACTGCTGCTGAAACAGGTCATCTTGTTTTTTCAACTCTTCATACTAATTCAGCCGCTCAAACAATTGACCGAATTATTGACAGTTTCCCGGCTGAACAACAAGGGCAAATTTCTTCTCAATTGGCCGCTGTTTTGGTAGGTGTTGTTTCAGAACGTTTAATTCCTAGAATTGACGGCGGTCGTCTGCCGGCTTGCGAAGTGATGATTACCAATTCGGCGATTCGAAATCTTATTCGTGAACGTAAAGCGTATCAGATTGATTTGGTTATAGAAACCAGTATGCAGGGAGGGATGATTACTCTTAACCATTCTTTGAAAAACTTAGTCAAGAAAAAAGAAATATCTTTGGAAAACGCGGAACTGTATTCGTTGAATTCAAGCGAGTTGAGGATACTTTTGGAACGTAGTTAGAATATAGAATTTAGAATATAGAATTTAGGGAAAATAAAAAATCCTAAATCCTAAATCCTAAATCCTAAATCCTAAATCCTTGTGAAGTATAAATACCAAGCCAGAACTAAAGAAGGGGAATTGCAGACCGGATTTGTGGAATCTGTTAATCGCGAGGCGGCTTTGAATGTTTTAACCGGACACGAGCTTTTTGTTCTTAGTATAGAAAGCGCTGAAAAAGTTTATTGGTATCATAAATTATTTAAATTTTTTGAACGAGCGAAAATCAAGGATTTGATGATTTTTACGCGCCAATTCGCCACTTTATTGGAATCAAAAGTCCCAATCGGCGACTCTATTCGTTCACTTTACCGTCAGACGAAAAATCCCGCCTTAAAAGAAACAATTTTTGAGCTTTCTTCGGATATTGACGCCGGTTTGTCTTTGTCTCAAGCGTTGGAACGGCAGAGTCATATTTTTTTCGGTTTTTATATCAGTATGATTCGTTCGGCCGAAATCACAGGCCGTTTAGAGGAGTCGATGATTTTTTTGGCAGATTATCTGGAAAAAGAAACGATTTGGCGCAGTCGGCTTAAAAACGCTTTAATTTATCCGGCTGTTATCGGGATTTTATTTTTAATTGTTTGCGGCGTAATGTTTACTTTCGTGTTTCCTCAACTTGAGCCGATTTTTCAAGAATCCGATATCGCTTTGCCTTTTATAACTAAAATTTTCTTGGGAGCGGGTAATTTCGTTTTTGCATGGTGGTGGGCCGTTCTTTTAATGCTTGTTCTTTTTGTTTTTGTATTGATAGATTATTTTCGAAGTCCCGAAGGTAAGGTTCTGTTTAATGAATTAATAATCAGAATACCGATTTTTGGAAACTTATTCAAAAAAATTTATGTTGTTCGTTTCGCCGAGTCAACCAGTGTTTTGATTAAAGGCGGGGTACCGATAGCCCAATCGTTGGAAATTACCAGCCATACCGTTGGCAATCTCATTTATCGCGATATTCTGCACGAAATCGGCGAGGGCGTTCGTCGGGGAGAATTATTGTCTAATCTTTTATCTCAGAATGAATATTATTTTCCTCCGTTGGTGAATCAAATGGTTGCTATCGGAGAAAGTACGGGCCGGCTTGACGAGATATTGACGAAAATATCGTCTTTTTACACGCGCGAGGTTAATGACGTTCTTGATAACTTGCTGGAATTGATTCAACCGATTATGATAGTTATTGTTGGCGTTTTTGTGGGTTTGCTATTTGCGGCAATTTTGATTCCGATATATAATTTAATGAGTGGATTTTAGAAAGGTCGAAAATAATACAAGAATATAGGATATAGAATATAGAATATAGGGTCGAAAATTATTATCCCCTAAATCATAAATCCTAAATCCTAAATCCTAAATGAAATCAAAAGGTTTTACTTTAATAGAAATGTTGATTGTTCTTGCTATCATCGGAATTTTGGCGGGAATAATCATAGTCGGTTTGGGCAGTCGAAGAGGCGCGGCTCGGGACGCTCGAAGGATAGCGGACTTAAGAACTACTCAACAAGCGCTTGAGCTTTATTACCAAGTTAATCAGGCGTATAGCAATCCAGCAGGTTGTCCTGGAACCACTTGTGGTGGCGCTTTAGAAACATCTTTGACTGGCGCCAGTATAGGGGTTAAATCAATTCCTAAAGACCCGTTGAATGATACTAATTTTTATTACAATTACGGTGTTGATGCTGGTGGTACCCCCGCATATCAAAATTATACGTTAAGCGCGCGTCTGGAAGACACTGCTCACAAAGCGCTTAATGATGATGTTGACGGGACAGTTAACGGAGTTAATTGCGCTGATCCAATTTATTGCGTGTCATTCTAATTACTAACAACTAACTTGTGGTATTTCTTTTTATTTATTTTTGGTCTCGCTATCGGGAGTTTTCTCAATGTGGTTTCTTTGAGATACCGGCCTACTGACAAAATTTTGGATTTGAAAATCATCAGCGGTCGTTCTCATTGCGTGAATTGCGGAAAAACGCTGGCTTGGTACGAGTTAATCCCGATTTTGAGTTTTATTGTTCAGAAAGGCCGTTGCCGTTCATGCGGAAAACGGCTTTTTTGGCAATACCCATTAGTTGAAATACTTAGTGGTATAATTTTTGTTGCTGTTCCTTGGCATTTCAACAATTTTCAATTTCTAATTTCTAATTTTCAATCAATTTCTAATTTTCAATTATTAATTGCCGCGATTTGGGTGCTGATTTTTCTTTTATTTCTCTTGCTTTCAATAATTGATTTCCGTCATTACATTATTCCCGATTCAATAAATTTGTCATTGGCGATTTTGGGAATAGTACTGATAATTTTCAATTTTCAATTTCTAATTTCTAATCAATTTTCAATTTCTAATTTTCAATTATCAAATTCTTTTCTTGGTCATTATTCTTCGCTTTTTAATTTTTGGTCGTTGTCAATAATTAATAACCAATGGTCAGTGGTTGTCAGTCATCTTGCCGCCACCTTGTTTGGAATGTTATTTTTCTGGCTTATTATTTTTTTAAGCAAAGGCAAGGCAATGGGCTGGGGCGACTTCAAACTGGTTGGCGCCTTGGGCTTAATTTTTGGCTGGCCTGATGTTATAATGGTATTAATATCGTCTTTTTTGGTCGGCGGAATTTTCTGCGCAGTTCTTTTAATAAAAGGGAGGAAGAAAATGAAAGACGCTGTGCCTTTCGGCCCATTTTTGGTCATTGGTTCAGGTCTAACTTTCTTTTTCGGATACCAGATAATTGACGCGTATTTTAAACTTTTCAATTTATGAAAGGATTTACATTAACTGAAATCATTATTGTTATCGGCATAATAACCGTTCTTTCTTTAATGGCGATTGTTTACAGCCATACCGGCGAACGCCAAATAACTCTATTCCAAGAGCAAATGAAAGTTCTCAACGCTCTTTCCAGGGCAAAATCTTTAAGTATTAACACTTTTAATCAGCCGGATGTTCCTTGCGGTTTTGGCGTTCATTTTGACGAATCAGATAACAGTTTTCGCATTTTTAAAGAACAAGCCTCCAAACAGGATTGTTCGAATATGGATTTAAAGTATACTGATGCTTTGGAGAATTTTGACGTAAGTGATCCCAATAAAGAAAAATTTATTTTAAGTAAGTCAGTTGATTTTGTCGGGGTTATGGCTTTTGAAGATATTATTTTTTACCCGCCTGAACCAACTGTGATTATTTCGCCGGGTTTTCAAGACGAAGCAATCATTGGATTAAAAATCATTGGCAGTACCCAGCCACCTGTTATAATTAAAGTTAATAAACTGGGAATGATTACTACTCAATAGCTTTTAGTTTTTAGCTGTTAGCGATTAGTTAATATGTATTTACAATCTTATAAAGAATTAAAAGTTTGGCAGAAATCTATTGATTTAGTAGAGGATATTTATATTTTGACGGATAAATTACCGAAAGAAGAAACTTACAGCCTATCCATTCAAAAAAGAAGAGCGGCCATTTCTATTCCATCTAATATTGCCGAAGGACAAAGAAGAAAAAACCTACCCGAATTTTTGCAGTTTTTAAGAATAGCGGATGCTTCTTCCGCGGAACTGGAAACTCAAATAGTAATTTCAAAAAGATTGTATCCCAATTTAGATTATTTAAAAACTGATAAATTATTAGAGGAAGTCCAGAAAATGCTCGGCGCGATGATTAGAAGTTTAGAACTAAAAGCTAAAAGCTTAAAGCTAAAAGCTAATAGTGGGTATCTGATGGTTGAACTAATGATAGCCATTACGATTGCGACGATCGGGGTTTTGAGCATCGCTGGATTCATTTCAAGAACATTAAGCGTCAATCGGGTTGTAAGCGATCAGTTTACGGCTAATTATCTGGCGATGGAAGGGATTGAGATAGTGAAAAATATTATTGACGCAAATGTTATTGAGTGTCTTGACAAAAAGGGGGCTTGGAACAAAGGAGGTTTTAGCAGCGGTTCTAAATGTCGCGAAATTGATTATCAAGCGGATAAGATTACTGGCCTTAATTCAAACCCGACCAGTTGTCCCGATGGGAGTACTCATTATCTTTTATTTGATTCCGCCAACAAAACATATAACTATGATAGCGGCGTTCCAACTCGATTTCTCAGAACCGTTCAAATTACGCCAATAGACGCAAATGATGAAATTAACGAAATTCAAGTAAATTCAATTGTTAAATGGACAACCCGCGGCGGCGGTCCGCATTCAATAAATTTAGAAGACCATTT
This sequence comes from Patescibacteria group bacterium, assembly GCA_038062875.1. Taxonomy (GTDB): domain Bacteria; phylum Patescibacteriota; class Minisyncoccia; order UBA6257; family UBA9933; genus JBBTWF01. Next base: position 11,099 of record JBBTWF010000004.1, read on the forward strand.
TTTTAACTGGCTGTGTCCGTAATTAGGATTTAGGATTTAGAATATAGGATTTAGGGTGAATTAAAAACCAACAATCCCTAAATTCTAAATTTTATATTCTAAATTATCGCAATATGATTAAATCCCTAAATTCTAAATCCTATATTCTAAATTCTCGTGATGCGAATGCTTTTACGCTAATTGAATTATTAGTAGCTATGGGCATTTTTGTGATTGTCATATCTATTGTCAGTGCCAGTTTTATACAGGCGCTCCGGACTCAACGCTCAATATCCGCCTTGATGGAAGCCAATGACAATACCAGTTTAGTCTTGGAACAGATGGCGCGGGAAATCAGGACCGGATACAGATTTTGCACCGCCAGCGCCCCGATTTTAAATTTAGACCCTATTTATATCGGTCATTGCGATAGCCTGGCCGCTGACGAAATGGCTTTTATCAATGCTCATAACGAGGAAGTCAGTTATCGCTTTGAAAGCGAAGCGATTTGGAAGAAAAAAAGCATTCTTGGAGTTTCCGAAGACAAAAAAATTACGGCTGACAACATTAAAGTCAATAATTTCAAAATTATTCTTGTCGGCAATGATTCCGGCGATAGTCTTCAACCAAAAATCACCGTAAGTTTGTCAATCAGCCCCAAAGATGAAAGAGACGTTAAAGGTGTTTCAACCGATATCCAAACCACCATCAGCCCCAGATTAATAATTAACCCTTGATTTTTAATATCTTATTTCTCCAAAAAAGATTCCATCAACCAAATCGGTTTTGCCGTCAGGCGTTGTAATTCCGGCAAAATCTTTAACTCCGCTGGAAATAATCGGCGTCTTCAGCCAAACCGCTTCTATTTTTTTTAGATTATTATTCAGATAAAGAAAGTGTTTTGTTCCTATTTCTATCCAGCGGTTGCTCGCGGGGTTTACGATGAACTTTGCGCCATTTTTTTTGTATTCTTTAAGGTCGTTTTGGTATTGGATTTCGGAACAAATAGGGGAGGCGAATAAAATTGTTCCATTATTAAATTGTTGAATTGTTAAGAGGTTTTTTTCTCCCCGAGAATATTGGGATTGCGGATTAAAAACCGCGTAATTTTTTATTGTCGGTCTGTCTTTTGCGAGCCAATCAAAGTAAAAAAGCCGCCAATTTCCGAAGGGCCAATACTCTCCGGCAAAAGTCAGGCGATTTTTTCCGCGGGCGTCAATAATCTCTCCTTTATTATTAAATAAAACCGTAGAATTATATTTTTTATTATTTTGAATTGTGTCAAAAGCGGCGACTAAATCAACATCTAAATTCTTGGCTAAATCCTGATAAACTTTTTCGCTGTTTATGATGTTATTATTGAAAATGTCTTCGGGGAAGATAATAAAATCAATTTTTTCGCCGTTTAGTTTATTCTTAATTTCATTAAACGACAGCCAGTTAAATTTTTCATTAGCGGAAATAACGGCAATTTTAATGGAATTTTTAAGATTATTATAATTTATCGCGTTTTTTTGGAGTTGGGAATTTGAAATTTGCCAGCCGGCAAGGACTATAATAACTATTATTAAAGGATTTAGAATAGAGGATTTTCCGCTAGCCGCCAGAGGCGAGCCTCGCCTTCGGCGGGAGGCGGATCCGCCTTCGGCGGAAGAATTCAGGGATTTGATTTTTAAAATAAAAACGGCAATTAAGACGTTAATCAACGTCGCAAAAAAAGTGAGAAACATTAATCCGTCGATTGTTGCCAGCCCCAAAAATGGCGAAGAACCAAAAATATTGCCAGCCGTAATAATGTAGCCAGGCAAAAGAGAATAACGCGCCGCAAGATGGTCAAAGAATGTCCAGAGGAATGGCAAAAAAAGAATTAAGGATTGAGAATTAAGAATTAAGGGGATGAATTGGCTGGTTTTCTGATGGTTTAATCCTTTTTTAATTACGAAAATAGAAATCGGAAAACCCAAAAAAATTCCGATTGAAGAAAGCCAGGCAATCGGCTCCAAAGTGTAATAAACCGTTCCTAGCATAAGAATAAACCTAAAAATAAAAGCGCCGAGAATCAATCGCCAAAACCGGTTTTCTTTTATAAAAAATATAAAAAGCGGAACCAGAAAAATAAATCCTAAAAACCATAAATTATATGATAAAAACGCCAGAATCCCCAAAATCGCCGATAAAATTGGAAGCAACAAAAACATAAATTAATCTTATCAGAGTGAAACAAAGTTATCCACAGGCGTTGTTTTTTTAATATGCTATAATAAAAATAATGAAAATCTTCCAAAACAAGCTTTTTATCTTTTTTTTAATCTTAGCTGTTACTTTTGTCGCTTTGCCGAAAATTACTCAGGCTGGTGATGTGATAAGTTTTGTGGCCGCGTGGGCGATGGATACTATTGTTCTTACAATAGGCGCCATACTTCCCTTAGCGCCATTAGCGCTTCTTTGGTGCGGTCTTGGGGGACCGGTAGGAAATTGCGATGATTGGGTAGGCGGTAGCGGTTCTGGCGGACCCACAACGATTGATATTGGGGCATATGGTTGTTTATTCGGCGTTCCTTTTGATTTACCTGTATATTACACGGTTAACGGTTCATGTAACGGACATCATGTTGGCGCAAGTTTTAGAATAAGCGACTACGGTCCATGGCTTCTTGACCGTGATGGAACACAAATAGATAGTTTTAGCGCGGCCGATTACGGAGAGTGGTTTAACCCAATAGATAGTACTCCTTGGATTACTTACGTGGATAAAACAGCGTTGCCGGATTCAAATTATATTTATACATTCCACGCGCCGTCTGGTGTTCCAACCGCATGTTGCAGTTGCGGTAAAACTGACTGTAATGCTTGGTGCGCTACAGGCGATATTTCTCCTACTCCAATTCCAGTTACCACTCCGTCTTGCACATCGCCATCGGACGAAAAGCCAATGGCTACGGTTGAAATAAATAAAAGAGGTTGCGATTATATTGAATTTAGCATTACTCCAACTCCCGGGTCGGAAGCGGCTAATTACGATGTTTATAGAGATGGGAAACAGATTGCTTCTCAAGTTCCTATTCCTCAAACGATTTATAAAGACGCAGGCTTAAGCAAGGGCGCGAGCTATTCTTATACAATTGACGTAAGAAGCGGAACTAATTTGATTCAAACATACGGACCGATTTCATCTTCAACGTCTTGTATCCCTGATTGTGATTTTTCGGCCAATCCTGAAAATCTTGTTTATCCCGCCACTAACTCAAATTTACTTTGGAGTTGTCAAGGAGCCGTTTCTTGTTCAATTTCCGAAGTTGGCGATGTTTGCAATAATCAAACCGCTTGTGAGACAGGTGATACAACGCCGGTTACAGTAGATAAAACCACTACATTCGTCTTTACTTGCGAAAACTCCGATGGTGATAAATCTTTTTCAACCGCCACCGTTAATGTCAGCCGGCCCACGATAATTGAAGTGCCACCGAGATAACTAAAAAATAACAAGGTCGAAATTACCTAAATTCTAAATCCTATATTCTCAATTCTAAAATTATGGACGAACAATTTTCATCAACTTCAACTTTAATGGATAAATTTAAACTCAACAAGAAATGGTTTTGGGTCGGCATAGCCGTTGCTTTTTTCAATGTGGTAGGCGGTTTGATTTACGGCATTGCTTTGACGCTCGAAAAAGAACATCGCAACGAAGGATTAATTATTATCGGTTTTTCAATTGTTTGGGGTATTTTTAACGCCCTTGTTGTGCTTCCTTGGCTTCTTCACTCCGGCGTATTCACAAAATTTCAGCCGGCTTTTCGATAGATTTTGACGCGGTAATTTATTTTTGAAAAAAGGATAAATCAAAAAATCTTGCGGTAAAATCGCAAGATTTTTTGATTTTGCGGGCCGGACGGGACTTGAACCCGTGATCTCCTCCGTGACAGGGAGGCGAACACTCCATGCTGTTCTGCCGGCCCATTTATTATAAGATTATCTTATTTTGAAATATTTTTCAAATACTTTTCTTTTGCGACTTAAAAATAAATCTTCAGCGGAATTTTTATACATAAATTTATATAATTTAAAGCTATCATTTACGGAATAGTATAGCCTATAACCTCTATTAGAGTAATATAATGTTCCACCCAAAACATTACCAAATTCTTTGATTTTAGCGAGTAGTTGTTTAAGAAAAATTTCACTACCAGAAATGAAACCCGATAATATCGTAGTGCTAATTTTATTATCTCGATTTTTTCGTTTGTATTTTGCAATCGTAACATTGCCATCACCATCAAAATAGCCTCTTAAAAAATGAGAGAAATATTTATTTGGAATGTTTGGTAATTTTATCGTTTTGCTCTTTTTAGGAGTAATTCCTAATTTTAGTAAATCATTAAAAATTTCCTTAGAACCTATTTGTAATCTGTATCTTTTTTTATAGTTTTTATGTTTTGATTGATATTCGCCAATAATAAGATCGGATTGAAGCGCTTTTCGTATTTTATAAACTATCTCTTTGTCGGTGGATTGTATCTCTAAAAAATGCGCGCCTCTTTTATTTTTTATCATATTTCCGTCAGCAGTAAAAAATCCTAAAACATAAGCCATATCCGGCGTCCATTTTTTGAAAAAATTTTCATTTTTCGTTTTATAAATCGGCATTTATTTTAATTTTAACACAATTTCCTTAAACTTTTTACCTCTATCTTTGTAATCCTTAAACATATCAAAACTGGCGGAAGCGGGGGAGAATACGATTATGGGGTTTAGCGAATAGCCATTAGCCACTAGGGATTTGGCGGTTTTGTAGGCAAAATTGACCGCTGATTTTAAATTTTCAACTTCCCTGATTACTAGTCCACGTTTACTGATTGTTTTTCGAATCTTATTTTTATTTTCGCCGAAAAGAACGACTAATTTTGTGTTGGAATTTTTTAGAGCTTGAGCGAGAGGGGAGAAGTTTAGGTTTTTATCTTTGCCACCGACGATTAAAACCAGAGCACTAAACGCATTGCGTTTAGTGCTCGGCCGAGCACTCAACGCTTTGAGTGCTCTGGTTTTCAGCTTATTCGGGAAGGCCTTGATTGCCGCGGCCGCGGTTTGAGGGTTGGTTGAGGCGGAGTCGTTGTAGAATTTAATTTTATTTATTACGCGGACGAATTCCAATCGGTGTTCCAATCCGCGGAATTTTTTTATTGTTTTTAAGATGATTTTATCCGGAACGCCGATATTTTTCGCGACGGTTGCCGCCATCACGGCATTTTTGATATTATGCGAGCCCGGCATTTTTATAACCAATTTTATTCTATGAAACCATTCGCGCCCGCTTCGACTCGCGTTGTTCGTCGACGCGAGGCTGGGCGAATTAGAGAATGATAAATCCACGGTAATTTTTTTAGCGCGGCTTTTTTCGGCAATCCATTTTGCGTATTTATTATCGTTGAAATAGAAAATTTTATCATTTTTTGATTGCCATTTGGCGATGTTTAATTTGGCATCAATGTATTCCCTGAAATTTTTATGAGCGTCCATATGGTCGGGAAAAATATCCAAAACAATCGCGATGTCGGAGGAATACTTTAAATTTTGGAGTTGAAAGCTTGATAATTCCAAGATTACGATGGAATTTTTTTTTAATTTCGGCAAAATTTCTAGCGCCGGTTTGCCGATATTGCCGGCTAACCACACTTTTTTGCTTGCGGCTTTTAGAATTTTATAAATCAAAGTTGAAGTCGTGCCTTTGCCTTTTGTGCCGGTGATACCGATGACTTTTATATTTTTAAGCCCGCGCAATTGTTCAAAAAATAATTCTGTGCCGCTGGATATTTTTACTCCTTTTTTGAGCGCGTTTTGTATTTCCGGCAGATTATACGGCACTCCCGGCGAGCGGAAAATAACATCAAATTTTTTAAGATTTTTTAAATAATCCTTGTTTAATTTTTTGTCTAAAACAGAAATATCCGCTTTTTTATATAAAGAAGATTTTTTCAGAAATTTTAATAATGATTTTCCTTCAAGGCCGAAGCCGAGAATGGCGATTTTTTTCATAATAAGTATTTTACCCCGCACCAATTATATTGCGAGTCGCGCTTAATATTAATTTTAAGTCTAAAAAGCGTTAATTTGCAATAATTGGTGCGGGGTTTATCAAAAAAAAATCGGTCCCGAAAAATAAAATTCGGGACCGCAATCTTATACGATGAATCTTTTTATCAGTACGATCGGGTTATAATAATCGGGAAGGTGTATTATGGAGTGTTCTACCACACCTGAATAAATTGAATTATTGCAGGCATGAATTATTCCGGAGGCATCGGTGCAAATCACGGCATGACCAATATAAATCTTTTTATCCGGGAACAGGTCGTGTCGGTAATGACCACGTTCGCCTTCGTAGAATGCAACATCTCCAATTGCTACCTCGTCTCCTCTTTTACCACTGATTTCTTTTCCTGGCGCCGCTGCCTGAAGAATGGTTGAGCGTGGAAGTTCAACGCCGATTTGTTTGAAAATATACTGGATAAATAGCGAGCAATCAAAAAACATTTTGCCATTTATATATTTATATTCTTCAGCGCAGGCGCCATATTTGTACGGCGCGCCAATTAAACTTCTGGCGACTCCTATAAGCTTTTCAACTCTTTCCTCTCTCTCTTTCTTTGCCATAAATCCTCCTTATAATAAATTTATTCAAAGACGCTGTATTATTTTTATTCTAAATCTTTACTATTGTCAAGTTATTTGTTATTATTTATAAGCGGGGAGGAGTAACGGTTGCTCGCGAGGCTCATAATCTCGAGGCAGTGGGTTCAATTCCCACCCCCGCAACATTCGCCAGAATTTTTGGCTCTGTAGTTCAACGGTTAGAACGGAGCACTCATAACGCTCAGAAGGTGGTCCGACTCCACCCAGAGCCACACAATTACAATGAACGAAAAGAAACAACATATAGAAATTAAATCTCAAGAGGAAGAGAAATTAAAAAAGACGCTTAAAAAAAGAAACGACGCAGAAGCAAAACGGATGCTTCGTTTTCTTGATTTTCCCGATTTGTCGCGCGATAAAAGTAGTCCATTATTTGAGCTTGTTCGGCGCATTAAAGATATTAAACATTTTTCCGATTTTGACGAAATTAAGGCGCCGGAAATTGTGCGAGCCGATGTCAGTTTTGATTTATTTAATTTCCCATCGGAACATCCGGCTAGAAGCCGTTCTGACACTTATTATATTGATGACAATCACATTTTAAGAACTCACACAACAATAATGTGGTACTACTATTTGGAGCAAGAGGTCATTAAACAAAGAATTAAAAACAATCTGTCAACGGGCGCGCTCTCCTGGGGGAAAGTTTACCGTAAAGACGAAATAGACCGAAACCATATGAATGTGTTTCATCAAATAGACGGCTGGTATCTTTCTCCGAAATCAAAACAAATCATAACGATTAACGATTTAAAAATTGTCTTGACCGAGATAGCAAGAGCTATTTTCGGCGTAAATATAAAATTTAGGTTTAATATAGATAAATTTCCATATACCGATCCGAGTTGCGAAATGGAAATAAAAATAGGCGACCGGTGGGTGGAAGTTTTGGGCTCCGGCGTTGTCCATCCGTCCGTTCTTAAAAATTTAGGGGTTAATCCCGATGAATATAACGGTTGGGCTTTTGGTTTTGGTTTGGAAAGATTGGCGATAATCAGCATGAGTATTCCAGACATCCGTTTGTTTTGGTCAAAGAATTCAAAAATTAAAAAACAGCTTGTTTTGGGCAATAAATATATCGCGGTAAGCAAATATCCGGCGATTACCAGAGACGTGTCTTTTGTGGTTAACAGCGATTTTATTCCCAATAATTATTTTGACTTAATAAGAGATATCGGCGGAATTTTAGTTGAAGAAGTAAAATTGATTGATAAATATGAAAATCCAGAAAAATTCGGCGAAAATAAAATTAGCTACACTTACCGCATAATTTACAGAAGCAACGACAGGACATTGTTATCAAACGAGGTTGATAAGATTCAGAAAGAAATATATTCTAAAACAGCCACGCAATTCAAGGCGGAAATAAGGTAAAACACTTGTTTTAATGATTATTTTTTGATATAATATAAATACCCTGATGGGTATTTTAATTTAAATATGTCCAAAAAAACAGCAGAAAAACTCGAAAATAACGTTTCTTACAACGCTAAAGATATTTATGTTTTGGAGGGTTTGGAGCCGGTAAGGAAAAGGCCTGGAATGTATATCGGGACCACCGGTGTTGATGGTTTGCACCATTTGGTTTGGGAATGCGTGGATAATTCAATTGACGAGGCAATGGGAGGATTTGCCAAAAATATTAAAGTTGAATTATTAAAAAACAATCGGGTAGCGGTGACAGATGATGGTCGTGGTATTCCGGTTGATATTCATCCGCAAACCAAAAAATCTGCCCTAGAAACCGTAATGTGCACTTTGCACGCCGGAGGAAAATTCGGCGGAGAGTCGTATAAGGTCTCGGGCGGGCTTCACGGCGTCGGCGTCTCGGTCGTCAATGCTTTGTCAAAATGGGTGCGAGTTGAAGTTTGTCGCGATGGCAATCTTTACAGCCAAGAATACGAACGCGGCAAGCCGAAATACAAAGTTAGAAAAGAAGGAAAGTGTCAGCAGAACGGAACTAAAGTTATTTTTGATGCTGACCCACAGATTTTTCCAGACATTGAATTCAACCAGAAAAAGATTTTGGACCATTTGCGTCAGCAAGCGTTTCTGACTAAGGGTATAAAAATTGAAATTATTGATGAAAGGGGAGCAGTGCCTTTTTACAACGCTTTTTATTTTGAAGGAGGAATTTTATCTTTTATCGGATATTTAAATCGTTTTAATCAGCCAGTTCAGAAAGATTTTTTTTACGCTCATAAAAATTACGAAGGCATTGAGATTGAAAGCGCTTTTGTTTATAACCAAGAAATTGAGACGCAGGAATTGGGTTTTGCCAATAATATTTATACACCCGACGGCGGAACTCACATTACTGGTTTTCGTTCGGCGTTGACTAGGACTTTAAACGATTACGCCAGGGCAAACAATTATCTTAAGGAATCGGACGAAAATTTGATTGGAGACGATATTCGAGAAGGACTTGTGGCGATTGTTTCAGTTAGGCTTGGAGAACCGCAATTTGAGGGTCAGACTAAGGCGCGATTGGGAAATCCCGGGGCCAGAACAGCGGTAGAGTCAGTGGTTAATGAATTATTAAAAGAATTTTTAGAAAAGCATTCAAACGACGCCAGAGGAATTATTGATAAATGTTTGCTTGCGGCCAAAGCCAGAAAAGCCGCAAAAGCGGCAAAAGATACGGTTCTGCGAAAAGGTGTTTTAGACGGTCTGACTTTGCCCGGAAAATTAGCCGATTGTTCAAGTAGAGACGCTTCAGAATCGGAATTATTCATCGTGGAAGGCGATTCGGCCGGCGGCTCGAGCAAGATGGCGCGCGACCGCCGAACTCAGGCAATTTTACCTTTGCGCGGGAAAATTCTTAATGTCGAAAAATCACGGATTGATAAAATGCTTGCCAATAAAGAAGTCCGCTCTTTGGTAATCGCCATTGGCACGGCTATCGGCAATGAATTTAATTTAGAAAAACTTCGCTATCATAAAATTATTTTAATGACCGATGCCGATGTTGACGGTTCGCACATCAGAACTTTATTGCTTACTTTATTTTATCGTCATTTCGTCCAGGTGATTGAAGGTGGATATGTTTATGTCGCCCAACCGCCGTTGTATAGAATTCAATCGGGCAAGGATGTAAAATACGCGTATTCCGATTCAGAGAAAGAGAAAATAACCAAAGAAACAACTAAAACGCACTCAACGGTTAATATCCAGCGCTATAAGGGTCTTGGAGAAATGAATCCAGACCAGCTTTGGGAAACAACTATGGATCCGGAAAATAGGATGTTGAAATTAATTACCATTGAAGACGCTCAAGAAGCCGATAGGATGTTTGACGTTTTAATGGGCGAACAAGTTGAACCGCGCCGTCATTTTATCCAGAGCAGGGCGGCAATGGTAAAAAATCTTGACGTATAAGTAAAATAATGAGACAATAAAAAATCAATTGTATGCTAAATAGATTAAAATCTTATCTCCAAGAATCGCGGCAGGAATTTCGCCGCGTTAATTGGCCGACTCGGAAAGAGACAATCCGTTTAACTTTGGTCGTGATTGTTTTTTCGTTGATTGTCGCGGTTTTTTTGGGTGTCTTGGATTTCTTGTTTACGTATTTATTGGAGAAATTTTTTATATAATATAATATGAAATCAGAAAATAAATCGCAAAAAAGCGGCGAACGTCATTGGTATGCTGTCCATACTTACGCCGGTTACGAAGACGCCGTGACCCGCTATCTCAAGCAAAGGGTTGATTCTTTGGCGATGAATGATAAGATTTTTAATGTTATTGTCCCCAAAGAGAAGAAAGTCAAAATAAAAAACGGCAAACGGAAAACCATAGAAGAAAAGATTTATCCCGGCTATGTGTTGGTTGATATGCTTATGGACGAGGATTCTTGGTATGTTGTTCGCAACACGCCGCGTGTGACCGGATTTGTCGGCTCCGACGGTACCGAACCGACACCGCTTTCTGATGAAGAAATTGAAACATTGATGTCGCGAATAAGCGGTGAAGAACCGAAATTTAAAATTGAATTTAAAGTGGATGAGACCGTTAAAATAATAGACGGACCTTTTAAAGATTGCGACGGCAAGATTTCCAGCATTGACGAAGAGCATGGAAGAGTTAAAGTAATGGTGCCGATTTTCGGGAGAGAAACCGCCGTAGAACTAGATTCGCTTCAAATTCAAAAAATATAAAAATATGGCAAAAAAAATAAAAACAATTATAAAACTTCAAATTCCGGCCGGTGCCGCTAACCCTGCTCCTCCTGTGGGTCCTGCTTTAGGTCAGCATGGAGTCAATATCCAGCAATTCTGCCAGCAGTTTAATGAGGCGACAAAAGACAAAACGGGCAATATTATTCCGGCGGAAATTACGATTTACGAAGACCGGACTTTTGAATTTAAATTAAAAACCCCGCCGGCATCGGATTTATTAAGAAAAGCGGCCCGCCCCATCGGGGGCGAGGCTCGCCCCGAAGGAGTCGGGGCGGCCGGCATTGAAAAAGGTTCCGGCGACCCGTTGAAAAATAAAGTAGGCAAAGTCACTAAAGCGCAAATTAAAGAAATTGCAGAAAAGAAAATGGTTGATTTAAACGCCAATGATATTGAGGCGGCAATGAAGGTGATTGAAGGCACGGCCCGTTCTATGGGCATCGAAGTTGAATAACCACTAGTGGCTAGTGGCTAGTGGCTAATTATTAATATAAATAGGCGGCGGGAGCCGTCTTTTTGTTGACCCCGCACCTTTTGCTCAGAAGATTGCGGTATTTCAGAATTCATAGAGGCGAAGCCGCTTTACGGCTCTGGTTGGGTAATACTATTTAATCTTTACTACAAAAGGTGCGGGGTTGACAAAATTGCGATTATCAGTTATTTTTATAGCAGCAGTTTTGAAAAATAAATATTAGAAAAAACAATAAAAATAAACAAGGAGGGGAAAAATGAATATTAAAGTAAGAAAGATTAGAGAAGATGCAAAAATTCCCATAAGAGCGTCCGATGGAGCAGTAGGATATGATGTTTTTGCATCGCGGGTGTTGGACAAACACACCAAAGAAGTAATTCAAGATTTACCGGCTGAAATTCCTCCCCAGAAAAGTATTCTTATCGGTATTGGGGTTCAGATGGCGGTTCCTTGGCTATGTCAATGCGAGGTAAGACCACGGAGCGGCATTGCCACTAAATACGATATTGAACTTTCTAATTCACCGGGCACCATTGACCCTGATTTTCGCGGCGAGGCAGGAGTATTATTAAGAAACAGAAACACAGAAAAATCTTTCATAGTGGAAAAGAACATGAGAGTAGCCCAGTTGATTTTTTCGAAGGTTGAAATACCGATATTAGAAGAAGCAAAAGAGTTGCCATTAACTAGGAGAGGAGTATCTGGTTTTGGTTCAACTGGACTTTTTGGTGTTGGATTGGGAACTGGCGAATACGACGAAATGGTTAAGAAGATGGATAGTTATTATATGGAGGTGACTTTAGCGGTGGCTAAACGCTCTCTTTGCGTTAGAGGAGTTAAAAAGGTTGATGGAAAATATGAGAGAGACGCAAAAGGTGATTTAGTTGGGCAAACAAGGAAATTCGGTTGCGTAATAGTCAAAAATGACAATATTATCGCTCAGGGATTCAATGACCAATATGTCGGTTCGTCAAAATGTTCTGAAGTCGGTTGTTTAAGGGAAGAGTTAGGCATTCCTTCAGGCACCCAATTAGAAAAGTGTCGAGCGGTGCATGCTGAATGGTGGGCTTTGGCAAATTGCGATAAAGATAAAGCCAAAGAAGCAACTATGTATGTAAATGCCGAACCATGCGAAATTTGCGCTAAAATCATCACTGGCACTGGCATTGAAACGATTGTTCTACTGGATGGAGTTTATCCGACAAATGGCATAAACATTCTTAAAGAAGCGGGAATTAATATCCGCTATGTAAAGTTATAAAGGAGGTATAGAAAATAAGAATCTTGGGGGTGGTCGCAAACTACCCTCTTTTTTTTGCGCTTCTGCTTAAAAATTTATATAATTATGGCATGACTTATACGCCCACAATCGGTCTTGAAATTCATACTGAATTAAAGACCCAAACTAAAATGTTTTGCGGTTGTCTTAATGCTCTGGACGAAAAACAGCCGAATATTAATATTTGTCCGATATGTTTGGCGCATCCGGGTGTTTTGCCGGTAATCAATAAAAAAGCCGTTGAAGCGGTTTTAAAGTTGGGATTGGCGTTGAACGCGGAAATTCCCGAAACATCGAAATTCGACCGGAAGAATTATTTTTATCCTGATTTACCAAAAGGTTACCAAATTTCTCAATATGACAAGCCGTTAGTTGTAGGAGGCGAACTTAATGGCGTAAAAATCACTCGTGTTCATTTGGAAGAAGACACCGCGCGGCTTGTTCACTCTCCGGACGGTAAATCATCATTGGTTGACTTTAACAGAGCAGGCGTTCCGTTAATGGAATTAGTAACCGAACCGGTAATTAAAAATGGCGAAGAAGCGGTAGTTTTTGCAAAAGAACTTCAGTTAATTATGCGTTATTTGGGAATTTCCGACGCGGATATGGAAAAAGGACAGATGCGCGTTGAAGCGAATATAAGCGCAGCTAAAGACGGAAAATTGGGCACTAAAGTGGAGATTAAAAATCTTAATTCTTTTCGATCAGTCGGCGAAGCGGTTGATTATGAGATAAAACGGCAAACGGAAATTTTAGAAGGCGGCGGAAAAATTATTCATGAAACGCGTGGCTGGGACGAAAATAAAAAAGCGACTTTCAGCCAGCGCGCCAAAGAAGAAGCGCACGATTATCGCTATTTCCCCGAACCCGACCTACCACTGTTGGATTTAACAAGATTTGACTTAGAGCGATTTAAAATCGAACGTCCGGAATTACCAGTTGATAAACGACAAAGATTTATTAAGGAATATAATTTGTCTCTGGAGCAAGCAGATGGTTTGGTTAGTGAGCCGTTAATAGCTAAATATTTCGAGGAATCAGTATCGGAGTTATTAGAAGAATTGTCGGAGAGGAAAGAGGAAGGGGAAAAGGGAAAAGCAATAACGTTATTATTTAACTATCTAACGAGCGATATCAAAGGGATAGCTAACGAGAAAGGCATTAGTGTTAAAGAAGTAAATATCGCGCCCGAAAATTTCGCGGATTTGATAGTGTTGGTTGGAAGAGGAGAAATTAACAGTCGTATTGCTAAGGATATTTTAAGAGAAATGTCGTTAAGCGGATTAAACCCCCATCAAATTATTCAAAATAAAGGATTAAGCCATATTTCCGACGAAGAAGTTATTAAGAAAATCATTCAAGAAGTTATAAGTGAAAATCCTAAAGCAACGGAAGATTATAAAAAAGGCAAAGAAACTGTTTTGCAATTTCTTTTCGGTCAAGCGATGGGTAAGTTAAAAGGCCAAGGCAGTCCGGAGGTTATAAATAAATTATTATTAAAGGCATTGACAGAAATAAAATAATCTGCTATACTATATAATAGTAAAAATATACATATATTTTTTAAAAAATAAAAAAAAGAAAGGAAGTGGAAAAGGGATGATAAGAGTTTTAACAAGAAAAAATGGATTCGATTATGTCAAAAAATCTCTGTTAAGATATTTTGTTGAGCAGGGATATGTTGTAGGAGAGGTTGTTCATACTTCTCACCAAGGTATTTTTGTGAAAGGAGTAAACGATAATCTTATTTCTTTCTACAAAGAAAAATAATTTTACAGAAGTTCCCAAGAGAAGGCCTAAAAAACTTTCTCTTTTTTTATCTCAAAAACTTTTTTACCAATCTTTTCGCTTCTGCGTCATTTTTAATCAAATGAATATTTTTATCTCTTTTAAACCAAGTCATTTGGCGTTTTGCGTATTGCCACGTATTTTTTTCTATTAATTTAATCGTTTCCTTGAGAGAAATTTTATTTTGCAAATAAACAATAATTTCTTTGTAGCCGATGGAAGCGAAAGCCGGCGCGTCCAAAGAATATTTTTTTATCAATTGCTTGGTCTCATTAATAAGACCAAGTTTTATCATTAAATTAACTCGTTTTTTTATTCCTTTTTTCAATTCTTCAGACGATTTTTCAATACCTATTTTTAATATAGAAGCGGATTGACGCGCCTGCCTGCCGGCAGGCAGGGATTTTATTTGTAGAAGCGGATTGACGCGGATATTATTTAATGGTGGCACAGGTTCTCCGGTTGTTATACAAATTTCCAGCGCCCGAATCAATCGCCGTCGGTTGTTTTTATCAATATTTTTCGCTCGGCGAGGGTCTAATTTTTTAAGCTGTCGGAAAAGTTTTTCAGTGGATTTTTTCTCCAGTTCTTTTCTTAATTTCGGTTGCGGCGGCACTTTCGGAAATTGATAATCGTAAATCAGAGAGTTGATATAAAGTCCTGTTCCTCCGCAAATAATAGGAGTTTTCCCGCGTTTGATGATATTGTTAAGCGCTTTTTTTGCTAATTTTTGGTATTGGGAAACCGTAAAAATCTGTTTCGGAGAAATAACATCTAAAAGATGATGTTTAATGCCTTTGTAAAAATACGGCTGTTTTTGAACTTGGAATTTTGGATTTTTGATTTGTTTAGAATTTAGGATTTTGGATTTAGGATTTTTGTCGCGGGGAACTTTTCCCGCGCCTATATCCAAACCTTTATAAATCTGGCGTGAGTCAGCGGAAATAATTTCGCCGTTAAATTTTTTAGCAAGTTTTACCGCCAATTCCGATTTTCCGGAAGCCGTTGGTCCGAAAATAACGATAATTTTATAGGGGATTGACATATTTTATAAGATATGCTACATTAAATTTAGCATTAAATCAATTTTAAAAATAAAATAAAAGAGAGAAGGAGGGGGAGAAAATGCCGAATATAGAAATATATGGTCAACCGGATGACCATGCAAGAAGCAAAATGTATGTAAAAGTAACAGATGCTATGCGCAACCTAACATTTCAAGATGATATCGTTATCACAGATTTAAGTTCTGTATATTGTTATGATCTGCGTGGGTGTTTACAACCTTTTATTCGTGTCTATGACACTGACAAAAAAGAAATAGATATGGTTGTTGAGGCGCTTCAGCCCTTAGGGTATGACATAGAAACGCTTTTACTGACAGGTTTCTATCCCGGCAAGAAAAAATAAGTGAGAATTCCTTTTCTTGGCCACGCCGCCCGCCCAAATATGCCGCCTGCAAATCAACGCAGAGCGGCATTTTTTATTTGTTGTTTTTTTAAAATTGCGTCCATTCCACTCAGTAAAATCACATCCATTCCGCTGTTATAGTTAACTATAACACCTTTTTTAAGGATTAAAGAGTTTTATTTTTTACTTCGTTTGTGATTTTTTCAATGAGTTTTTCAATTTTAACTTCGCCTTCTTGACCGCGTTTATAGTGGCGGACATTAATGGTTTGATTTTGAACTTCTTTGTCGCCGACTACCAAAATATATGGAATTTTTTGGAGTTCGGCGTTGCGAATTCTCTTTCCCAAGGTTTCATTATTGTCGTCAATCTCGGCGCGAATGCCGTTATTTTTTAATTCTTGAAACATTTTCTTCCCATAGTCGTTAAACTTATCCGATACGGGAATTATTATCGTTTGAATAGGGGAGAGCCAGACAGGCAATTTACCGGCAGTATACTCCAAAAGAAAAGCTATTGTTCTTTCAATCGCTCCAATGGAAGAGCGGTGAACCACGACAGATTCTTTCTCTTTGCCTTTTTCGTCTATATAATTCAATTTAAATCTTTTTGGCATTACAAAATCGTATTGCACGGTAAATACGGTATCTTCTTTTCCGCGCGCGTTTTTCATCTGGATATCGATTTTCGGGCCATAAAAAGTCGCTTCATCTTTTGCTTCTATAAACTTGCTTTCTCTATTTTTTAAAATTTTTCTTAGAATTCCCTCAGCTTCATTCCATGCCTTATCGTCTTTATAATATTTTTCTTTATTCTTTCTGTCGCCTAAAGATAATCTGTACGAATAATTTTCTCCTATTTTAAAGCCAAAAATACTTGCAGCGTATTCAATTAAATCCAACGCCATGTTGATTTCTTCGCCAGCTTGCTTTGAATCCTTGCAAATAATATGCGCGTCAGCAAGACAAAAACTTCTCAATCTTATTAGTCCGGTCAATTCTCCCGATTGTTCGTATCTGTAAAGTTTCGCGAGTTCGGCTATTCTCATCGGCAATTCTTTATAGCTTCTGGGCTTGCTTAAATAAAGTTCAAAATGATGCGGGCAAGTCATCGGTCGTAAAATCAATTCTTCTTCGTCCACTTTCATAGGCGCGTACATTGAGTCCTTATAATACGGATAATGACCGGACTTTTTATATAAATCCACTTTGGCGATATCCGGAGTGCATACGTGTTTATATCCTCTTTTAATTTCTTCATCAATTATAAATCTTTCTAATTCTCTTTTTATTATTGCTCCTTTTTCTGTCCATAAAGGAAGCCCTTTGCCGACAATATCCGAGAAAACAAACAAATCCAAATCTTTTCCAAGTTTTCTATGGTCTCTTTTTTCCGCTTCTTCCATCATTTTTAGATAATCGTCCAATTCTTTTTTGATTTCAAAAGCCACGCCGTAAATTCGGGTAAGCATTGGATTTTTTTCTGAACCCTTCCAATACGCGCCGGCGATTTTGGTGAGTTTAAAAGAGTCGGGGTTAATTTCCTTGGTGGAGTTGATATGTGGACCGGCGCATAAATCTACAAATAAGGTTTTGGGTTTTAGGTTTTGGGTTTTAGATAATCCTTCAAAAGTTTTATAAATAGTAATCGGTTTTTTGGATTTTTGGAGTTCTTTGATGAGTTCCAGTTTATACGGTTGGTTTGCGAAAAGTTTTTTTGCTTCGGCGAAAGAAATAATCTCTTTTTGAAATTTTAGGTCTTTTTTAATTAATTCTCGCATTCGCTTTTCCATTTCTAATATATCGGCGTCGCTGATTTTTATTTTATCAAAATCGTAGTAGAAGCCGTTTTCTATTATCGGCCCAATACCTAATTTTGCTTTAGGAAATTTTTCCAAAACCGCCATTGCCATTAAATGAGCAAGTGAATGGCGGATTTTTTCAAGATTGTTTTTCATAGAAATATAATACCATATTTTGATTTAATTTTGAATTTTGAATTGTAATTTTGAATTTTTATTTTTTCATTTTGATTTTTTACAACTCTACCGCGTGCTCGCATATAAATTTCGGTTCGTTATCGCGCCAGGACAATCGCCCTTGCACTATCAAAGAATTGTTTTCCCGCCAAATCGCGGGATTTTTTGCCAAAGCGTCGGCAAAGACAATTGTCTCTAAACTATCATTGAAATCCTCAAGCGTGGCAAACAGCATCGGCTGGCCGGATTTTGTGATAATACGTTGGGTTTTGGAAATAACGCCGGCTATACGAAAACGATTATTTGATTTTTTTCCGTCGGAATTTTCTTCAAGAATTTCTTTTATCGGCCTTACTTTATTGCGCTGGATTCTTTTTAGGTGTTCATTAAGAGGATGGTCTGACAAATAAAGTCCTAATAATTCTTTTTCCCATAAAAGTTTTTCTTTATTGGTCGCCAATGGAGCATCTTTCAATTTTAGCGAGCCGTTGCTGAAATTAGCGCCGAAAAGTCCGGACTGCAAAGACATCTGCGATTTTTTCATATTTTGGATAAACGATAAAATTTCTTCTATGCTTGCCAGAAGCGAGTTTCTGTCTATGCCGAACGAATCAAAAACGCCAGCTTTTGTTAAACTTTCAAGAGATTTTTTATTTAGGTCTTTGTGTTTGATGCGATTAATAAAATTTAAGATTTCCTCAAACGGCCCGCCTCTTTGTCTTTCTTGGATAATCGCGTCAACTATGGCAACTCCGACATTTTTAATAGCCAACAATCCAAAGCGGATTTTTTTCCCTTCAGGCGTGAAATCGGCAAAGCTTCTGTTGATGTCCGGGGGCAAAACGTCTATTTTCGATTTCTTCATTTCCGAAATAAGAAAAGACATTCTTTCAATATCTCCGGAATCGGAGTTAAGCAAGCTGGTGGCGAATTCAATCGGATAATGGGCTTTTAAATAAGCGGTTTGATAGCCGATAAGGGCGTAGCAAGCCCCGTGGCTTCTGTTAAATCCGTAGCGGGCGAATGGCGGGAAAAGTTCCCAGACCTTTTCAGCTGTTATTTTATCAAATCCATTTTTTAGCATTCCGTCTATCAGTTTTTCTTTTTGAGAATCCAGCAGTGATTTTATTTTTTTGCCTATGGCTTTTCGGAGCGTGTCGGCTTCCGCCAGAGTGAAACCGGCGAGGTCGCGGGCGATTTTCATCATTTGTTCCTGATAAACGCCTATACCATAAGTGTTTTTAAGAATCGGCTCAAGTTTTTTATGTAGATAAGAAACTTTTTCCAGTTTGTGTTTTCTTTTTATGTACTGGGGAATAAGTTCCATAGGCCCGGGGCGGTAAAGAGAAACCATCGCGATAATGTCTTCAAATTCAGTCGGCTTTAATTGTTTCAAGTACCGCCGCATTCCGGAACTTTCCAGCTGAAAAACCGCTGTTGTGTCTCCGTCCCTTAAAAGTTTAAATGTTTTTTGGTCGTCAAGCGGGATTTTGGAAATATCAATATCTTCATCTTTTATTTCTTTAATCAAACGGATTGTTTCTTCAATAATGGTGAGATTTTTCAAGCCGAGAAAATCCATTTTTAAAAGTCCCAAGTCCTCGATGCTGTGCATTTCAAATTGAGTGATGATGATATCCGAATTTTGAGGCGCTTTTTGAAGCGGCGCGTATTTTGTGATCGGTTCTTTTGAGATAACGACTCCGCAGGCGTGAACCGAAGCGTGACGAGCAACTCCTTCCAGATGTTTCGCCGCGTTAATTATTTTTTTGGCGTCAGGATTGTTTTTACAAAGTTCGTTCAGTTCTTTTACGTTTTCAATCGCTTCATTAAGTTTCATATTAAACGGAATCATTTTCGATAATTGGTCGCATAAGCTGTAAGCCATTCCTAAAGCGCGGCCGGCGTCGCGAATCGCGGCTCTGGCGGCCATTGTTCCGAAAGTGATGATTTGCGCCACGTGTTCGTCGCCGTATTTTTGCCGGACATAACTCATAATTTCGTCTCGTCTGATATCCGTAAAGTCAATGTCAATGTCCGGCATTGCTATTCTGTCCGGATTCAAAAACCTTTCAAACAGCAAGTCGTATTTAAGCGGGTCAATGTCTGTAATATTTAGAATATAAGAAATTAAACTGCCGGCTGCAGAGCCGCGGCCCGGGCCCACCACGATTCCTCTTTCTTTCGCCCAATTGACAATATCTTGAACAATCAAGAAATAATCGGCAAAACCGGTTTTTTCGATAACACCCAGCTCGTAATCAAGTCGTTCTTTTATTTGTTCGGTTATTTTAGAAAAGCGTTGAGGCAGCTTTTCGTTTATCAGTTCGCGGAGATATTGATTGGCGTTTTTATCTTCTGGCAAAGAAAATGTTGGTAGGAGAATTTGATGGAGTTGGATATTTACATTGCATCGTCCAGCTATTTTTACGGTGTTTTCAATCGCTTCCGGCAAGTCGGGAAAAAATTCAATCATCTGTTCCGCTGAACGCATTGAAAAATCATCGGTTTTCATAGATAGCCGATCTTCGTCTCCGATTTTATTGCCGGTTTGAACAGCTAAAAGAATATCCTGATATTCCGCGTCTTCGGATTTTAAATAATGAATGTCTTGGGTGGCAACCAAAGGAATGTTGGCGCTTTGAGAAATTTTTACCAATCCGTCGTTGATTTTAGCGATATTCGGGACATTCGGGTGATGGCCGATTTCCAAAAAGAAATTTTCAGCGCCAAAAATTTCTTGATATTGCTTGACGACGATTTCCGCTTCCGTGAATTTTCCATTCGCGAGTAATCTTGAAATTTCTCCGCTCGTGCATCCGGAAAGGCAAATAATTCCGCTTGAAAATTCTTTCAATAATTCTTTATCAACGCGCGGCTTGTAATAAAATCCCTCCAAACTTGCTTTTGTCGCCAGCTGGATTAAATTTTGCCAGCCGGTTTGGTTTTCCGCCAGCAAAGTAAGATGAAAATTTTTATCGTCAATTTTTGTTTCTTTGTCAAAACGGGAACGGGGAGCGACATACGCCTCCATTCCGAGAATCGGCTTGATTTCTTCTTTGAAACATTTTTTATAAAATTCTATCGCTCCATACAAATTGCCATGGTCTGTTAACGCTAACGCTTTCATTCCCAATTCTTTAGTATAGGCGATTAAATCGTCAATTTTTGCTAAGCCGTCGAGTAGAGAATAGTGGGAGTGAGTGTGGAGGTGGACGAATTTCATAATATATAAATATTATAGTCCTTGAAATTTTTAAAACAAGAAAGGTTGACATCTTCATAAAAATTTTGTAATTTATAAACAGCAAATAATAACAATTTAATATAGAAAGAGAGGGGATAATGAAATATGTTATGAATGTTATCAGGAGTATTATTGTAATATTGTCGCCTGACGGATACTTGATGTTGCCGATGTTGTCATTTTTTGGCGGATTTTTGTCAAAAATCAGTCGGAGAAAGGAGAAAAAAGATAGGGATGATAAAATTCAACGAAAAAATAGCTGTTAGAGTTTTTGGGATTCTCGCGGAGATATGGCATAAGAAGAAAGGAATTTTTAGCAAAGTTGTTTTACCGCAAGACATTTATCTGCCTAAATTTAAAAACAACAGAGATATGGCAAACTGGTTTTTCTATTCCGCGTTGCCGATGAGGGGAGGATTGATTAGTGAAGACCCAATGAAGTGGTTATTTGCTTTATATAAGGCAAATCCGGAGATATTTAATCCGGTTGAAGTGAGTGTGAAATGGAACGCTGAAAAAATATTAGATGCGTTTAAGAACGTCACTTCGGGGATTATAAATGGCAACGGGAAAGGGAAGAATGGAGGCGGCGCGTTGAGCTATAAGATGGACGAACATGCTCGCGCCTGGTATGAAAATTCCGTTGTCTTGAGTAAGTACTGGGGAGGAGACCTTCGCAATGTGTATTGGGGATGCATTGATTTCGAAGAGGCCTTTAGGCGAGTGGATTATTATCGCACAAAGGCCGGTTTCAAAGGAATGCGTCGGAAGATTTTTTCCTTATTAACAATTTGGTTGCAGGAAAAAAATTTAATACCGATTTTCCCAGGTCCAATACCCGTTGATTTTCACGCATTGAGGATAATGTGCAGTACGGATATTATTGATTTCAAAAAAACGGCAAAGCCGTTTATCCGAAAAAACAGTAAGCATCCGGAAGCTCTCGCGGGGAAATTAACAATCCGTATCTCGGAAAAGTTTATGGACACAGCGGCTAAATGGACGCAGAAATTTCTTTATAAGTCAAACTTATCCTATATGTATGTCAACCCCGCGGTGTGGGTTTTGAGCAGAGAATTATGCGCTAAGCATGTCCAGAATGCCTCGCGCAGTAATGGGAGTAAGTTTAATGAAACGGAGATAGAAAAATTTTCGTCTAAGAAGTACAGAGAGCCATGCGGTTCCTGTCCGATAGAGGA
This sequence comes from Patescibacteria group bacterium, assembly GCA_038062875.1. Classification (GTDB taxonomy): domain Bacteria; phylum Patescibacteriota; class Minisyncoccia; order UBA6257; family UBA9933; genus JBBTWF01. The sequence goes on from JBBTWF010000004.1 coordinate 33,319, forward strand.
GTTTTGCAAATGGAGTTTTCCGGCTGCTCCATATTATAAATGGGGCTTATTGACAAGAATAGGTAAGAGGGTTTCTCATCCACAGCAAGTTCTTCGAGGGGTAGATTGGGGAGATTTTTTAACTCCAAAGAGGTCAATGAGAAGATGAGGCGCGCGTTGAAATTAAACACTTCAATGCCGCCTCTTTTTATTTTCAACTTTGACAAAAATTTTAAAATATATTAGCTTAAAATTAGTAAATTACAAATTTTAAATTAAATAAGGAAGGAGGTGAAAATAAACGATGAATAAGGTTTCAGCTGAAAGAATATTAAGATTAGCGAAGGAAGATGTCGAAAGAATAAAGAAAGAAGCAAGGTTTTTTATGGAAGTAAATGGAAATGACGATATTGTGCAGATTAAAAGCAATCCTCAAGGGAAAATCTATGTCTTGGCGGTTATCGGTCCTATTGGGACAATTGATAACGTGATAAAAGACACCTTGTTGAAGAAGGGACTTTTAGAGAAATTGGATCAAGAAAAATTTCTCTTACTTGAGATTGGCTTACGGAAAGGAAAGCCATATCGCGCGGGTTGTGATAAGGAAAGAAAGAACGGTGTTTTGTATGTCCCGCCAAGACGAAAATGGTTTTTTCTTTCAGATGTTCAATATTGTCGAATTGCTCCTTTTCTCTTTCAGTGGCTGCAGCATGAAGCTTCAACTCGGATAAACAATTGGGGAAGAGAGCCATTTTTAAGAAGAAAAAAGGGTTTTCAAACGCAAGGGCGGAGCGAAGAAGAGCTTTTACATGCTAGAGCGGGTATATGTTTTTCGGCTTCGTTTAGAGACGTTTATTTAACCAGCGATATTTTGTGGGCATCGACAAACAACGAAGTCAGAAAAAGATTTCTGAAGTGGCTTTGTGAATTAAGCGTAAAGTTGCTTTATTGTAAGAAGAAAAAAAGAAAATCGCGAGAAAATCTAAGCAAGCTACTTCATAGTCAGCCCAACTATGTTATTGAAGATATGCTGGAGTTTTTTTCAGAAGAAAAAAAATTTCGTTATCTTTATAATGATATAGTTGATGCTATAGCTGATTTATCTGACTGGGACCAAAAAGAAACCGAAGAACGTCGATTGAGAAATTTAGTTTTGCCGAATCCTCATACAAGAGTTGGTGATATTGAAATGAGGATAAAAAGAATAGACAAAAGGAAAGGATATATTGTTTTTGAAGTTTTCTCCAATTCTCCATTTTAACCCGTTCTTTTTTAGGATAACTCTAAAAAGGAACGGGTATTTCTTATTTTAATAATGTTAAAATAAGTTTATGTTTGAACTAAAAACTTCCGCCAGAGGCGGATCCGCCAAAGGCGGAAAAAGCTTAAAACTAAAAGCTAATTACATTATCGGCATAGATGAAGTCGGCAGGGCCGCCTCAAAGAGGCGAGCCTCGCCCCACTATATTATTGGTATCGATGAGGTGGGGCGGGGGCCGCTGGCGGGGCCAGTTGTTGTCGCGGCGTTGGCCGCTCCAAATAATTTAAAATTCAAAATTAAAAATTTCCCGCCAAAGGCGGGTCAACCTTTGGCTGAAAAATTTAAAACTAAATTACGAGATTCCAAAAAATTATCGCCCAAACAGCGGGAAATTTGGTTCAAGTGGATTAAGGAAAACTTACATTACTCAATCGCTTCGGTTTATCCAAGTGTAATTGATAGAATAAATATTTCCAACGCTGCCAATTTAGCCGCCAATAGAGCGTTTAAAAAAATAATTGCTAATTACAAGATTGCTAATTGCAAGATTTTTTTGGACGGCGGGTTATATTTATCGAAATCCCTAAATTCTAAATCCTATATTCTAAATTCTCGTACTATTATCAAAGGCGACGAGAAAATTCCCGCAATTGCTTTAGCTTCAATTGTCGCGAAAGTTGTCCGAGACAAAAAAATGGCGGAATATCATAAAAAATATCCGCGATATGGTTTTGCACAACATAAAGGATACGGCACAAAAAAGCATATTAAAGCGATAAAAAAACACGGCATTTCGTTGATTCATCGGAAAAGTTTTAAGATACATTGACTTTCTCTCCTAAATTCTATATCCTAAATTCTATATTCTAATTTATGGGTGGCGTACCAGTAAAACATCATACAAAGTCAAAAGTTGGTCGAAGGCGAGCGCATCTCGCTTTAAAGCCGGCGGCTCTTTTTGTTTGCCCTAATTGCCAGCATCCTATTTTGCCGCACCGCTATTGCGCCAAATGCGGATTTTATAAAGGAAAAGCGGTGAAGGAGCAGAAGCTTAAGATAAAAAAATAAGAATATAGAATTTAGAATATAGAATTTAGGGATAAAAATTCCCTAAATCCTAAATCCTAAGTCCTAAGTCCTAAATTGGCTACCAGACATCTTGCGCGTTCAATAGTTCTCCAATCCCTTTACGAGTGGGATTTTTATAATCAGAAAGAGGACTTAACAAAGGTGGTTGAGCGGAATATAAACGAATTCGGGCCCGGTATTGACGAGCCGGAATTCGTCTGGAAAATAATCAAAGGAGTGATAGAGCATCTTTCTCGTTTGAATGAGATTATTGAGAAAGCGGCGCCGGAATGGCCATTGAATCAAATCGCCATTATTGACAGAAATGTTTTGCGTATCGGTTTGTACGAATTGCTTTACGCCGACAGAAATGAAGTTCCGGCAAAGGTGGCGATTAATGAGGCGATTGAATTAGCGAAAAATTACGGCGGTTCTAGTTCCGGAAAATTCATAAACGGCGTGCTGGGAACGGTATATAAGGAAATGGAAAATAAATAGAGGGGTTAGAATATAGGATTTAGAATTTAGGGATAGATTTTTCCTAAATCCTAAATCCTAAATCCTAAAACCTAAAACTTTATTGGATTTATCAAAATTAGAAAAAATAACAGGACATCAATTTAAAAATAAAAACCTGCTCAAAGAAGCTCTTACTCATCGCTCTTATTTGAACGAAAATCCTTCGTGGGGCATTCCTCATAACGAACGGTTGGAATTTTTAGGAGACGCGGTTTTGGAATTAGCGGTTTCGGAAGAGCTTTTTCAAAAATATCCGGATTACGATGAAGGCAAGCTCACCAGTATCAGGGCGGCGTTGGTTAATTACCAGATGTTGGCTAAGGTTGCCGGAGACATAGAATTGGGTAAATTTATTTTACTTTCCCGTGGCGAAGCCAAAGATAATGGCAAAGCCAGAGAGGTAATTTTAGCCAACGCTTTTGAGTCCTTACTCGGCGCTGTTTATTTAGACGGGGGTTATTCAACAGTTAAATTATTTATTGAAAAAGCCGTTATCGTTAATCTCCCGGAGGTTTTTGAGAAAGAATTATATAGAGACCCCAAAAGTTTGCTTCAGGAAATTATTCAGGAGAAACTTAAACTTACTCCTAATTATCAGGTTTTAGATGAACACGGACCAGACCATCAGAAAATTTTCAAAGTGGGCGTATTTTTTAACGACAAGCTTGCCGCTGAAGGCGAAGGCGCTTCAAAACAAGAGGCGGAAGTGGAAGCCGCGAAGAATGCTTTAAAGAGTTTTTAGGTTTTAGTTTTTAGGTTTTAGTCCGCCAGCTGACGGATAACTAACACCTAACACCTAACACTTAACACCTAAATATTTTGTTTTTAAAGAGTTTAGAACTCAATGGTTTCAAATCTTTTTCCCAAAAGACGATTTTAGAATTTCCAGCCGGAATTACGGCAATCGTGGGACCAAACGGTTCGGGGAAAAGCAATATTATTGACGCTATCAGATGGATTTTAGGAGAACGGGAAGCAAAGAATTTAAGAGGCGCGAAAGCCGAGGATTTAATTTTCGCCGGCACTCCAAAAAAACCGAGGGTTTCGGTCGCGCAGGCCAGTTTGCATTTTGATAACAACAGCGGTTTTTTTCCTTTGGATTTTAAAGAGGTTTTGGTAACGCGTCGGGTGAACAGAGACGGCAATTCCCAATATTTTTTAAATAAATCGGAAGTGCGTCTTAAAGATGTAATTGATTTTTTTGCTCGTTCTCGTCTTGGCACTAAAGGTTTGACTATTATTAGTCAGGGAGGCAGCGACCTTTTTGTCAGGGTTTCTTCCGAAGAACGACGGATAATGATTGAAGAGGTTTTAGGGTTAAGAGAATATCAAATTAAAAAAACTGAAGCTGAACGCAAACTTAAAAACACTGCCATTAATTTAGACAAAGTTAAGGCGATGATAGGCGAAATCACTCCGCATCTTAGAATGTTGAAGCGCCAGACATCTAAATGGGAAAAACGCGCGGAAACGGAAAAAGAACTGAAAGAATTAGAAGATAAATATTTTTCTTTTAAAATAAGCGAAATTAAAAAATCGTTGGATAGTTTTGACCCGGAGTTTGCTCAATTATCAAAACAAATAATTGAGAAGCAGAAAGAATTGCGCGGTTTGGAAGATGAAATTAAAAAACTTGAACCGAAAAGCCAAAAACAGGAGAATATTAAACCGATAAAACTTCAACAGGACGAATTGTTTTCTCGGCGTTCGGAAATTCAAAGAGAATTCGGTCGATTGGAAGCGAAAATAGAATTGTTAAGCGCTTTAAAAAGCGGGAACCGAGATTTCAAAGTCGAAGAAGCGGTTAATTTAATCGATGGCGTGAAAAAATCTTTGGAAATCGGTTTAAATAATTCTGATTTTGAGAAATTAAAGAAAGTGGTGGAAGATTTAATCGCAAAAATTGAGATGTTTTTAAACCGCGATACCGATTCAGGGAAAGAAGAATTAAGCGAATTAGAGAAATTAAAAACCGATTTAACGAAAAACCTCGTTTTAATTGAAAAGGATTTGGAGCAATTGGCAAAAGCCGAGCAAGAAATTACAAATAATTTAGAAAGTTTTAACAAGAATTTTCAGAAGGCCTTTGAAATCAAAGAAGCCAAAAAAGAAGAAATCAACGATTTGGAAAGCCGGAAAAACAAAGTTCTTTTTGAGAAAGAAAAATTAAATTTAAAACTTCAGGATTTGGAGAGCCAATTACAACAGATAGGAAGAAGTATTAAAGAATTTTCAATTTTTAATCCGCCAGCTGGCGGACAATTTTCAATTAACCAAGGCGAGCTTTCCGATATCGAGCGTCGAATGTTCAAACTTAGAGCTGATTTAGCCGCTATCGGCGAGATAGACGAGTCATTAATAAAAGAAGCGACCGCGACAGAAACGCATTATAATTTTTTAACCAATCAGTCAAAAGACCTTGAAAAGGCGTTGATTGATTTAAAAAATCTTATCAATGAGTTGAGCGAAAAAATTCATTTTGAATTTAACAATTCGCTTAAGGCGATTAACGAAGAATTCAACAAGTTTTTCCGGTTGATGTTTGGCGGAGGGCACGCGAAACTAAAAGTGGAAAGAGAAAAGAGGAAAGTGAAAAGTTTAGAAGAAGAAAATCTTAAATCCGAAAACAAAACAGAAATTAATAATGAAGAAGAAAATGAAGAATTATCAACAGGAGTAAATATTGATTTGGATTTGCCGAAAAAACGGATTACTGGTATGGACGCGCTTTCGGGCGGTGAAAGAAGCTTGGTGTCGATTGCCGCGCTTTTTGCTTTAATATCCGTCAGCCCTCCGCCGTTTCTTGTGCTTGATGAAGTTGACGCGGCTTTGGACGAACAAAACTCCAGGAGATTTTCCAATCTTATCAAAGAATTCGTCCACAAGACGCAGTTTATCGTTGTAACGCATAATCGAGCGACAATGGAAGCGGCCGGAGTTCTTTATGGAATAACAATGGAAGAGGACGGAGTGTCAAAAGTTTTGTCTTTGAAACTTGACTCTAAAATGTGATACTAATATACTAAGTCATAACATTATGTTATCTATTAAACTAAAAAGAATAGGCAAAAAACATCAGGCGTCATTTCGGATTATAACCACAGAAAAGCGTTCAAAATTAGTTGGCAAATTTATAGAGGATTTGGGCTGGTATAATCCGCAAAATAAAGAATTCAACCTTAATAAAAAAAGGGTTGATTATTGGATGAAAAACGGCGCTCAACCGACAGATTCTATTCATAATCTTTTAGTCCGCGCTAAAATAATCAACGAACCCAAAAAACCGGTGCATAAAAAATCAAAAAAGACGCAAGAAGCCGTTAAGACCCAAGAGAATGTTGAAGAGGTTGACCCCGCACCTTTTGTGGCAAAGATTTAGTATTAGCAATTAATCAGAGCCGTAAGGCGGCTTCGCCTCCAAAAAGAGGCATTACCGCAATCGTTGCTGCAAAAGGTGCGGGGTTGACAAAAACGCTTAAAAGAGTATAATACAAACAAGTAAAAAGGTCGGAAAGATAGGATAAAGTAAAAATTAGATATGACAGGAAATAAGACAGACCAGGAATTTCTTGAATTTCTCATTAAGTCCATCGTTGATCATCCCGAGGCAGTGAAGGTTGATCGCAAAGTTGACGAAATGGGAGTGTTGCTTTCTCTTCAAGTTGACCAGAAAGATATGGGTCAAGTTGTTGGAAGAATGGGCGCTACCGCGAAATCCATCAGGTCTCTGCTTCGAATAGTCGGGATTAAAAATAATGCCCGAGTTAATCTAAAAATCGTTGAACCTGAAGGTTCGACCAGGGGAATGGGTAGCTCGGCTGACAGAAGTTCGGTAGACAGAGCGGTGGAAGACCTTAGGTTGTAAATTAGCAATTAGCCACTAATCATTAGTGATTAGTGGGCGAATAAAAACAAAAATCCCGAAATTCTTCGGGATTTTTGTTTTGAAAAGCTAAAAAAATGCGGTAAAATTAGATATTATGAAATTTGACATTATCACTATCTTCCCTAAGATTTTTGATTCTTATTTAAACGAATCAATAATTAAACGAGCCCGGAAAAAGGGTTTGGTTGAAATCGCGGTTCATAATCTAAGAGATTTTACGGAAGATAAACATCGTAAGGTAGATGATAGACCGTTTGGTGGAGGACCGGGGATGGTAATGCAAATTCAACCGATTATTAAGGCGGTTGAATTTGTAAAATCAAAAATCCCGCCCCAAAGGGGCGAGGCTCGCTCAATGAAATTGAGCGGCAAAAATCAAAAATCAAAAATAATATTATTCACTCCGGCCGGAAAACAATTTAATAATAAAACAGCCGTTCAATTGGCGAAAAATTACGATAATTTAATCTTAATAGCCGGCCGCTACGAGGGAATTGACGCAAGGACGGAAAAAGTAATTAAAAATTTAATCCGCCAGCCGGCGGAGAAAATTTCAATTGGTCCTTATGTATTAACCGGCGGTGAACTGCCGGCAATGGTTTTAATTGACGCGGTTTCCCGCCAAATTACGGGAGTGCTGGGAAAGAACGAATCGCTTGAAGAAAATAGGTTTGGCGTAGGTATGCAGGTTTATACAAGACCGGAAGTTTTTAAATGGAAAGGTAAAAAATACAAAGTCCCGAAAATTTTATTGTCCGGCAATCACAAAAAGATAGCCGCCTGGCGAACAATAAAAGTTCGCCGGCGAGCCTCGCCATAAAGGCGGGAGGAATGGCGTAAGAAATGGACTAACAACCAACAACTAACAACTAATTACTGGGTTGCAATTCTTAAAATAGTTATATATACTTTATCAAATGGAAAAATCAAGCGTAAAAACTGAAACAAACGCGGAAACAGACATTCAGGCGAACGAAGAAATGTCTGAAGAGCAAGAAGTAGGCGATGAATCCGGCGTTGATTTGGATATTCTGCGGGAAATGATGAAGGCGGGAGTGATGTATGGCCATAAAAAATCAAAGACGAATCCGAAATTTAAATCTTATATCAATACCACAAGAAACGGCTTGGAAATTATTGATTTGCCGCAGACCTTAACGGCCTTGGATAAAGCGGTTGAATTTTTAAAGAGCCAAATAAAAGAGAACAAAAAAATTCTTTTAGTGGCGATTCAGCCGCCTGCCAAAGAAGCGATTAAGAATTTCGCAGACGGATTTAATTTTTCTCGTATAAACGACCATTGGATTGGAGGTTTATTGACTAATTTTAAAGTTTTGTCCAAGCGGATAGAGTATTTTAAAGAGACACAAAGCAATTGGGAACAAGGCAAATTCGAAAAATACACCAAAAAAGAGCGGGCGGTGATTAATAGAAATATTGAAAGGATGAAAAAGATGTTTATCGGTTTGGAGGACCTAACTAAACTTCCAGATGTTTTGTTCGTGATAGATTCTTCGTTAAAAGGCCATAAGACAGCTATTCGGGAAGCTAAAATAATAAAAATTCCGATTGTCGGAATTATTGACAGCGATGATAATCCCGACTTGATTGATTATCCAATTCCGGCGAATGACCATTCTAAAATGGGCATTGAGTGGGTGGTTAATAGAATTATTGAAAAATTGTCCGCCGAAGACGGATCCGCCAGAGGCGGAAAAGATTGATAGATTAAAAAATTGGAAGATCTAATTTTTAAATTAGCAATTAACAATTAGCAATTAGCAATCTAATTCATGATTAATAATATTCAAAAACTAAGAGAAGCAACTGGCGCCGGCGTAATGGAATGTAAAAAAGCGTTAGGAAAAGCTGGCGGCGATTTTGACAAAGCGATTACCATAATCCATGAGCAGGGGTTGGTAAGGGCTGAAAAAAAAGGCGGTAGAGCCACCGGAGCCGGCTTGTTAGAATCATACGTACATAATGAGCGGGTCGGGGTTTTGCTCGAACTTCGCTGTGAAACCGATTTTGTTGCTAGAAATCCTTTGTTTAAGGACTTGGCTCATAATTTAGCGATGCATATAGCGGCGATGAATCCGGAAAGTATTGAAGAATTGTTAAACTCTCCCTATATTAAAGATGAATCAATGGTTGTTGATGCGTTAATAAAACAGTCAATTTCTAAGATAGGAGAGAATATAAAAGTGGAAAGGTTTTGCAGGTACGAAATTTAAATATGTACAACTTTATTCTCCAAATTTCTTTAATGGCAAGTTTAGCCGCGATGATTTATATGGTTAGCCGCGGAGTGGCGCGGGTTAATGATGTCGCTGAAGAAAACCCATCCGCGCATCAAAAGAGTCGATTCGATAAGTTGGTCGCTCGTTTGCCGATGGAAAAAATCGATTTATTGATTAGCGAATACTTTGAAAAATTTTTGAGAAAATCAAAATTATCCCTGATGAAGTTGGACAATTTTGTTAGCAGTCATCTGGAAAAAATTAAAAAAACAAACGGCAACGGAAAAAGCAACGGCGAGAAAAAGCCGAGTTTGTTCTCGGAGAATTTAACTTCTGAAGAAAAAAATACTCAAGATGAGAAAATTGATTAAACTTATCCGGCGGTGGCTGAGCGGCTTAAGCGACGGTCTGTAAAACCGTTCTAGGTAGGTTCAACTCCTACCCGCCGGACACTTTATGACGTTCAACCAAAAAATCCAACTGATCTCCCGATTTACCGAAGAAATTTTAACTCCGGAGGACTTGGAGTTTTTATTGTTAAAAAATATCCCATTGAAGCATTATATTGGTTTTGAGATTTCCGGGAAAATTCATCTTGGCACCGGATTAGTTTGCATGCAGAAAGTCAAGGATTTTGCTGACGCGGGTGCATCGGTCAACATTCTTTTGGCGGATTATCACAGCTGGCTGAACGATAAATTGGGTGGCGACTTGGAAATAATCAAAAAAACGGCTGTCGGTTATTTTAAAGAGGGCCTAAGTATCGCTTATAAATGCATTGGTGGCAATCCGAGAGACCTAAATTTTGTATTGGCTTCGGATTTTTATCATAACAACGATAAATATTGGGAAACGGTTCTGGAAGTAAGCAAACATACGACTTTATCGCGGATGAAAAGAAGCATCACTATTCTTGGTCGTGAAGAAGGAGAGGATGTTGATTTTGCCAAATTGATTTATCCGGTAATGCAGGTGGCTGATATTTTTAGCCAGCAAATCAATTTAATCCACGCAGGCAGCGATCAAAGAAAAGCCCATGTTATCGCCCGTCAGGTCGCCGATAAACTGAAAATATTTCCCAAGCCGGTGGCTGTCCATCATCATCTTCTTTTAGGTTTGAATAAACCGTCTGTTTGGCCAATTTCGGAATCAGCCGACAAACAAGAAATTTGGTCTTCAATGAAGATGAGTAAGTCAAAATCGGACAGCGCGATTTTTATCCACGATTCGGCGGATGAAATAAAAAGAAAAATAAAAAAGGCGTTTTGTCCGGAAAAAGAGATTGAATTTAATCCGATTATTGATTGGATGGAGCATCTTATATTTGCCCGCGAGAAAAAAATTATAATAAATAGAGAAAAAGAACACGGCGGCAATTTGGAAATCAACGGCATGGTAGAGCTGAAAGGTTTATTCAAAAAAGGCGATTTACACCCGGAAGATTTAAAAAATTTTGTCGCGGATTATTTAATTAAATTACTTGAACCGACAAGAGAGTATTTCAGTAAGGGCGAGCCGAAAGAAATGTTAGACGGGCTTGAAAAATTAACGATAAAAGATTAGAGTTTAAAGAGTTTGCCGGAGTAGCCCCGACGTGAAGTCGGGTCCCGACCGCAAAGCGCGTCGGGGCTCAATAATAGTCCATCACCTTTTGCCGAGATAGCTCAGTGGCAGAGCAACACTTTTGTAAAGTGAAGGTCGTGGGTTCAAGTCCCACTCTCGGCTTATCGGCAAAATGTGAGGGATTGAGGGGGTTTCCGCCTGTGGCGGATCCGCCGAAGGCGGACAATTCCTCTCTCCGGCTTGCAAAGATATTATGCCGATGTAGCTCAGCGGCAGAGCAACTCCTTGGTAAGGAGTAGGCCGTGGGTTCAATTCCCACCATCGGCTCACGAATATGGCAAAATCAAAATTCAGCGAAAATTTAATAAAAATGAGGTGCTCTGTTTGCAAACAGAATAATTATTATACTCGCAAAAACAAGAAAAAAGTTGAGAGAAAATTAGAGTATAAAAAATTTTGTAAATGGTGCAGGAAGCACACTATCCATAAAGAAGCTAAAAAATAAGCTTCTTTTGGGAGCTTAGTTAAGTGGTATAATAGCGGTCTCCAAAACCGCGGTCGGGGGTTCAATTCCCTCAGCTCCCGCATTATAAATGAACCCTCAATACGAAAATCTTATAAATTCTTTAATCGAAGACGGCTACCTAAAAACGCCGGAAATTATTGAGGCGTTTAAGCAAATTGACCGCGCTGATTTTGTGCCGGAAGAGTATAAAGCAGACGCTTACGTGAACGCGCCTCTGCCGATTGGTTTTAATCAAACAATTTCCCAGCCGTTGGTTGTGGCTTTTATGTTGGAACTATTGGAACCGAAAGCAGGGGAAAAAATTTTGGATGTAGGCGCCGGCTCTGGATGGAAAACCGCTCTTTTGGCGAAAATAGCTGGTAATCCACCGACTGGCGGAGGCAAAGTTATCGGCATAGAACGAATTCCCGAACTTAAAGAAATGGCGGAAAAAAATATTTCCAAATGCGGATTTTTACAAGAAAAAACAGTGGAAGTGATTTTAGGCGATGGCTCAAATGGATACGTGGAAGAAGCGCCTTATGACAAAATTATCGCAGGAGCCGCGGCTCAAACAGAAATTCCAAACGTTTGGAAAGAACAGTTGAAAATCGGCGGAAGAATCGTGGCGCCGGTGGGGAACAGCATTGTTGTTATTGATAAAATTAATAAAGATGAATACGAGCAAAAAGAGCATTTTGGATTCAGTTTCGTGCCGTTGATAAAAGGCGAAGCAGCCCTTGACAAGAAAAATATATAATATATTATTATTAAATAGGCCGCAGATAAGAGGCAGTCGTCAACCGACGAAATAAGTCCTCTTGAGGAATTTTTAATAGCTTTTAGTTTTTAGCTGTTAGCTTTTAGAGATTTGTTTGCGGCTTTGAATGGCCGTTTTTATTTATAACTAAAAGTTAAAAACTAACAGCTAAAAGTTAATATATGTTAACCAAACAGCAAAAAATTCAACAAGTTGAACAAGGTCAAAAACTTTTAAAAGAAAGTAAGAGTTTGATTTTCGTTGATTTTAGCGGGAAAGGAGTTGATGATTTAAGCGCTTTGCGGAAAACATTAAAAGAAATAGGCGCCAAATTCAAAGTAATCAAAAAGCGGCTTATGAGAGTTGTTTTTGAAAAAGAGGGGATTGATTTCAATCCGGAGCAGTTTGAATTACAAATGGGAACGGTTTTCGCGCCAAAAGAAATTTTTGAAATCGCAAGCACGGTTTATAAATCTAATATTCAGATTTTAGGCGGTTATGATTTGGCAGGCAAGAATTTTATGGACGCGGAAAAAGTGAAATTCATCGGTAAATTGCCGTCTAGAGAAATTTTACTCGGTCAGTTGGTAGGTATGATTGCGACGCCTATGAAAATGTTTTTAAGCGTATTAAAGCAAAAATCAGAACAAACGGTCGAAAATAAATCATAATTTAAAAATTTATGGAAAAATTTAAAGATATAATTGAACAAATAGAAAAATTAACAGTAGTTGAATTGGCTGAATTGGTAAAAACCTTAGAGGAAAAGTTCGGCGTTTCAGCGTCAGCCGTGGCTACTGCCGGACCTTCTGCTGGAGCCGCCGCTGCCGAAGAAAAAACATCTTTTAACGTTATTCTTAAAGCGACCGGAGACCAGAAAATAAATGTTATCAAGGCCGTCAAAGAAGCGACTGGCTTGGGATTAAAAGAAGCCAAGGACTTGGTTGATAAAGCGCCGAAAGCTATCAAAGAAGGACTTAAAAAAGACGAAGCCGAAGAATTGAAAGCGAAATTAGAAGCAGTTGGCGCTGTGGTGGAGCTACAGTAAGTCCAACTAAAGAAGCCGATTGAATTTATCGGCTTTTTTGTTTTATAATAAAAAGGCATAAGGGCGCATAGTTTAATGGCAAAATGTCGCATTCACATTGCGAAGAGTATAGGTTCGATTCCTATTGCGCCCATTGCCGAAATTTAACGGGATGAGATTGTCGTTCTCACTGTCCAGTTAACTGGACAGTGAGAATAAGTTTGTTGTTTTAATATTGTTTGTTAGTATTGTTTTTTAGTATAGTTGTTTTAGTGGCTGTCCATTAGTAGCTGTCCAGTTGACTGGACAGACAGAATGCGAAAGTGAACTTTTTATTTTATGGTTTGTAATCAATAATTTACAAATCGGAGGTTTTTTAGTATAATGGGAGTATGAATAAAAAAATAGAAAATTTCGCAAAAGAACAATTAGGTAATGAAGTTGCGGCAGGGATAGACCATTTTAAGAGAGATTTTGTAATTGCCAAAAAATTGGCGAAATTGGAAAATATTAATTACGATGAAGAAATTTTACACGCGGCTTGTTTTCTGCATGATTTATTTGATGAAAGCAACGAGGAGCATAATATCGTTGCGGAAAGAATTGCAGGAAAATTTTTGCCAAGCATAAATTTCCAAAACAAAAAAATAAAAATTGTTAAAGAAGCCATACGAGAGCATCTCCCAAATGGCAAACCGAAATCCAAGGAAGCGATTTTATTGCATGACGCTGATTTAATAGATTTCTTGGGCGCAACTGGTATTGTAAGATTATCTATTGGAGCGTGGGATTGGATGGAAAAATCTTCTCTTAAGGAATTTGTCGGCGTATTCGAGAAATTCAGAAAAGATTGTTATAAAAATTTAGTTTTAGATAAAAGTAAAAAATTAGCGGGGGAAAAGATAAAATTTATGGATTTGGCAATTAAAGAATTAAAGCAAGAATTAGTAGAATAAATCTATGTATTTCTTTTAATGTGAATAACCTGTGGACAAATTAGCGAGTAATTTATAAAAAACCTTATAAATAAAGGGTTTTTTGATTTTCAGGGCAAAGATTTTAATAGTTTTTATTTATTGACTTAAATAGGCAAGTGGAGCAAAATGAATTGTAAGTGGGGAAATGTGGATAACTATGGGGATAAGTGCCTAAAGTGGTGGATAACTTTTAGCGAAACAAGTTATTTTCGAATTTTATAATTTATGTTCATCGGAGAATTTCAACACAATTTAGATATCAAAGGAAGAATCGCGGTGCCGGCGAAGTTTAGAAATAAATTAAGCGGAGGAGCGATTATTACGCGCGGCCTGGACCATTGTCTTTTTATATTCAGCAATAAAGAATGGGAAATTTTGGCGCAGAAATTAATCGCTTTGCCTCTGGCTCAAGCGAACTCCCGAGCTTTTGTCCGTTTGATGTTAGCCGGCGCGATGGACGTTGAAGTTGATAAGCAGGGTAGAATTTTAATTCCGGATTATTTAAGGGAATACGCCGGATTAAAAAAACAGGCAACGGTTGCCGGACTTTATAACAGGATTGAAATTTGGGACAGCGAAGCGTGGAAACAATATAAGACAAAGACCGAAGCGTCATCTGATGAGATCGCGGAAAAATTATCGGAATTGGGGATATAAAATGCACACGCCAGTTCTTTTAAACGAAACAATAGAAATTTTAAATCCGCAACCTGGAGAATTCTTCATTGACGGGACAATCGGCAGCGGGGGACATGCGGCCGAAATTTTTAAAAGAATTTCACCAAATGGCATGCTACTCGGCATTGATTGGGATAAGGCGATGATTGAAAATGTTCGACAGAAAATTTCGGCAATTTCTAATTTTCAATTTCTAATTTCTAAACTAATTTTAAAAAATAATAACTATGCCAATTTACCGGAAATTTTAAAAAATGAAAAATTTGGGAAAGCCGATGGGCTACTGATTGATTTAGGTTTTTCTTCGGAGCAATTGGATCCGCCAGCTGGCGGAGGAAGAGGGTTCAGTTTTCAGAAAGATGAGATTTTGGATATGAGATACAGCGCAAACAATGACAATGACGATGACAATGGCATAACAGCGGCGGAAGTAGTAAATAGTTTCAGCGAAAAGGACTTGGCGGATATTATTTATAAATATGGCGAAGAAAGATTTAGCAGAAGAATTGCCAAAAAAATAGTTGAAGAAAGAAGAAAAAAACGGATAATAACGACTTTTGAGCTGGCTGAAATCGTCAATAGGGCCGTTCCTGGACGTGGGCGACTAAATCCAGCCACTAAAACGTTCCAGGCCTTGCGGATTTACGTCAATAAAGAACTGGAGAATTTAGAAACATTACTAAAAAATTTATACAACATTATAAAACCTAAAGGTCGCGTAGCAATAATTTCTTTTCATTCTTTGGAAGATAGATTAATAAAAAACTATTTTCGAGACATGGCAAAACAGGGGAAAGCGGAAATTTTGACAAAAAAACCAATAAGACCGACATTTGAAGAAATTCAAATCAATCCAAGGTCGCGTTCCGCTAAATTAAGAGCAATTATTTTAAATATATGACCATTATTCAACCTAATAAAAATAACAATAAAATAAATCTTATAATTTCTGGTTCCGTGGTTATTTTAGTTATTTCAGCCGTCTGGAGTATTTTTCTTTATAATAGAATAGTTAATCTTCGACATGAAAATCAGAATCAGGAAGTTTTTATCCGTCAAATTGAGGTTGCTAACGCAGAATTAAAAAACAGATTTTATGGAATGACAGACGCTGAAATTTTTAAATCTTCGGTTGAAAGCCAGACATTGATATTGGAAAAAAATCCCAAATATCTAAAATTAACGCTAAATTAATGTTAAAATGAGATTAATATGCGATGGCGTTTTATATTTTTATTATTTTTCTTCGGAGGCCTGTACGCGCTTCTAATTTTTAAAATTTATAATCTTCAATTGAAGAATGGTGATTATTATTCAGAACGGGCCGAAGCTCAACAGCGTGCCGGCGGAGAATTAGAATCCATCAGAGGCAATATTTATTTTACGGATAAAAACAATAATTTAATTCCAGCTGTTTTAAATAAAGAATATCCGGAGATTTACGCTGTGCCGAAAGAAATACAAGGGAATAATAATAATAAAGAATACGCAGAAAGATTATCTCCAATTATAAATATCTCGGTTGAAGAGCTGGATAAAAAATTCAGAAAGCCAAACGACCTTTATGAATTGCTTGTTCAAAAAGCGGAGCCGGAACAAGTTAACCGAATAAAAGAATTAAATCTTAAGGGCATTTATATAAAGAATCAGCTTCTTAGATTTTATCCCGCAGGAAATTTGGCCTCTCATGTTTTGGGTTTTATAGGTCCCATGGCTGACAAAGATGAATTGGCCGGTCGCTATGGAATAGAACTCTATTTTAATGATTTATTGGCAGGGAAATCAGGCCAAGCCAAAGGAGATACTTTGATAAAGCCGGAAGACGGCAAAAATTTGGTTTTAACTATTGACAGAAGCATCCAGGCGCAGGCCGAAGAAACACTAAATAATCTTATTAAGAAATACAGCGCCATCGGAGGCACGGTAATTGTTCAGGAACCGGCAACCGGAAAAATTTTGGCAATGGGAAGTTTTCCCAATTTTGACCCGAATAATTATTCGGCGTCTGAAATAGGCGATTTTCTTAATCCGGCGGTTCAGTCGGTTTATGAGCCTGGTTCTGTTTTTAAGCTTTTCACGATGGCGGCTGGGATTGATAGCGGGAAGATTACTCCGGAAACTACTTATTATGACAGCGGTTTAGTAACTTTCAACGGCAGAACAATTCAAAACTGGGATTTGAAAGCTTACGGGACCAGGACTATGACAGAAGTTATTGAAAACTCCATAAATACCGGAGCGGTTTTCGCCGAACGAAAAACCGGCCACGATATTTTTTATAATTATTTGATAAAGTTTAAATTAAACGAATTCACTGGCATTGATTTGCCGGGAGAAGTAAAAGGCAGTATTGAGAATTTGAAAAACGGCCGTGATATAAATTTTGCCACCGCTTCTTTCGGCCAAGGCGTTTCAGTGACGCCGATCGAATTGATTAATACTATGTCTGCCATTGCCAACGGAGGTGTCTTAATGAAACCATATATTTTAGCCGACGGTTCTCCGAAAACAATCCAAAGAATAATTTCAGTTGAAACATCCAAAGCTGTCGCCAAGATGATGGTTTCGGCGGTTAAAAAAAATGTCATTGCCGATATTCCTAATTATTCCGTTGCCGGTAAAACCGGAACCGCTTTTGTTCCTGATTTTGAAAAAGGCGGTTATACCGATGATGTGATAAACACTTATATCGGTTTTGCTCCCGCCCTGATAAATCAGGGCGAGGCTCGCCCCGATTCATCGGGGCGGCCCGCTTCTGCTCCAAAATTTATAATTTTAATCAAAATAGATAAGCCGGCTGGCGCGCCTTTAGCTGGTATGACGGTGGTTCCGGCGTTTCGCGAACTGGCGCAATTTATTTTAAATTACTATAATATAGCGCCGGATGAATTATGATAAATATTTTGAAATATATATTAAAAAATCTTGCCAAATTAACTCTTTGGCGTTATAAGCCGGATATTATCGCTATTACCGGCAGTGTTGGAAAAACCTCAACTAAAGAGGCGATTTATGCGGTTTTATCCGTTTCTGGAAGACGCGCAAGAAAATCAGGCGGCAATTTGAACAATGAATTAGGCGTGTCATTGACGATTCTCGGCAATTGGTCTGAGAAGGACTTGGAAATGGTCAGTTTATGGCAACCGGCTGGCAAGAAAAAAATAAGGAAATTATTCTTTTGGCTGAAAGTTATTTTGTTTTCTTTTCTCCGCGTTATCTTTTTACCGAAATATTTTTATCCGAAAATATTAATATTGGAATATGGCGCTGACAGGTCCGGAGATATTAAAAAACTTTTGGAAATTGCCAAGCCGAAAATTGGGGTTGTTACCGCTGTTGGAGAAATTCCGGTCCATATTGAATTTTATAGCGGTTTAGAAGCGGTAATCAGGGAAAAGGCGAAATTAGTTGAAAATATGTCAGTTAATGATTTCGCGGTTTTGAATTTTGACGACGAATCGGTAACGGAGATAAAAGAAAAAACTCGGGCAAAGACAATGACCTTTGGTTTTAACGAAGGCGCGAAAATAAAAATAATTAATTTTGAAAATTATTTTGGAACGGCAAATGAATTAACAGGCGTAAGTTTTAAAATTGAACATAATGGTAATGTCGTACCTATAAAAATAAAAAATACTTTTGGTAGGCCTAACGCTTACGCCGCCGGCGCCGCGGCTTGCGTTGGATTAATTTACGGGTTAAATTTAGTGAGAATTTGCGAAGCATTGTCTTCTAATTATCATCCGGCAAAACATAGAATGAATATATTCGCCGGCGTTAATGGCAGTTGGGTGATTGACGATAGTTATAATGCTTCGCCGATTTCAATGAAAGCTGCCTTGGAAACATTGGCTGATATAAAAACAGGAAGCGAAGCGAGAAAAATAGCGGTTTTAGGCGATATGCTGGAATTGGGAGAATATTCGTCAAAAGCCCATAAGTCCATCGGCAAATTATCCGCTGGAATTGTTGATTTTTTAATTGTCGTGGGAGAAGAGGGGAAGATTATTGCGGAAACAGCCGTCCTTAATGGTTTGGCAAAAGATAAAATTTTAAGCTTTAACACAGCCGAAGAAGCCGCTAAAACTATTAAAAACATCATTAAAAAAGGTGATATAATATTAGTGAAAGCGTCAAGGGGAATTGGGTTAGATAAGGTGGTGGAGGAAATTGCCGTTATCGTCTAGTCCGGTCTAGGACGCTAGGTTCTCATCCTAGTAACCCGGGTTCAAATCCCGGTGACGGCACCAAAAAATAATCGTAAAACAGGGGTTCCCGCCCAGCATAGCTGGGCGAGGCTCGCTCCGATATATTATCGGAGCGGCGACTCCCGTTGGGGCTATTGATACTGTATGAAATATATTCTTAAAGACAAATATCTTCGCGTGGTTTTTGGGTTGAGTTTTTTGGTCTTGCTTTTGATTTCTTGCGTCGCTTATTTGAAACTCGGCGAAAACACAGGGCCGTTGATTCTTCATTTTGACGTTTACAAAGGCATTGATTTTTTAGGAGGTCGAACAGAGGCATTCGGTATTTTGCTTTCGGCCTTGGCGATGATTTTTATAAATTTACTTTTGGCTAATTCTTTTTATAATCGTGAGAGATTTCTATCATATATTTTCGGATTTGTCAGTTTAGGGCTCGCCATCTTGATTTTAATAGCGGTATCGGTTATTATTAATGTGAATTAAGCATATGAAATTCGCAATCATTCAAACCGGCGGCAAACAATACAAAGTTTCTTCCGGGCAAAAAATTAAAGTAGAAAAATTAACGGGCGATAAAGACGCTGTTTTAAGTTTTGATAAAGTTTTATTAACGGCTGACGGCGATAATGTTAAAATCGGTAGCCCCTATGTTGAAGGCGCCAAAGTTGAAGCGAAAATTTTAAAACAGGGGAGAGACAGAAAGAAAATAGTTTTTCGTTATCATTCAAAAACAAGGCGCAGTAAGAAAAAGGGGCATAGGCAGAGTTATACTGAGGTGGAAATCCTAAATCCTAAATCCTAAATTCTTCGTTCCAACGCCTGCCCCAAAGTTTCCTCGTCTGCGAACTCAATTTCTCCTCCAGTCGGAATTCCGCGTCCCAAGCGGGTTATTTTTTTGGTAAAGTCCTTGAGTTCTTTCGTAATTATCATCGCGTTAAGATCTCCGTAAGTAGTTGGGTTAGTGGCAATAATAATTTCTTCAGATTTCGTTCCCAATTCTTTTTTAATAATATTTTTTAAATGATTTAATCGCAGTTTTTGGCTGGTTTCCAAATTTCCGCTTTTTGCTAATTCGCCGAGCACTAAATATCTTCCTTTGAATTTTTTGGTTCGTTCAATTGATATTAAGTCGGTTTCTTTTTCAATAACCATAAAGATATTTTTTTGGCGTTGAGAGTCGCGACAAATATCGCAAAGATCATCTTTATTGGAATGTATAAAGAAACACATTGAACAAATTTTTAATAATTTTAAATCAGAAATAGCTTTGGCGGTTTCTTCTATCTGATTCTTACCTTTGCTTATCATAAAAAAAGCCAGTCGCGTTGCTTGGCGGAGGCCGATGGAAGGAAGTTTTGAGAAAATCGCGATAAAATTTTTAATTGGGTCAGGCAACATTAATGTATCTTATCTATTGACTTAAAACTTACTTTTTCCGGGTCAAATTTTAATTGAACTGTTGCCAATGGTCCGTTGCGGTGTTTGGCAATAATTATTTCCGCAGTGTTTTCTTCTTCCGGCAAAGGTTCTATTCTATCTCTGTCTTTCCTGTAAATGAACATAACCACGTCAGCGTCTTGTTCCCAAGAACCTGTCTCGCGAAGGTCCGAAAGCCGAGGAATTTTTCTTTCTCTTTGTTCAACTCCGCGCGAAAGCTGTGAAACCGCTAGAACCGGGATATTAAGCTCACGGGCAATCGCCTTTAATCCGTGGCTGATTTCCGTGAATTGTTGGACTATATTTTCTGAATTAGTGCGTGGCTGAATTAATTGGACATAATCAACGATTAAAAGTCCCAATCCGTGCTCGGCTTGCAAACGGCGCGCCATTGAACGCATTTGAATAATATTCGGCGAAGGAGTGTCATCAATAAAAATAGGTATTCTTGACAAGCGATCCAGCGCATCACGAATCATTTCAAAATCAAGTTCATCGGTAAGCCGGCCTGTTCGTAATCTCCAAAGAGGGACTTGGGCTTCAGACGCGATTAGTCGGTCTATTACTTGCTCTCTGGACATTTCTAAAGAGAATATGCCAACCGGAACTTGCGCTTTTGTGGCAGCTTGGCGGGCGATATCCAAAGCAAAAGTTGTTTTTCCAAGCGAAGGCCTGGCTCCCAAAACAATCAAATCCGAACGTTGGAGGCCGGAAAGATAATGGTCAATCTCATCAAATCCAGTGGTAATGCCTCGCAAACCTTTTTCCCCTTGATGGAGTTTTTCAATCCTTTCATAAGCTTCTTTAAGTTCGTCTTTTACCGGCACAAAATTTTGGGTTCGTGATGTTTGGGAAATAGCGAAAACCTTTCTTTCGATTTCATCAAGTAGGTCTTCTGTGCTTTCCGAAGTGTTAAACGCGTGTTCTGTAATTTCCGCCGAGGTATGAATAAGGTTGCGCAATACCCGTTTGTCTCTGATAATTTTCGCATAATGCTGAATATGGGAAGCCGTGGGAACGGAATTTATTAAATCGGTAAGATAACTTGAGCCGCCGATTTCAGAAAGACGCTGGTTTTCTTTCAATCGGCTGGTAACGCTTAAAATATCGATAGGTTCGCTTTTGCTGAAAAGGTCGATTATTGTTTCAAAAATTTTTTCGTGGACTGGTTTATAAAAATCTTCAGACGTGATTAAATCAGCCACTTGGATAATGGAATTTTTGTCCAGCATCAACGCTCCTAAAACCGAGCGTTCGGCATCAATATCTTGTGGCGGTAATTTTAGGTCCATACGAAGTGTCTTCTACTTTATATCCTAACGACTCTATTTCTTTTCTCAAGCGGTCAGAGGGGATAAACTGTTTATTAATCCTTAATTTCTCGCGTTGGTTCGCTAAAGATCTTATTTTTTGCGGGATTTTTACCGGTTTTATTTTGATGCCGAAAATATCCAATTTTTCGTTAATAAATCGGTTTACGACTTTAACTTGAGCGGGATTAATTCGCCATATTTTATTTTGAAGCGAAGCGATTAAATCAAAAACCACTGCCAGTGCTTTCGGAGTGTTAAAATCGTCATCCATTGCTTGATTGAATAATTTATTGTAGTTTTTAATATTTATTTTTATACTTGATGTTTTCTGCTTGGCCTTTAATACTAATTCAAGTTTTTCCAAAAACTCTCTTATGGTTTCAATTGATTTTACGGCATTATTAGCGAGTGTCTCATTATAATTAACAGGGGAACGATAGTGGTGTGAAAGAATAATAAACCTTAAAATCTCTGCTGGATATTTTTTCAGAAAATCCTTAATAGTGATAAAATTGCCTAAACTCTTGGACATTTTCTCTCCGTTAACTAAAAGAAAACCGGTATGAAGCCATATTTTAACAAAGGGTTTTTTGCCGGAAGCCGCTTCTTGTTGGGCTATTTCCGATTCATGATGCGGGAATTTCAAATCAACCGCGCCTCCGTGAAGGTCATATTGAGGGCCGAAATATTTTTCGCTGATTGCCGTGTCTTCAATGTGCCAGCCCGGTCTGCCATCGCCGAAAGGACTTTTCCATTTTGGTTCATCTGACTTAGAAAGTTTCCATAAACAGAAATCACCTTTATTCCTTTTTTCTTTCGTGTCGTCTATTCTTGAAACCGCGTCTTCGGCTTGCAAGGCAGTTCTTCTGGATAATTTTCCGTAGTTCTTAAATTTTGAAATTTCATAGTAAACGCCGTCGCTTATTTCATAAGCAAAGCCCTTTTCCATTAATTTTTTAACCTGATTTATTACTTCTTTGATGTGAGCGGTTGCTTTGGCGTATTTGGTTACGCTGGTTATTTCTATGGCTTTCATATCTTTTAGATATTCTTTTTCAAAACCTCTACCTAATTTTTTCCAAGAAATTTTTTTCTCTTTTGCCCGATTGATTATTTTATCGTCAATATCAGTAATATTTTGAAGATAAAAAACTTTGCGCTTTTGGGAGCGAAGATATTTAACGATAATATCAAAAGCTATATAAGTTCTAGCATGGCCGATATGAGAATAATCGTAAACCGTGGGTCCGCAGACAAATAATTTTAAATAACCCCGACGCGGAGATTTAAGAATTTCTTTTTTGGCGGTAAAGGTGTTGAAGATTTTGAGCATTGTTTTGATTATAAAAATTATTCATTAATTTGTCTATATTAAATAAAAAAGGCCAGCGTTATACTGGCCTTTGGTTGCGTATTGATATTGTTGAATTATCACCAATCGCTCCACCACTGGAATAACTGGAATAAACGAAATTCGGATTGAGGTGTTGCTGGTATTGTAGACGAAGAAACAAAAGTCGGTTTTCCCGGTATAAAACCGCTTGGGTTACCCGGATGGTTTTTACATTCCTGAAAGACGAAATGAGTTTTGTCTTTTGGAATTTTGTAAAAACTTTTACTTTTTTTACAAGACCCTTTAAAATCAGCGGGATACGAAGAATCATAATATCTGTATTTTCCACTGTAGACTCCAATATGGGTTGGCGCTTTTGTGGTTATCGGAGGTCGGGGGATTGCGTATATTCTATGAGGGGTAATTTCTACTTTTAGCGTCAATCCTTTCACTAACTGAAAATTTAGGATATTCATCTTTGCCTCCTTTCTAAATTTATTTATTTAACGCATTATTAAAATTGCTATTTATTAAGATAGTATATAAATATACTTATGTCAAGATGTTAAATTATAGTATTGACACCTAAAAATTTTTCAATATAATTATAGAATGTCCGATAATCCAGAAGATAAAAATAAAGAAGAAGTCAAAGAAGAGCCAACGGCGACTGATGAACCGATAAAGTGCCAAAAAGAGCGCGACGAATATCTTGACGGCTGGAAGCGGGCAAAAGCGGATTTGATTAATTATAAGAAAGAAGAATCCAAACGTTTTATGGAAATGGCGAAATTCGCCAGTGAGGATTTAATCGTAGAGATGATTTCCATTTTAGATAGTTTTGATTTGGGTTTAGCGGTTTTAGAAAAAGACGGAAAGGCGGAAAAGGGAATGTATTTAATCCGTTCTCAAATGGAGGATGTTTTGCGAAAAAGGGGACTGGAAAGAATAGCGGTTTCAGTTGGCCAGTCGTTTGACCCGGCTTTGCACGAAGCAATCGCCGAAATTGAATCGGATAAACCAAGCGGTTCCATTATTGAAGAAATAGAAAGAGGATACTTACTTAATAGTAAGTTGATTCGTCCAGTAAGAGTAAAAGTGGCTAAATAATTAATTTTTATAAAACATTATGGCAAAAATACTTGGTATAGATTTAGGAACAACCAACTCGGCTATGGCGATAATTGAAGGAGGAGAGCCGAAAATTTTGGAAAATCACGAAGGCAACAGAACCACTCCTTCGGTAGTCGCTATAAGTAAAACCAATGAACGTTTGGTTGGTCTTTTGGCTAAGCGTCAATCGGTTGTTAATCCGAAAAACACGATTTCTTCGGTCAAACGTTTAATTGGAAGAAAGTTCAGCGACCAAGAAGTTCAGCATGATAAAGCTGTTCTGCCTTTTGATTTGCAGAAATCAAGCAGTGACGGAGTAGAAATTAAAATGTCTGATAGGTGGTATAAGCCGGAAGAAATTTCAGCAATGATATTAGGAAAGCTTAAAGCTGACGCTGAAGCTAAGTTGGGCGAGAAAATAGAAGAAGCGGTTATCACGGTGCCGGCTTATTTTGACGATTCTCAAAGGCAGGCGACCAAAAACGCCGGTGAAATCGCGGGATTAAAAGTTCGCCGGATTATCAACGAGCCGACGGCCGCGGCTTTAGCTTATGGTTTAAATAAGAGCAAAGAGGAAAAAATTGTGGTATATGATTTTGGCGGGGGCACTTTTGATATTTCTGTTTTAGAAGTTGGTGAGGTTGACATGGGTGATGGCAAAAAAGAACCGCATGTGGAGGTAAAATCAACTGGCGGCGACACTCATTTGGGAGGCGACGATTTCGACAAAAAAATCATTGATTATCTGGTAGGGGAATATAAAAAACAAGAAGGCATTGATATTGGTAAGGACCCATTGGCTTTGCAACGACTTAAAGAAGGAGCTGAACGCGCTAAGCATGAACTCTCTACTACCGCTGAAACGGAAATTAATCTTCCTTATATTTCTTCCGACGCTTCCGGTCCAAAACATTTTCTATTTAAATTAACCAGAGCGAAATTGGAGGACTTGGTTGGCAAAGACATTGATAAATCAATTAAACTGGTTGAGAAAACCGTTTCCGAAGCAGGTTTGAAAATCTCGGATATCAATGAAGTGATTTTAGTTGGCGGTCAGACAAGAATGCCGGCAATCCATGACGCGGTTAAAAAACTTTTTAATAAAGAGCCGCATAAGGGAATAAACCCTGACGAAGTGGTGGCCATCGGCGCCGCGGTTCAAGCGGGAATTTTCCAAGGCGATGTTAAGGATATTTTATTATTGGATGTTATCCCGTTATCATTCGGCATTGAGACATTAGGCGGCGTATTTACCCAGTTGATTGAAAAAAATACTACTATTCCAACCGCTAAGACACAGGTTTTTTCCACGGCCGCTGACAACCAAACATCGGTTGAAATTCATATTCTTCAGGGCGAACGAGCAATGGCTTCCGATAACAAGACCCTGGCGAGATTTATTCTTGACGGCATTCCGCCATCGCCAAGAAGCGTTCCTCAAGTAGAGGTTTCTTTTGATATTGACGCCAACGGCATTTTAAACGTTTCAGCCAAAGACAAAGCAACTAATAAAAGCCAGTCAGTAAAAATAGAGGCGACCACTCATCTTTCAAAAGAGGAAATTGCAAAATTAAAACAAGAAGCCGCGACTCACGCTGAAGAGGATAAAAATAAAAAGGAATTAGTCGAGGCGCGCAATCAGGCAGAGCAGATAATTTATTTAGCGGAAAAATCTTTAAGAGAGGCAAGCGAAAAAGGAGAAGGGAAAAAAGAAATTCCGCAGGAAATTAAAGACGCGGTTAATCAAAAAATTGAAGCGCTAAAATTGGCAAAAGACGGCGATAATGTTGAAGCAATCAAATCAGCTCTTGCCGAACTTTCGGCCGAACTCCAAAAAATCGGGCAGTCAATGTATAATCAAAATCAAGGACAACAAGAACAAAATCCTCCTCCTCAAAACGAAAATCCGCAGCAAGACCAAGATACAGAACGAAAATCCTAAATCCTAAATCCTAAATCCTAAATTTATGGATTCATTACTTGATAAGGTTTCTTCCAACGAAGCTGAAGTTGATCGGTCAATGGTTAAAATCGGCGCTTTGGCTGCTGTCGGCGTAATTTCTTTCTTTTTATTCGGCTTTTTTCTGAAACTTTTTATTCTTGAAAAAGCAGGGGATTCTTTTATTTTTTTAGCTGTGGCGGCGATTGTATTTTTGATCATTTTTTTCTTTCAAATATTTTTTATTAAGACATCGCAATGGATTAATTTGATAATTTCTTTGGAATCATTGGGATTAGCAGTCGGCTTTTACGATAAAATTTCTTCAACTTTATTGCTCGCCGTTTTAGCTGTTTTTTTGATTCTGCTTTGGGCGAATTACAGCGGTCGTCGGGAATTCCAAAATACGCTTAAAATAAGATTTTTTCAAATCAGTAGAATTGTTTTTCCAAAGGCGATTATGGGTTTGGCTTTATTCGCCAGCGTCGCTTACTACGATTTATCCGGTTTAGGTGATTTCGCTTCAACGGGAAAAAATCAAGAGTTTTTCATTTCCCAATCGTCTTTTGAAAAAATTAT
>JBBTWF010000005.1:0-42141 GCA_038062875.1 Patescibacteria group bacterium
CGCCTCTGGCGAGCCTCGCCTCTGGCGGGGGTTTTGGGTTTTGGGTTAATAAAATGGTCTTTTTCCTTCGGCGACATCAACGAGATAAGGCGGCTTAAATCCTCCTTTGAGCATTAAAAGATAAGCGATTATATCGGAATCCACCTGTCTGCCGAGATTATCAACAAAAAATGCTCTATCGCCGTCAGCGTCAAAAATAACGCCGAAGTCGGCTTTGTATTTATAAATTGCTGATTGCAAATTGATAATTGCTCCTTTTTTCAGCGGGTCAGGCCCGTGAGCCGGAAAATTGCCGTCTGGGTTTCCGTTGATAATTTTCAATTTTAAATTTTCAATTTTCAATTGACGAACAATTAAACCGGCGGTGCCGTTTGAACAATCAAAAACTATTTTGAGTGGTTTTGCCGGCTTTAAAAATTTTTTAAGAAAATTTACGTAAATTTTTATATAATTCATATTAACTTTAAAATTTCTTTGCCGCTAATCGGCACGGCATTTCTACCAACCACTTTCAATCCATTATAGTTTTTCGGATTATGACTGGCTGTTATCATTATCCCGCCATCGGCGTTTAGTTTATTAACCAAAAAATAAAACATTGGCGTTGTTGTCATTCCGACCGGAATAGTTTTTACCTGCCTGCCGGCAGGCAGGGCTTTTAAGTTTTTTCCGCCTAAGGCGGATCCGCCTCTGGCGGAAGCTTTTAGTGATTTAAGAACGATTTTGTATAAACTTGACGAACTTAATCGAGCGTCGTGGCCGATTACAATTTTAGGTTTTGGGTTTTGCCGCCTCTGGCGAGCCTCGCCTCTGGCGGGGGTTTTGGGTTTTGGGTTAATAAAATAACGTCCAAGAAAACGGCTGATTTTCTCAACCACTTCCTCATTTATTTCAAGCGGGTATTTGCCCCGAATATCGTAGGCGCGAAAAATTTTAGGATTCATCGTAAATAAATTATATCATAAATCCCGCACCTTCCCAGAATACCCCGCGGGGTTTGATACTCCGTGGGAAGGTGCGGGATAAAAACAAAAAACCGCCGAAAGGCGGTCGCGGAAACTACTTAAATACCTTGCCTGAAAGTTTTTCCGCCTCCTTAATAAAAAATTCCTGCCACAGTTTTTCATCAAGTTTTTCCAACATTTGAGGATAATCTTTCAGTTCTTTCGCCTTTACATATTGAGCGCCGAGCTGGACGGGATCAATATGGTTATCAAATTTTATTTGAGCCTTATCAACCAAAGAATTAATTGTTAATGTCGGATTATCTTTTAGAATCAAATAAAGATCGATAAAATCGCGGGAACGCGGATTTTGATAAATTGTAAATATCTTATTTGTAGCGATATCAATAAGACTGTCTATAAAAAGCTCGCCGATTTTCTGTTTCCGCTCTATGCGAGTAAAAGGAAAATAAGTAAATTCCGTCTTTATCACGCCAGTATCGGTGTAAAGAAAAAATAAATTCCTATTGAAGCTTTGCTGGTATTCTACCTTCTTGACGCCGGCGGCAGTTTGAATTTTCTTTAAAATAACCGAAACACTTTGCGGATCAAATTCTTGTTCGGAGAAAAAATCCAAATCTTCAGATAATCGGTGGTGGAGATAAAACTCTGCAAGCGCCGTGCCGCCAGTTAAATAGAAATAGGCGCAGATTGACTTCTCTTCAGAGAGAAGTTTTAGAAGTTTTTTCTGATTCTCAGAGAGAATTGAAGATTGATTTATTCTCATACAAAGAGAGATAAAAATTTTCTTTTAAAAGGGTCTATATTCACTGTGTCCCAATACTTTTGTAATTCATTAATATCAATTTTTTCTTCTCCTAATCCAAAATTAATAAGCTGCTCAAGGCGCCAAATAGAAAATTTTTCCGGATTTTTTCGCAACTCCGAAATATCAGTAGACCAATTTTTCATAGTTTAATTATATCACAAAAATCAGATAATCACAAACTCAAAATTTTATAATCGTCAAACTCAACGTCCATAAAGTCGGTGCGGATGCCGGCGTAGCCTTAAAATTTTTATTTATAAATATCCTTTGTTTAAAAAAATTTGTTTTAAAAAATCTTTTTTATCGGTAAAAATAAATTTCGGCTCATTTTGATATTTTTTAATGATTTTTTTTATAAAAGACCCTTTATATTCTCCTTCGGGATCTTTTAAAATAAGAAAGACAAGCTCTTTAAGAGTTCTTGTTTCTTCTTTTAACGCTTTGACTTCTTTATAAATTTTTTCCGCAGTTTGAATAGACATAATTTAATACTATATCAAGAATTAAAAATCGTCAATATCTTCTAAAACTTCACGATTTTATAATCGTCAAACTCAACGTCCATAAAGTCGGTGCGGATGCCGGCGTTTGAAGCATTTCTGTTGGAACTCGCGCTCATATTTAATTCCGTAATTTTGGAAACAGTTTCTTCGTTTATTTCGTTCGGGTATTTGCCCCGAATATCATAGGCGCGGAAGATATTGTTGTCCATTGATTGAATTTTAACCTATTTTAGTGTTTAATTAAAGAAAATGTCGCGCTCAAAAAAGAAAAAATTTCAAAACAAAAAACTTTCTGAAAAATTAGGAACCGAGACAGAGGACTCGCGGCTTCATCCGGAAACCAAAAAAAGCGTCTGGGCGATTGTGTTTTTGGGAATCGCGGTGATTTTTATTTTGGCCAGTTTTCAAAACGCCGGACCGGTCGGCAACTTTATTTACAAAATTTTTGAAAATTTGTTCGGATGGGGATATTATCTTTTACCGACTATATTTTTGATAATGGCAGGCGTTTTTTTAGCTTCGGAACGACGCAAGATTTATCAAATCACATTTATTGGAGCGGTTCTTTTCGTTCTTTCCGGGCTGGGATTGATTGATATAATTTCCCAGAACAAAGGCGGGATAATCGGCAATATTATCGGGTCTTTAGAAACCCCTTTCGGCTATACCGCTTCTATTGTGATTATTTCCACCATTCTCGTTGCTTCGCTCCTTATTACTCTTAATCTTCCAATCAAAATCAGAAAACTAATAAAATCAGAAGAAAAAGACGAAGAAACCGAACCACTGAAAGTAAGCGGAGTCAACGCTAAGGAGGAAGAAGTAAAAATCCCGGAAGAAAAAGAAACTATTAAGGAAAAGGTCTCAGCGGCTATCGGGTTAAAACCCAAACAACTGAAAACTGAAAACTTTAGGCCTAAAACCGACTATATATTCCCTCCATTAGACCTTCTTAAATCGTCCATTGAAAAGCCAACATCCGGCGATTTAAGAGCGAACGCCAATATTATCAAAAGAACTTTGGAAAGCTTTGGTATCCCAGTTGAAATGGGAGAAATAAATATCGGGCCCAAAGTTACCCGCTTCACTCTCAAGCCCGCCGAAGGCGTTAAATTATCAAAAATTCTGGCGCTAAATCAGGATTTGGCTTTGGCTCTGGCGGCGCACCCGATTAGAATTGAAGCGCCGATTCCCGGGAAATCGCTTGTTGGAATTGAAGTGCCGAATAAGGCCGCGGCTCTTGTCCGGCTCGGCAGTTTAATGGCTTATCCGGAATTCGTTGATTCCGGATTATTGGGCTTTGTTCTCGGAAGAGATGTCAGCGGCGAACCGATTTTCGCCAATATTGATAAAATGCCCCATCTTTTGATTGCCGGTAGCACCGGTTCCGGAAAATCAATATCCTTACACTCGCTCATTATTTCTCTTCTTTATAAAAATTCTCCTGAAACGTTAAAGCTCGCATTGATTGACCCGAAACGGGTGGAGCTTTCCATTTACGAAGGCATTCCTCATTTAGTCGCGCCAGTGGTTACTGAAACAAAAAAAGCGATCGGCGTCTTTAAGTGGGCGATTCAGGAAATGGAACGGCGCTATGAAATGCTTTTAGGAGCCGGCTGCCGCGACATCAGCGCGTACAATAAAAAATTTCCCGATGAATCACTTCCTTATTTATTATTGGTAATTGACGAACTTGCCGACTTGATGACAAGTTATGGCCGAGAAGTTGAGGGTTCTATCGTACGCTTGGCGCAAATGGCTCGGGCTACAGGACTCCATTTAATCGTTTCCACTCAACGGCCTTCTGTGGAAATAATCACCGGACTAATTAAAGCCAACATCACTTCAAGAATCGCCCTTCAAGTCCCAAGCCAAGTTGACTCAAGAACGATTCTTGACACATCTGGAGCTGAAAAATTGCTCGGCGGTGGCGACATGCTTTTCATCTCTTCGGACTTTTCAAAACCGAAAAGAATTCAAGGCGCTTATCTTTCCGAGGAGGAAATAAATAAAGTCGTTAATTTTATAAAAGAAAATAACAAAGAAATTGAGTCAGAAGAAATATTGCAATTCCCCGTTAACAATGGAGAAAACGGAGAAAATAATCATCTTGCTTTTGACGATTATATTAAAAGCGACGATGAAGACGAACTGCTTGACGATGCGCTGAATATAGTAAAAGAGGCCAAAAAGGCATCCGCTTCCCTACTACAACGCCGATTGAAAATCGGCTATGCCCGAGCCGCCCGACTTCTTGATATAATGGAGGCCAAAGGATTAATCGGTCCAGGCGACGGAGCCAAACCAAGAGAAGTGTATATAGAATAAAATTTCTAATTTCTAATGAACAACGACCAGCCGAAAAATTTAACAGAGACGTTTCAAGAAGCGCTGGGTCTTCGCGGTTTGAATACTGAAAAATTAGCCGAACTAACTAATGTTCCTGAAATGTATATTTTGGCTCTTCGCGACGCTAATTTTGAAAAACTTCCGTCCGCTCCTTACGTCCGTGGCTATTTGATGAAAATCGCCGAAATTTTAAGAATTGACGGCGAAATGCTTTGGCAAACGTATAAAAACGAAAATATCAAAACCTCCGGCGCGAAAGACAAACTCCCTTCCAATCGTTTTTTAATAAAGCCGTTGAAAAAAAAGATTTTCATTTTTGGTTTTATCGCGATTTTTGTTATAATTTATTTAATCTGGCAATCTGATAATTTTTTGGGAACGCCTAAAATTGAGATTATTAATCCAGCTTTTCCGACTGTTATCGTGAATGAACCAAATATGAAACTAAGCGGAGAAACCGACACTCAAAATAAATTGACAATAAACAATGAAGAAATTTTTATCGGAAAAGACGGTCGATTTGAAAAAGAAATTTCTCTCCAGCCGGGCATCAATATTATTGAATTTAAAGCCAAAAAATTATTAGGCAAAGAAACAAAAGTCGTAAGACAAATAATGTACCAACCGTAGCAATCACAGAACTTAGGATTTAGAATATAGGATTTAGGGAATAACCACCCCCTAAATTCTAACTCCTAAATTCTAAATTCTTGTCACATATTATGACCAAACAAAAAGACGTTGAATCAAAACAAGATATTGATAAATTATTAGAATCGTTGCAGGAAAAATTCGGCGAGGGCGCGATAATGAAATTGGGCGATATAAAAAAAGTTGACGTGGCGGCGATTTCCACCGGTTCGTTTTCGCTTGACTTAGCTTTGGGAGTCGGAGGTTTTCCGCGCGGAAGAATAGTTGAAGTATTTGGCCCGGAAATGTCCGGAAAAAGCACTTTAGCGCTTCACGCCATTGCCGAAATCCAAAAACAAAACGGCAAAGCCGCTTATATCGACGCGGAACACGCCCTTGATCCGGAATACGCTAAAAAATTAGGCGTAAAAATCAACGACCTTTTAATTTCCCAGCCGGACAGCGGAGAAGAAGCGTTAAATATCGTGGAAAATCTGGTGCGTTCGGGAATGATTGACGTTATCGTGGTTGATTCGGTCGCGGCTCTTACTCCTCGAGCGGAAATTGAAGGAGAAATGGGCGCGCAATTCATCGGCTTGCAAGCCAGAATGATGAGCCAGGCCTTAAGAAAACTTACGGCTATTACCGACAAAAATAATGTCTTAATAATATTTATCAACCAATTACGGGAAAAAATCGGAATGATGGGTTATGGCGAACCGACAACTACTCCGGGTGGCAGAGCGCTTAAATTTTATGCTTCAGTCAGAATTGATTTACGCAGAATCGCCCAAATAAAAAAAGGCGAAGATGTGGTTGGAAACCGCACTCGCGCGAAAGTTGTTAAAAATAAAGTTGCCCCGCCTTTTAAAATTGTGGAATTTGATATTATTTACGGCGAAGGCATTTCTTACGAAGGCGATATTCTGAATACGGCTCTTAAATACGGCGTTGTAACAAAATCCGGGAATACTTATAGTTTCGAGGGAGAAAAAATCGGCGTTGGAATGGAAGCGGCGAGAGAAAAATTAAAAGAAGATAAAAAACTCCTTGGTGAAATAAAGAAAAAGGTCTTGACGGTTTTGAAAATTTAAATTACTCTTTAATTAGTCATTTAGAATAAATTTATAAAGGAGGTAGGGATGATTACTTTTTTGATAAAAATCATTTGCTGGCCGTTTGGTATTCTTCGCGCTTTGCTTTTTTGCTGTTTTGAATTAATTGAACGAGGGATATCAGAATTTTTCTGGCAGTATGACAAGTTGGATCTTGGCAACAAGCTGATGAGAAAACTATTTAGAAGGGGATTTTAAACCCCTTCTTTTTTACAAATTTTACAAATATGGCAGAAAAATTACTAAACCAATAATCGCGGCACCGATACTGACAACCAAAACAACTGCCGCCATTAGGTCTTTAATTATTTTTACTTGTCCGTTGGGAAACGGATGAATAAAATCCAAAAGCCGCTCAATAATGGAATTAATAAGCTCTAAAATCAGGACAGAAAAAATCATCAATAGAAGCGCTACCTTTTTAATTCGCGAAGTTGGAAAATAAAACATCGTTGCCACCACTAAAAAAGCGGTAATAAACATTATTTTAAAACTTCTTTCCTCCAATAAGGTATCTTTAAGACCACTAAAAGCGGCTATAAAACTATTTTTTAATTTTCGCATAATTTATAAAAATTCTCAAAAAGTTTGGCTACCAGTATTGGGCCGGTGCCGCCGGGGGTTGGAGTGTAAAAATCAGCTTTTAGCTTTGAGTTTTTAGCTTTTAGAGACTCAACATCGAAATCACCGTGAATTTTTCCGTTTTCATCAATAAAATAACCAAAATCAATTATTCCTGCGTCGTCTTTTAACATCTCCGGTTTTATAATTCCGGCTTGACCAACGCCAGAAATAACTAAGTCAAAGTTTTTTAACTCCAATAAATCGCTCCCCTTTCCAAAAATCGCTAATTCTTTCACTTTATCCATCAGCCAAACCGCAATCGGTTTGCCGATTAAAAAACCCGCGCCGACAACGGCTACTTTTTTAGAATTTAGAATATAGGATTGAGAATTTAGGGAATTTAAGATTTCTTCTACTGTTGCTACCGCTGGTGGTAGCACGAAATTTCTATTGTTATAAAAAGCCCCCAACGCTCGCTCGCCTAAAACATCAACGTCTTTTTCGCGAGGAATAACGTTGAGAATATAATGCTTATTAATATGTTCCGGCAACGGCAACTGAACAATCACTCCCCCGACTCTTTTTAATAAAGCGATTTTGCCGGCTTCTTTTCTTAAATCGTCGTTTTTGATTCCGCCAGCTGGCGGATTCGGAAATTTGTAAATTCTAAAATCAACGCCCAATTCCTTGGCGACTTTTTCTTTTTGTTTTAAAAAACTTGAAGACGCCGGATTTTCTCCGACCAAAATTACCGCCAAGAATTTTTTAGGAATTTGTTGCTGTTTTAAATTATCAATAATTTTTTTGGCTATTTCGGCGCCGGAAATTTTTTGCATAATTTTTCAACTTCTTTTTTGATTAATGCCGAATTTCCGTTTTTAATTAAAATCCTGAAAATCCAATCTGCGATTTGACGCATTTCTTTTTCTTTCATTCCGCGAGTAGTTAGAGCTGGAGTGCCGAGCCGCAATCCTGAAGGCCTGAAAGGACTGGCGTCGCCGGGCACTGAATTTCGGTTAGCTAAAATGCCGGCTGTTTCCAGTTTCTTCTCCGCTTCAAAACCATTGCCTCCAAGATTGATTAATATTAAATGATTGTCAGTGCCTCCGGCGACTAAATCAAAGCCGTATTTTTTTAATGATTTTGCCAACGCTTGAGCATTTTTAATAACTTGTTTCTGATATTTTTTAAATGACTGCTTTTTTGTTTCAAAAAACATTTCCGCGATGGCGGCAATCGTATTATTGTGAGGCCCGCCTTGCATGCCCGGAAAAACCGCTCTGTCAATTTTATCAGCTAATTCTCTTTTACAAAAAATTATCGCGGCTCGCGGACCGCGTAAAATTTTATGAGTCGTTGTCATCACCACATCACTGTAAGGAAACGGAGACTGATGAAGTCCGGCGACAACCAAACCAGAAATATGCGAAATATCAACCATATGATAAGCCCCGACTTTTTTAGCTATTTCGCCGAATTTTTTGAAATCAATTTTTCGCGGGTAAGCGGTCGCGCCGGAAACGATAATTTTCGGCTTATGTTTTTTCGCCAATCGCTCAACTTCTTTGTAGTCAATCAATCCGGTCTTTTTATCAACTCCGTATTGAATCGTTTTATAAACGACGCCGGAAAAATTCACTTTATGGCCGTGCGTTAAATGCCCGCCGTTGGTCAATTCCATTCCCATTAAAACATCTCCGAAATTGAGTAAGGCAAAATAAATTTCCAGATTAGCCGGCGAGCCGGAATACGGCTGGACATTTACTGACCAGCTTTTAGCTTTTAGCTTAAAAGCTTTTAGAGCGCGCTCTTGCGCCAAATTCTCAATCTCATCGTAATATTGGTTTCCGGGATAATAACGCCTGCCTTCCGCTGCGTATCCTTCGGAATATTTATTCATCAACGGAGAACCGACGATTTTTAAAATTTCCGGAGAAGCGAAATTTTCCGAAGCGATTAAATTAATCGTTTTTTGCTGACGATTGATTTCTTTTTTAATTAAATTATTCAAAATTTTATCTTTCACTGAATTTATCATAATGAAAATCCGTCAAAAATCAAACATAACGACAACAAAAAGAGTCCCGTCGGGACTCTTTTTGTTGCTTTTTTCGCCTGTGGCGAAAAATTTATTCGGTTCCTCTTTTGAGTTTTTCCATCAAGGAAGCTGCGTAGTCCTTTCCGCCTAAACCGAAAGCAATACCGCCGGCCAAAGCGATCATCGCGATTAAGCCGGTAATTAATGTGTTAATAATAGTAACGGCAATACCAAGCTGAGTTAAAGCGGTAAGAAGACCGAAAACTACTACTGACCACCAAGTAAGGGTTCCCAAAAATTTTGAGGCATGTAATTTAGAAGCAGTTACTGAAGCCGTAACTAACGACCTCAAGAAACTCCCAAGCACCACTGTCGCCAACATTATCAAGACGGCGATAATAATATTCGGAATATAAAGCAAAACATCGCTCAAAAAACCTGAAAGCGCCCAAAATCCTAAAATATCAGAAGCCGCCAAAATAAAGGCGAATACTAAAAACCAATAAATTAAACGTCCCAAAAATCTACCAGTGTTTATCTGGAGACCGGCTCGTTCAAAATACGGGCTCAAACGAATCTTTCTAAGAAGCGCGTCGATTTTAACAGCGCTAATCAATCGTTCAACTAAAGAACCCAATGCTGTCGCTACCACCAAACCAATAATAATTATTATTAATGCTCCGATGAGCGACGGCAAAAAACCAGCTACTGTCCCCCAAAGATTTTGGAGCGAGCTTACAACTATGTCTGTCCAATTTTGAATTGTCATAATATTTAACTATATTCTCGCGAAATTTCGCGATAAGCTATCATATTCGACCTTTTAAAATTATTCTTTCTAACTCTATAATTATAACGCAAAATCAAAAAAAACGCATTTACAACTGTGGATAACTGTGGGCGCAGGAGGGATCGGACCTCCGACCTCTTCGATGTCAACGAAACGCTCTACCACTGAGCTATGCGCCCAAATATGGGCAGTGTAGGAATCGAACCTACGACCTTCTCGGTGTAAACGAGACATTCTGCCATTGAACTAACTGCCCCTATATTTCTTTTTTTATATCTTTTTTAAGTGTCCTTCTTAAGGCGTCTTCAAAAACAATAATAACTAAAATAAAAACAGAAATAAAGATGGCTGCGGTTTTTATGTCTTGATGGAGAATATTGGTTTTATGGGCGAAAATATAACCCAAAGAAACAAAAGTAATTGACCAAATCAAAGAAGCCGGAACGCTGTATGATAATAATTTTTTAAACGGAGTTTTCATATAGCCGCTGGCGACTAAAACCACTCTGTTTAAATTCCAAACGAATTTTGAAATAAAAATATAAAGGCCATTTCCTCTTTTTAACGATTCAAGAAAACCGATAATTTTCTCCAATTTAAAAAACAGAAACTTTCCTTTCGGGGCCGCGTTTCCTCCGAAACGAGCCGCTATTTTTCTGCCGATGCCCCAATAAATCAAATCGTGAATCACGGCGGCTATAAAAGAGAAAAAAATTATGTCAAAAAAATCAAGATAGCCGTTACGGCTTAAAACGCCGGCTAAAACAAGAACAATTTCTCCTTCAATCAAAATACCGATGAAAATAATCAAATAAGCGAGTATTCGATGGGTTTCGGAAAAATCCATTAAAAATGATTGCATATTTTGTTTCTCCTTTTTATTTCTCCGCTTTTATTTTATTCAAAATCTTTTTCACTTTTTCCAAACTGTCATCGTCAAGAATAGAGATAGGGGAAGCGTTCTTATTTATTTTTTTCAGGATGGCAATTTTCTTCTTTATTTCTTCACGGGAAAACATATCGCTCTTGCTTAAAAATACATATTCGGTTTTTTCAATAAGTTCCTTACTGTATGTCCCAAGCTCATTTTTAATTATTTTATAGTCCTTTGTAAGATTTTCCGATTCCGCGGAAATTAAATGAAAAAGAATTTTCACGCGTTCAATGTGGCGAAGAAATTTTACTCCTAAGCCCTTGCCGACTGACGCACCTTCAATCAATCCGGGAATATCCGCGAGGATAAGTTCGTAATATGTTCCCAAATTCGGCTCCAAAGTGGTAAAAGGATAATTCGCAACCCTACTTTTCGCTTCCGTAAGTTCGTTTAATAAACTGGATTTCCCCGCGTTAGGCAAACCGATAAGACCCACATCCGCGATAAGTTTAAGTTCAAGCTTCAAAGTAAAATGTTCGCCTGGGAGACCAGTTTGAAATTGTTTTGGAGAAGTATTTTTTGAAGAGCGAAAATGAAAATTTCCTTTTCCTCCGATTCCGCCCTTCGCGATAAGAATTTTTTCGTTGATTTTTAATATCTCTCCAGTTTCATTCGTTTCAATTTTGCGGATTATCGTTCCAACCGGAACTTTTAATATAAGGTCTCCTCCGTCAGGACCATCATTAAATTGGTCTCTTCCGTTTACGCCGTCCTTTGCTTTGATTTCTTTTTTATATCTGAATTGACCCAAAGCGCTTAAGTCGGAAACGCCTTCAAAATAAATACTGCCGCCTTTGCCGCCACTTCCGCCGGTCGGTCCCAAGCTCATCATATTTTTATTAAAAGACACGGCGCCTTTTCCGCCGTTTCCGGCGCTTACTTTAATTGTTACGTCGTCGATTAACATAATTATTGTCGATTTCCCTCATAAGGCAAAGGCAATAACTCCTTAAAAGAAGTTCTTATAATTATATCTTTTGAGCTGTTTGAACAAATAATAGGAATATCTTTGTTATTGATTATTAAAAACTCTTCCATAAATTGTCTGCATACGCCGCATGGCATTATTGGATTTTCTATAACGCCATCGCTATCCGTGCCTATTATAGCCATTGCTATTATATCTCTGTGGCCGATTGAATTTGCCGCGGCGAGAGCGACTCTTTCCGCGCATAAATTAACCGTTGAAGAAGCGTTAGCCATGCTTGAACCAATAACAATTTCTCCGGAACTTATACGCGCGGAAGCGCCGACCTTCGTTTGACTGCCATAAGGATTATACGCGTTGGCTAAAACTCTTTCGGCGGCGTCAATTAACTCCTTTTCGTCTTTGCTTAAATCAAGATATTTTATATTCATAAGATTATTTTCAATGTCGCCTTTTATCTCCACTGGTCGTCCGCGAGGCGAACCAAAACTCTTTGACTTTTCCTTTCTGGTGCGTGCGGAGGGGATCGAACCCCCGACCATTCGGATATAAGCC
This sequence comes from Patescibacteria group bacterium, assembly GCA_038062875.1. Taxonomy (GTDB): domain Bacteria; phylum Patescibacteriota; class Minisyncoccia; order UBA6257; family UBA9933; genus JBBTWF01. Next base: position 12,180 of record JBBTWF010000005.1, read on the forward strand.
GAACGCTCTACCACTGAGCTACGCACGCCCGCTATAATATATTATATATTTACCATCTTAAACCCGAAGTTTTTAATCAGGTTGTCAAATTCGTCTTTTTCTATGGTTTCTTCTTTGATTAATTTTTCAGCAAGGGCTTTTAACGCTTTTTTACGGCTAATGAGAATTTTTTTGGCGGCCTGAAACGCCTTATCAACTATTTCTTTAACTTCGTTGTCTATTTCCGCGGCGATTTTCTCGGAATAATTTTTTCCAGTGGCAATTTCCCGTCCAAGAAAAATCATCTCCTGAGTGTCGCCGAAAGCGATTGGCCCAAGTTTTTCGCTCATCCCAAATTTAGTTACAAGTTTGCGCGTCAATTCAGATGCTTCTTTTATGTCGTTGGAAGCGCCAGTGCTTATATCTCCAAATGTTAATTGCTCTGAAACATAACCGCCGAACATTACCGCCAAGTCAGCCAAAAATTGCGACTTAGTCCGCAAATGCGTTTCTTCAATCGGAAGTTTTAAAGTATAACCGCCGGCTCTGCCGCGCGCCACAACGGAAATTTTCTGAACCGGGTCTGCGTTTTTCAAACTCGCAGCAACCAAAGCGTGTCCGGCTTCATGATAAGCGATAATTTCTTTTTCTTTTATTGATATGGCTCTGCTTCTGCGTTCAGGACCTAAAATAACTTTTTCAATGGAATCAAAAATATCCTGCTGGTTGATTAACAGCTGATTTTTCCTCGCCGCGAAAATCGCCGCTTCATTCATTAAATTAGCCAAATCAGCTCCGGAAAATCCAGGTGTCCGCACAGCCACTTTGCGTAAATCAATTTCTTTGGATAAAATTTTTTCTTTGCTATGAATTTTTAGAATCGCTTCGCGGTCATTGATGTCGGGCAGGTCAAGAATAACGCGGCGGTCAAAACGACCTGGCCTTAACAATGCCTGGTCTAAAACATCGGGTCTATTAGTAGCCGCCATTACTATAACTTTTGTCTCCCGGTCAAATCCGTCCATTTCCACTAAAATTTGATTTAAAGTTTGTTCTCTTTCGTCGTGGCCGCCGCCCAAGCCGGCTCCCCGCTCTCTGCCGATAGCGTCAATCTCATCAATAAAAATTATTGAAGGAGACGCTTTTTTGGCGGTCTGAAACAAATCTCTAACTCGGGAAGCTCCAACGCCCACAAACATTTCAACAAATTCAGAACCGGAAATATGGAAAAACGGCACACTGGCTTCGCCGGCAACCGCGCGAGCCAATAAAGTTTTTCCGGTCCCCGGAAGTCCTAATAATAAAACTCCTCTCGGAATTCTCGCCCCTAAATCAAGATATTTTTTTGGACGCTTCAAAAAATCAACAACTTCTAAAAGTTCTTCTTTAGTTTCTTTGAGACCTGCCACATCATTAAATGTAACCCTGTCTTTAAAAGCGGAAAAAAGCCGTATATTGGCTTTGCCGAAACTAAACGCCTGACCCATACCGCTCCGCGCCTGCTTAAACATAAGCCAGAAAAATACGCCGATAATTAAAAGCGGAAGAATTGTCGGCAAAAGAATGCTCATCCAAAAACGAAAACCGGATTCTTCTTTCACTTCTAGTGAAATTTTTTGAAGAGCAACAGGGTCAACGCCGTAATTTCTCAATGTCTCGGTTAGGCCGGCTTCTGTTTCTTTTTTAGAAACAGCTTTTCCGCCGTCTTTCAATTCAATTTCCAGATTATTCCCGTTAATTAAAATTTTGGTTATTTCTTGATTGTTAATTTTCGTTGCCAGCTGGTCAATACCCAAGACCTGCGGTTTTTGCTGTTCGCTGTAAAAAGCGGAAAAAATAAACGCCACCATCAAAAGCGTCATAATCGCCCAGAAAATATTTTTGGATAAAGTTTTCATATTTTTTTACTAATTTACGAATTAAATACGAATATACGAATATATTATATAGTAATACATATTGGTGTCAATTTTTTAAAATAAATAAAAATGGAGCATCTCCGAAGAGATGCTCCATACAACAGGAAAGACGCTTTCGCAGGGAAGCGAAAAATCTTTCTTTTTACGAGGCGGGTTAGACATCGCAACTACGTCGCGCTCTCATGAGATAACTGCAGCGCACCCGACGTAGATTTAAAATCTATAAGTCATAGCAGGGACGAGAGGGATAGTCTGTATATCGACTGTTAATCCCGGTATGGATTCGCCTATACTAAAAGCCAAATCCGAAACAACTTCCGGACAACACGGATCACCCGGCGTAATTGTGATTCCGCCTTCAGAATTTCTACGCATTCTGCTGCCGGTGTCTTTTAAAAGAGAACGGAGATCACGCATTGTGCCCTTTGGCGTTTCTGGAAAAATAATTTCGTAAAAAACTTTTACTCTTTTTTTTGTTTTAACTTTTTTTGCTTCATTTACGTAACCGGACATATCGTTCCGCCTTTCTTTTTTATTAAAATTAATAAAAAATTCAATTTTCTCATTTTTATTTTTACATCATTTTCCCCTCCTCTCTTTTATCAAAAAGTTAAAGAACGTTGGTTTTTCGCCGCGATTACTGACTATCCACCTCCTTTCTTATTTTCTAATGCAATACCGCGAAAGAAACACTATTAGTTAGTATAGAGCAAAAATAATAAAACGTCAAGCTACGCGCGCCAAACGTTAAATATTTATTTCTTCAATTTAAGAGTAATTCTTTTTTCTTCCATCTTTACCGCTTCAATGATAAATTTATAACTCTTTCCGATTTCCAATTGTTTTTTCATTTCTTCGTCTCCGCCAAATTCGGAAATATGAATCAAGCCCTGAATTTCCGAATCAATATCAATAAGAGCGCCGAACGGGTTGAATTTATTAATCGCTCCGCTGATTTCTTGTCCGGCTTTGTATTTCTCTCCAACTTTCTCCCAAGGGTCGGGCTTAAGGGCTTTTAATGAAAGCGAAACTCGTCCTTCTTTGATTTCAGTAATTTTCGCTTTGATTCTCTCGCCAACTTCCACTATTTCTTTCGGATTTTCAATAAGCCGATGGTCAAGCTCCGAGATGTGAATCATTCCTTCAATCGTCTCATTATCGACAAATTTCATAAATACGCCGAAATCTGCCACCCCGGAAACGACACCCTCAACAACATCCCCCGCCTTATATTGATTAAGAAGTTCTTTAATATTTTCTTCCGCCGCTTCCCGTTCGGAAATAATCAATTTATTATTGCGAGGAATAAAATCAATGACTTTTACCGCCAGTTCTTCTCCGACTAATTTCCGCAATTCTTCCAAAATTTTACTCCGCTCGCCTTCGTTAACTCTCGGATAATGTTCGCTAGCCAACTGAGAAACAGGCAAAAACGCCTTGAAATCGTTGACCTTAGCAACCAAACCTCCGCTGTTGGCGCCGATGATTTTTACTACGGTTATCTCGCCGGAATCTTTTAAGTTTTTTATTTCTTGCCAATCCTTTTGTTGTCGGGCGCCGGCCAATGAAAGTTCGATGTAGCCGTCTTCATTTTCCGAACCAACGACTTTGGCGCTGATTAAATCCCCCGACTTTAAATTTTTTACTATGTCTTTCGCGTTTAAAAATTCCGCTCCATAAACAATTCCGGTGCCGAATTTCCCTAAATCAAAATAACAGGCCTTTCTGCCTCTATCTAAAAATTTCGCCTCAATCAATTCTCCTTCTTTAAGAAAAGAAACGAGGTCCGGCTCAAGCTTCATCAACTGTCCAAGCGCGGAAAGAGGTTTTTTATTTATTATTGCTAACATAGAAATAAATATTAACTTAACCTTGTTTGAAAATCAAGAGGAGATAAGTTATAATTAAATTAAATCTAAATTTCAAAATGGTCATTACTTTCTACGGCGAAAATTGTTTTAAAATACAGAGCGGCGATACAACTATTCTAATCGACCCTTTTTCCGACCAAATAGGATTGACTTCTCCGCGCTTGAAGCCGGACATTCTCGTCAAAACACTAACTTCGTTTCCTGTAGTTTTATCTCCCGCCTATTCTGCTCGACAAATTATCGGGCCTGGAGAATATAATTTGAAAGATATTGATATTGTCGGTTTTGAATTACTTAAAGAATCTACGGAAAAATTTATAAAAACGATTTATTTAATGAAAATAGAAAACATTAAAGTCGGGTTTTTAGGTCATCTAGCCGGAATACTCGAACCGGAAATTTTAGAACGTTTCGAAGAAATAGACATATTATTTATCCCGGCCGGCGGCTCGCCTTTTATCGAACAAAAATCAGCCGTAAAACTGATAAAACAGCTTGAACCGAAAATCGTCATCCCGTGTCTCTTTAAAATTCCAGGCCTTAAAAGACGCGCCGATGACGTAAAAGAATTTATTGAAGAATTCAATCACCAAAAACCCGTTCCTCAAGAAAAACTGACTATTAAAAAGAAGGACTTGGAGGGCATTAAAAAAACGGAAATTGTGGTACTAAAGATTTAAAATTTAACTTAAATAATGTGGCAATCTATTAAAAATTTTACAACCCGTCTCCAAAATTCCGATGACACGATTAAAAAGCGCTGGCTAATCGGAGTTAGCGCAATAACTATGATTTTTGTAATCGGCGGATGGATGATTTATTTAAATTACACTATTGAAAAAATGGGCGCTGTTGAAAATGAAATTGCTCACTCAACGAGTTTTTGGCAAGTTTTTAAAACCGGCCTACTAATCACCACTCAATCAATAAAAAACGGAACGCAAAATTTAATTTCCGATATTGTGGATAAGATAAAAAGCAAGAATACGATTATAATGGAAAAATAAAGGGCTTTCTATAAATTTTCGAGCCGATAGGCAATGAAAATTTATCTAGAAAACCTTTACCCCGCCCCATTTGTGGCAGAGATGTCAGATAGCGCCCAGTCAGAGCCGCAAGGCGGCTTCCGCCTCTGATTGAGCCAAAGGAAATCTGTGCTACAAATGGGGCGGGGTGCTCAAATTTATGGTAAAATTTTCTCGCTATGCTCAAAAATTTAAATAAAATTGGCAAAATAGAAAAAAGGGAAATCACTGCTGAGTTGCAGGAATCTTATCTTGATTACGCGATGTCTGTAATTATTTCCCGCGCCCTGCCGGATGTCCGAGACGGATTAAAACCGGTCCATCGCCGAATTTTGTGGGCCGCTTGGGAAGAAGGGCTGACGCATAACGCGAAATTCAGGAAGTCGGCGAACATAGTCGGTCAGGTTATGGCGCGTTATCATCCGCACGGCGACTCCGCAATTTATGATTCTTTGGCAAGAATGGCCCAGGACTTTTCATTAAGATATCCGTTAATTCAAGGTCAAGGCAATTGGGGTTCCATTGACGGAGACGCTCCCGCGGCAATGCGATATACGGAAGCGCGCCTTGCAAAAATATCCGACGAATTATTAACCGACGTTGAAAAAGAAACAGTTGATTGGAATCCGAATTATGACGGAAGCCATCGCGAACCGAAAGTTCTGCCGGCAAAACTCCCTAATCTTTTAATAAACGGCTCAATGGGCATCGCTGTAGGAATGGCAACCAATATACCGCCAAATAATCTCTCCGAAGTTATTGACGCCACACTCCATTTAATAGACCACCCCAAATCTTTGACAGAAGATTTGATGACTTTTATCCAAGGCCCTGATTTTCCGACAGGCGGGATTATTTACGACAAAAAAGCGATTACCGAAGCGTACGCTTCTGGCAAAGGAGCGATTACCGCGAGAGCGAAAACGGAAATTATTGAAAAAAAGAGCGGTTATTTCAGCATTATTATCACGGAAATCCCCTATCAAGTTAATAAATCTGAATTAATAATAAAAATCGCCGAACTGGTGCAAGATAAAAAAATAGAAGGTATCCGCGATGTCCGCGACGAAAGCGGAAGGGAAGGATTAAGAATAGTCATTGAATTGAAAAACGACGCTTCTCCGCAAAAAATACTTAACCAACTTTTCAATCACACCGACCTTCAAAAAAATTTTAATATGAATATGCTCGCGCTGGGTCATGGAATCCAACCGCAAACAATGTCGGTAAAAGACGTTTTAGAAGCGTATGTTGAGCATCGCCAAGAAGTTGTTCGACGACGTACCGCGTTTGAACTCGCCAAAGCGAAAGAACGCGCCCATATTCTTGAAGGATTGGCAAAAGCGCTTTCCGCAATAGATAAAATCATCGCTGTCATAAAAAAATCAAAAGATACCGAGGAAGCGCATAAGAAATTAATGGAAAATTTCAAACTCACAGGTATTCAGGCGACCGCGATTCTTGAAATGAAATTGAGGGCATTGGCGGCGCTGGAAAGACAAAAGATAGAAGACGAATTAAAAGAGAAAAAGAAATTAATAGCCGAATTGGAAGCGATTCTAAAAAGCGGACAAAAGATACTGAATATCATCAAAGAAGAATTAATAAAATTAAAAGAAAAACACGGCGATGAAAGAAAAACAAAAGTGGTTGCTGGCGGTCTCAAAGAATTTAAAGAAGAAGACCTTGTTCCGCAGGAAGAATCCATAATCACTCTTTCCAAGAGCGGTTATATTAAACGAGTAAATCCTACCATTTTTAAATCGCAGAAACGCGGAGGCACGGGATTAATCGGCTCTGAAGTCGGCGAAGAGGATTTTCTTTCTCATTTTATTTCCGCCAACACACATAACAATATCTTATTTTTCACAGACCACGGAAAAGTTTTTCAAACCAAAGTTCATGAAATTCCCGTTGGCTCCAGAATCGCCAAAGGTAAATTAATTCAAAATTTCTTAGACGTTCCTCCCGGCGAAACAATCAGCGCAATTGTTAATTATCCAATCGGCAATCAGCAATCAGCAATTAATAATCAATTCTTAGTAATGGCTACCAAAAAGGGCGTGATTAAAAAAACGCCTGTTGAAGAATTCCTAAATGTTAGAAGAAGCGGCATCATCGCTATCAATCTTGAGAAAGCCCCGACGCCGAAGGGTCGGGGTTCCGACCGAAGCGTCGGAAACGACAGATTGAAATGGGTGAAACTTTCATCGGGAAAAGACGAGATAATTTTGGCGACTAAATTAGGACAAGCGATAAGATTCAAAGAATCTCAATTACGGTCAATGGGCAGAACAGCTGCTGGCGTAAAAGCCATTAAATTGAAAAATAATGACTTTGTGGCAGGACTTGATATAATTAAAAAAGAGGAAAGGGAAAAGAGGAAAGAGGAAAGATTATTAGTTGTGACTGAAAACGGATTTGCCAAACAGACGGAGCTCAAAGAATACAAAATCCAGAGCCGCGGCGGTTCGGGAATCAAAACCTCTAAAATCAACGCCAAGACCGGATTGATTGTAGCTAGCCGAATTATTACCAATGAAGAAGAAATTTTGGCTCTTTCGGCAAAAGGGCAGATTATCAGAACTAAAATTTCCGACATCAGAACCGCTGGACGAGCCACTTCCGGAGTAAGAATTATGAAACTCAAACAAGGAGACAAAGTTATAGGAGTAGTGTGTTTATAAAAATGAATCTCACTCGCAACCAAATAATTATAATTTCCATAACCATAGCGATAATTCTGCTCGCGGTATTGATGTTTATTTTTTTCCGGCAAAGCGGTGGAGGAGGCGGCTTTGGAGACGGAAACAAACAAATTGAATTAAATTTCTGGGGAATTGAGGACTCTAAAAATTTCCAGCCCGTTATTGACGCTTACGCGCAATCTCGACCGGAAATCAGAATCAATTATCGCCAAATTGACGCCAATTCCTACGAAGACAATTTAATCAATGCCTTAGCAGCGGGTCGAGGACCTGATATTTTGATGCTTCATAATACTTGGTTGCCAAAACATAGCGATAAAATTATAGCCGCGACTGAGTCGCAAATTCCTTTTTCAAATTTCCTCCAATTCTTCCCGACTGTGGCTGAACAGGATTTAACTTCCAACGGTATTATTTACGGCCTGCCTCTTTATATCGACACTTTGGCGCTTCTGTATAATAAAGACGCTTTTGACGCCAAGGCCGTCGCCTTGCCGCCGACTCAATGGTCAGGATTCCAAAATCTAATACCTCGACTGCGAATAAAAAATCAACTTAATCAAATTACTCACGCGGCCGCGGCAATCGGCGGTTCGGAAAAAAGCGAAAATCAAGCCGCTGATTTATTTTCTCTTTTAATGCTCCAGTTCGGCAGCCCAATGATTAACCAACAATACTCCCAGGCGGATTTCGGCGCTCAAGGAATTGAAGCGTTGAATTTTTATCTTCAGTTCTCCAATCCTTCCGGACCTTTTTACACTTGGAACGATAATCTTCCATATTCCATTGACGCTTTCAGCCAAGGCGCGGCTGATATGATTTTTAATTACGCCGAGGCAATTCCTCAAATCAAAGCCAAAAATCCGTTCCTTAATATAGGCGTAGCGCCAATGCTTCAATTTAATTCTTCCCAGCCAATAAACTACGCTAATTATTGGGGATTAGCGGTTTCCAACAAAAGCCAAAACTCGGCTTGGGCGTGGGATTTTGTATTATTCGCCACAACTAATCCGGAAAATTCTTTGAAATATTTAGAAAATTCCCTTCATCCACCGGCGCTTCGAACGCTCATCAACCAGTATCTCACATATCCTGATTTAGGCATCTTCGCCAAGCAAGCACTTACCGCCCGCTCTTGGTATCAACCGGACAGTAAAACAATTAAACAAATTTTTTCCAATATGATAGAATCTGTATTGAACGGACGATTAAGTTCGGACAAAGCGCTGGAGCAGGCGGAGAATGAGATAACGTCCTTAATGAGATAAAATGACAAGTTATAATTTAAAATTCAAAATTTTTACATTTTACATTGTCATTTTGATTTTTACATTTTTAATTTTTAATTTTGCGCCTATGGCGCAAGCCGCCGGTCTTGTTCCATGCGGCGGCGTCGGCCAAAATCCCTGCACCTGGTGTGATTTTGGCGTAATGGCCAATAATATTTTTAATTTCACCGTTTATAGTATTATTATTCCAATTGCCGTGGCTGTTGTAATCTGGGGCGGGTTTGTGATAATGACTGCCGGCGGTTCGCCGGAAAAAGTAAAAAGCGGAAGAGACATTATTAAATCAGCGATAATCGGAATTATTATTACTTTAGCCGCCTGGCTGATTATAGATACAATCATCAAAATTGCGGCTACCGGCTGGTCCAGCCTGAAAATCGGCCCCTGGAATCAAATTGGTTGTTGATAAAATATTTTTTTGATATAATAAAAAAATGAAATCCCGACAAAAAAAATCAACCAATAAAATTTTAACTGGCGTATTTTGTGTTAGTTTAGTGATGGTTTTAAGTTTATCTTTCAGTAATGAAGTTTTAGCAGATACTGGCGGCGGTACTGGCAGTGTTCAACTTCAAAACCCCCTTTGCGGTGGCTCTCCGAACTGCACTTTCGCCAATATTCTTAAAACTATTTCCAATTATTTGGTGACGCTTAGCGGAATTATAGTGGTGATCATGATTCTAATCGGCGCTTTCCAAATTATGACCGCCGGCGGGGACCCGGAAAAAGTCAAAACTGGCCGGCACACGATTTTATGGTCCGCCGTAGGATTTGCCATCGTCTTGTCCGCTTACGGAATTGTTGCTATAGTGGAGGAACTACTAAAATAATTTTCAATTTTCAAAGCATTATGAATAAATTAACAAAAACCGCATCATTTTTAATTCTATCTGGTTTAATAACCTTGCTTATTGTGCCGATAATTTCTTACGCGGCGGTTGAATCAATGAACGATGTTATTAGGGTGCTTAATAATATTGTTAGTTGGACTTATATTATTTTCTTTATTGTGGCCACTTTTTTCATATTGATAGCGGCTTTTAATTTTTTAACAGCAAGAGAAAATCCTGAAAAAATTAAAACCGCTAAAGACCAATTACTTTACGCGGCTATCGCTATCGCTATCGCATTAATGTCATCGGGAATTAAAGCGATAGTATTGGACATTTTAAGTTAAGATATTAAAATAATTAATATGATCATTTCCAAAGGTCGAAAGGATTAAATCAAGTGTTATATTTTATGCAAAAATTAAAAACAAAAATTTCCGTTGGAGTTATGGCCGGTTTATCAACTTTATTAGGAAGCGCTTTGCTTGTTGTTGCGGGTCCGCCTCCAATCCCCAGTTCTCCGGTCACTTCAGTTACCGGCATTGTTGATGTAATAGACAATGTAGTCAGATGGGTTTATATTATTTTCTTTATTTTGGCTGTTCTTTTCATTATTTTCGCGGCATTCACTTATTTGACTGCCGGAGGCGATGAAGAAAAAGTCAAAAAAGCCAAAGACCAGATAATTTACGCGGCAGTCGCGATTGTTGTCGCTCTATTGGCGGTTGGATTTCAAACAATCATCGGAAACTTCTTAACAAGCGGTGGCTGATAATTAATCATTAAATTCGCAGCCATTCGGATTAATTCGGATGGTGTGTGGCAAATTTTTAGAAAAAAAGACCGAGCACATAAAGTTTGTAAACTTATGTGCTCGGTTTGTGTTTTTATTTTTCTACGCCTTTATTTTTGGGCGAAGAAAAATTATTACTTTCACCTCCTTATCTTCCATAGATTTTATTCTGAAATTGCTTAGAGTAATTTCATCTCCTAACCAGTTCGGCTTTCCAGGCTCGTCTTCTATTTCCTGACCATCCCAGAATTTATACCTTACTTTTCCTTCTGGTCTAATTCTAAACCAATGATACGGCGGTATAGAAAAATTTTCCGACCATTGATTTGGCTGGACAATTATTTCTTGCCACCGTATTTCCGCCGCCAGCGATGGCTGGGAAGGCGATATACTACTGAAATATTTGTACCCGCCATATCCAGCGATAGCCAGGATAAGAATAGATATAACCCAGCCAAAACTAATTTTTTTTCTTTCTTTCTTTACTTCTTTCACTTCCTGAGGTTGAGATTGTACACCCGGTACTCCAGGTACCCCCGTTTTATCCCTTGCGCGGGTTATTCTAAAAAACAGAAATGTCGCCAAAGCGAGAAAAAAGATAATCAATTCTATCCTCATTTTTTCTCCTCCTTCTTAAAAACTTCTCCAACAGCGGAAGCAACGGCCACTAAGTCAGAAAAACCCGCAGAACCGGCAACAATTGTTTTTTGCCCTGGGTTCTCCGTGATCGCCCTGGCTGTTTCAGCGCCCAATACCGCCGCGCCGGAAACTCCAAGTTCATTCGCCATTCTCTTGAACCCATCAGTTCTACCATCAAGAATAGCTTTTTCTTTGGCCCCCTTTCCTTCTCCTTCAAGCGTATCTTTTCGTTTCTGAGCTTCAGCAACGGTAATAGTTGCCTGCTTTTTCGCTCGCTCTTTAGCCGGTTCTTGAAGAGCCTCATTAAGCTTGTGGCTATAGATAAAGGGTCGTAAGAGCACTGTTACAATATCTATGCCACGATCGCTCTTTTTATCGCTTTCTATTCTTTCAATTCTTTCGACTATCTCGTCTTTAATGAGCTCACTAAACGTTCCGAGATTGTGTTGCGCTACCGCAGGAGTGATTTTCGAAAACTCCCGGTTAAGCATCGCTACCGCGATGTCTTGTATCTGATCAATTGCTTTCTCTATCGAGCCGAATATTCTCAAAAACTCACTGAGACTTCTGATTCTTAACCGAACTACAAGAGGAGTTTCCGCAGTCATACGGATATTTAACGGATCATCCTTAATTTCTTCGTTTGCTATAAGCTCATTCAGTGTGTCGTAGAGTTTTTTAGTCTTTTCAGCTTTAGGATCGTTGATTTTGGCATCAAGATCTTTTGTGCTTAGTTTAATCCCCGGCCACCCAAATTGAACTCTGATTGGAGGTTTGTATCCGAGCGCCAGAAGATCTTTTGGCACAACTTCTTCTTCTCCTAGCTTAGCCCTGAATATTAGTTCGGGTCGGGCTGGAAGTTCAATCTCAATAATATTTCTTGTATTCTTTACCAACTGGCATACAAGGAACGGAACGAACTTCAATCCTGAACCCACGTCGCGTATAGGCTTACCAAAGAAAAGTATTGCCCCAAGTTCTGTTGGCCCAACCGTGCGAAAACTAATCAACACATAAAATAATTGAGCCAAAAACGTTGCTAACCCCCAATTCCATTTCAGCTGTATGCCGAAAAGATTTATTGTTATTGAGTAGTTTGATAGCCAAGAATACTCAATAACAAAAAGAACGATAGAAATTGAAACCACCCACTTCCAAAAATTTCGGGGTGTTTTTTTCTCTCTTTTTTGCTCTTTTTCTTCCGCTTCTGCTGTACTCATTTTTCCTCCTTCCGGCCATTCGACCGATTCTGATTGTTTTTATTTTCTAATCCCTATAAAATTATCAAAGGACTGCTTCATAGAACGCCAAAGGCATCTATTGAAGTTATCGTAAATATAGCATAAAATAGTAAAGATGTCAATGTGTTGCTCCCGTGGCGGAACTGGCATACGCGCATGGTTTAGAACCATGTCCCGTAAGGGTTAGAGGTTCAAATCCTCTCGGGAGCACAAAAAATCATTTTCTTCTTCTGGCGTGAAAGGCGTGGTGGACTTCGCGAAGCCCCTTATTGGTAAGATGGGTATAAATTTGAGTGGTGGAAACATTGGCATGACCCAAAAGTTCTTGGACTGAACGGAGATCGGCTCCGCCGACCAAAAGATCTGTTGCGAATTGATGACGGAGCTGGTGCGGAGTAATTTTATCGGTAATGCCAGCTTTGCGAGCGTAAAAATTAACCAGTCGCTGGATTGTCCGTGGAATAATCCGACCGATTATTTTTGGCGAGCTTTTTCCGCCTGAGGCGGATCCGCCTTTGGCGGAAGACAAACTTACAAAAAGCGCTTCGTCAGTGTCGGTTCTTTTTTCTAAATAATTTTTAATCGCTTTTTTGGCTCGTTCGGAAAGAAAAACCAGCCGCAATTTGTCTCCTTTCCCACGCACCGAAATTTCACCGCGTTCTAAATCAAGATAACGATTAAGCCCACAAAGTTCGGAAATTCGCAAACCAGTTGAAAAAAATGTTTCTAAAATCGCTTTGTCGCGCAAAGCGCGCAAATTATTACCGGCAGGCGCCTCAAATAATCTTTCTAAGTCCTTGTATTCAATAATCTCAATCTGCCGCGTAGATGTTTTCGGAAGTTCAATTTTATCCGGAGATAAAACATTATAATCCTGCTTAATTAAATATTTTAGAAAATTCCGCAAAGCAATCACGTAATACGACTGGGTAGTTTTTTTTAGAATTCCTCCGTCCGAGATTTTGGTTCGCGCTAAACGCAACCGAAAATCCCTAATTTTATCCATAGTAATGTCTTTTTCGGTTCTAATTTCGGCAAAATCAATAAAAACCCTAAGATACCGCTCGTAATTCTCGCTTGTTTTCGGGGAACGATTTTTTTCAATCTCTAAATAATCAAGATAATTTTTGAGAAGATTTTTAATGTCTGGCATTAAGTTAATTATAACCCTTTTTAGAACTGTCGCAAAATCTCTTCAACTATTGATTTTTATTTTAGGATAATATAATATATTAAAATGTTAACTCCTCGCAAAAAACAAAACCTTATAAAAGAATACAAACTCCATGAAACCGACACCGGCTCAGCTGAAGTTCAAACCGCGCTTCTGACAAAATCCATCACTGAACTTACCGGCCACTTAAAAACCCATCCTAAAGACAATCATTCGCGACGCGGACTTTTAAAAATGGTTGGGAAAAGAAGACGGCTTTTGGATTATCTGAGTAAAAATAATAAAAAAAGCTATACCGCTTTAGTGAGAAAATTGGGGTTGAAAAAATAATAAATATGAATATACACAAAGACCAACGAGTAGGGATTTTTATTGATATCCAAAATCTTTATCATTCGGCCAAAAATCTTTACAACGCCAGAGTAAATTATCAAGAACTAATCAAAGAATTGGTCAGTGGTCGAAAATTAATCAGAGTAATCGGTTATGTCGTTAAAAGCGAATCGGTTTTAAGCGAAACATCTCCTCGCCAAAAGGGGCAAAAAAGCGAAACTACTTTTTTTGACGCTCTTGGAAAAGCCGGAGTTGAATTAAGAACAAAGGACTTGCAGGTTTTCGCCGGAGGATTTAAAAAAGCCGACTGGGACGTAGGAATGGCCGTTGACGCCATTAGAATGGCAAGTTTTTTGGACGTAGTCATTTTAGTGACAGGCGACGGCGACTTTATACCTTTAGTTGAATATCTTAAATGGGGACTGGGCAGGGAAGTTGAAGTGGCGGCTTTTGGCAGAAGCGCTTCCGCTAAACTTAAAGAAAAAGCGGATTTTTTTATTGATTTAGGGGAAAAACCAAGAGTAATACTTAAAAAATAAACAAATTTATGAATCTAAATAAACAACAATTCGCAACTGAAATCGCCGGCAAAAAAATAACGCTGGAGGTTTCGAAAATCGCCGGCCAAGCCAACGCGGCAGTATTAGGTCAATACGGAGACACAGTTGTTTTAGTAACAACTGTAATGGGAAAACAAAATAGAGATACTGATTATTTCCCTTTAACCGTTGATTATGAGGAAAAATTTTATGCGGCCGGTAAAATAATCGGCAGCCGATTTGTTCGGCGCGAAGGCCGTCCTTCAGAAGAAGCCATTCTTTCCGGTCGGCTCATTGACCGAGCTTTGCGGCCGCTTTTTGATCAGAGGATGCGCCGAGACGTCCAAATCGTTATTACTATCATTTCTTACGATGAAGAAAACGACCCTGATTTTATTTCTCTTCTTACTGCTTCAGCCGCTTTAGCGATTTCAGAAATCCCGTGGAATGGTCCTGTTGCCGGCGTTAAAATCGTCCGAGCCTCTGATGGTGAAACTTTCATTAACCCCGAAAATTCCAAAATTAAAGAACTACAAACTAAATTCAGCGCTTTTGCCGCTGGTCTTGACAACGCAATCAATATGATTGAATTAGACGGAAACGAAACTACCGAAGATGAAGTAATTGAAAGTTTTGATTTGGCTCAAAAAGAAATCTCAAAACTGATTGATTTCCAAAAAGAAATCGTTAAAAAAATCGGGCAGCCGAAAGCGGAAGTCCTTTTAGCCGAACCGGATGAAAAAATTAAAAACAAAATTAAAGATTTTCTCAAAGATAAACTGAAAGACGCAATCTATCCGTCAGAAAAAACCGAACGCAAAAACAAACTTGATGAATTAAAACAATCTCTAAAAGAACATCTGGAACAAGAAGAAATGACCGAAGGAATTAAATTTATTGATGCAATACTCGAGGAAGAAATCGACAAATTAGTCCATAAAAATATTCTTGAGTCCGAAAAAAGGCCTGACGGCAGACGGCTTGACGAAGTACGCGAACTTCACGCTGAAGTTGGATTATTTAAACGGCTTCACGGCTCCGCTCTTTTTATCCGTGGCAATACCCAAGCGCTGGCAGTCACTACTTTGGCCGCGCCAGGAGCTGAACAATTGATTGAGACGATGGAAACAACTGCTAAACGCCGATTTATGCTCCATTATAATTTTCCGCCGTATTCAACAGGCGAAATAAAACGGCTCGGCGGTCCTGGACGCAGAGAAATCGGCCACGGCGCTTTGGCGGATAAAGCCATCAGATCTCTTATCCCATCCCAGGAAGAATTTCCTTACACTATTCGTGTAGTTTCGGAAATTTTATCTTCCAACGGCTCTTCTTCTATGGCAAGTGTTTGCGCTTCTTCATTGTCCTTAATGGATGCCGGAGTGCCGATTAAAAAACCAGTGGCTGGAATCGCGATGGGATTAATAATTGAAACTAAAACCCAAAACCTAAAACCTATAACCTATAAAATTTTAACCGACATCCAAGGGCCGGAAGACCATTACGGCGATATGGACTGTAAAGTCGCCGGCACTAAAGACGGCATTACTGCCATTCAAATGGACGTAAAAATCGACGGCGTTGCTCTTCCTATACTTAAAGAGGTCTTCCAACAAGCTAAAAAAGCCCGTTTGGAAATTTTGGAAGTGATAAATAAAACTATTGATAAACCAAGACCGCAAGTTTCTTCTTTTGCTCCGATTATTATGACTGTGGAAATTAATCCAGAGAGAATAGGCGAAATTATCGGGCCGGGCGGTAAAATGATTAAAAAAATCACCAAAGACACCGGCGTGGACGCGATTGATATTGAAGAAAGCGGACGAATTTTTGTGGCCTCTATTGATCCTGAAAAAGCTATGGCAGCGGTTAATTATATTAAATCGCTCACCCGCGAATTCCAAATCGGCGAACTCGTGGAAGGAGAAATAATAAAAATCCTCGACTTCGGAGCTATTGTTGATTTAGGCGCCGGCAAAGACGGGATGATTCACGTTTCCGAACTTAAAAACGGATTCGTGGAAAAAGTGGAGGACGTGGTGAAAATTGGCGACCGCGTCAAAGCGAAAGTTATCCGTACTGAAAATGGAAAAATTGGGCTGTCTTTGAAAAATCTCTAATTTTATAATATTAAAAATAAAATTTAGACGTGCTTGAACAATTAAATCAAATTTATCTACTTTTTAGCGGAAGCGTAATCGGCCTCTTAATTGAGTACAAGCTTTGGGCAATTTTTGGAGGAGCGATTTTTTTTGCCGAAAGCTTCATAATAACCGCCTCCGCCTTATCAGTAAAAGGATGGTGGTCTCCTATCGATGTATTTTGGTTAACACTGGCCGGAACGCTTATTTCTGATTTCTTTTGGTATCTGCTTGGCCAATTTCTTTTAAAAATCAACTATCGATTAGGAGAAAAAGACCAGAGCAGAATGAAAAAGTTGGCTTTAGTTATTAACGCGGTGGCTGGGAAAAAGCTTTTTCCCGTGCTTTTATTTATGAAGTTTTCATATGGAACGCGATTTTTAATACTGCTTTATTTATCATTGCGTCGTGTGAAATTGAAAGATTTTCTGATTTTTGATACTATAAGCACTGTCATCTGGCTCTTAGTGCTAATCCCATTAGGATGGCTGGCAGGTAAGGGTATAAATTATTTTGGACTTTTCCAGAAAATTGAGTATCTTTTTTCGGCAATACTCGTTCTTATTTTGATATATAAAGGCGCCACATTTCATATACGGAAAAAAATTACAAAAAAACCTGCGCAAAATGAGTAATATTATTTTTTCGTTAGTAAAATCAGAAAAAGAATTAAACAGAGCTCTTAATCTGGCTTACTTAGAATACCGAAGAAAAAAATTCATTAAAGCGTCTAACGAAAAAATTTACAAAACCTCATTTAATACTCCATCAAAGTCAGTCACTTTCGTAGCTAAAAATAATAATAAAGTTATCGCCACCGCTTCTCTTATTATAGACTCGGAATCCGGTCTACCGATGGATTCGCTCTATAAAAAAGAATTGGATGATTTGCGGAAAAAAGGGAAAAAAATCTCCGAGATTTCGCAACTCGCCTTTGATAATGAAACAACTAAATCTTCTTTTGAGGAAATTAAAACAATTAACTTGCTATTAACGCTTTTTAAACTAATGTTCCATTACTGCCTATATCGCGGCATTAATAATATCTGTATTTGCGTCAATCCTCTCCACAAAATTTTCTACGAACATTTATTTTTTAAAGATCTGGGGAAAGGATTGAAAAAATATCCAGCAATGAATGGAGCTCCGGCGATTGCCAAGTATCTCACTATAAATAAACAATTAAAAAAGATTGCCGCCGAAAAAAAACCAGCTGTTTATAAAATTTTTTATAAAAATAAACCGAATTATAAAATGTTCGGCGGAAAATCAAGGCTTACTTTTAAAATAAAAATATGATATAATATTAAATATGGGATTATTAGAAATTATAAAACGCAATATTTGGGTGTTGGAAGACGACATTCAAACGCCTTATCGCAAGATAGTAAGCTTGATATTGAAAACAATGGGGGTCTCCGCCGTAATTATAGGAATTTATTTCTTCTTCCTGGCTTTTGAGACGCAAAACAAATATTTTGAATTACAAAACAAATATTTTGAATTACGGGATAATTATGAATTTATGCGTCAGAATAATAATATAGGAGAAGAAACAATTTCTTCTATACGCTCCGCGGACCTCGCTTTATTACAATTAGAAACAGAACAAATATCTTACGAAATTACTCTTTTTTGTCTTTCGGGAATCGGCTGGCTTCTATTGGGCGTATTTATCTCCGGAACTTTATATATAAGATATATGTCTTTTGTTTTGCCGGATCGAATTTATCATCGTTGTTTTGCCACCGAAGAAGAAAAGAAAAAAATGCGCTCTTAAAACATAAAATATCGTGTTTTTATGCAATTTCAAGAAAATGAATTCTATAAACAAGCTTTTTCAAGAAATCTTGGGTTGCTAACAACCGAAGAACAGGAAAAGATAAGTAGAGCGAAAATCGCCATCGCTGGCCTTGGCGGCGTTGGTGGAATATATTTTTTAAACTTGGTAAGAATTGGCGTTAAAAATTTTAATATCGCCGATTTTGATGTTTTTGAATTGCCAAATATAAACCGACAGGTTGGCGCTGACATAAATTCATTGGGAAAATCCAAAATTGACACGCTTGAGAAAATGGCCAAATCAATTAATCCATTTATTACCATTCAAAAATTTGGAAAAGGCGTTGACGAAAATAACATTGGTGAATTTCTAAAAAACGCGGATGTAGTATTGGACGGACTGGACTTTTTTAACATTAAAGACAGAATCGCTTTATTTAGAGAAGCGAAAAAGAAAAAAATTTACGCCATAACTTCCGCTCCTGTGGGTTTCGGCGCCTCGCTTTTAGTTTTTTCTCCCAAAGGAATGAGTTTTGAGGAATATTTTGACATTAAAAATGAAGAAACCGATAATGAAAAATTATTCTCTTTCGCACTTGGATTAAGCCCGAGCTTGCTCCATAGAAAATATTTTAAACCATCGCTTATCGATTTTAGCAAAAAAAAAGCTCCTTCTTTGAGTTTAGCTACTCTTTTATGCGCCAATTTAACATCTTGCGAGGTTATAAAAATAATACTTGGGAAAAAGGTAAAACCAGCCCCATTTTGTTCGCAATTTGACCCATATCTTCAAAAATATAAAAAAATAAACTTAAGAAACGGAAATAGAAATTTTATTCAGCGTTTTAAAAAATGGATTATCAAAAAAAAGCTTGCCAAGTCGGGGAATTTATAAACAAAAATGGAGCAAGATATTTTAAAAATAATAGAATATGGAATAATGGCGCCTTCAGTGGATAATAACCAGCCCTGGTATTTTAAAACAGATAAAAAATCAATTTATGTGTACCTTGACGAAGATAGAAAAAAAACAGGAGAATTTCTGCATACTGAAAACGCTTTAGATTTAATCTGTTTAGGCGCTCTTTTGGAAAATATAAAAATCGCATCTTCCCACCTTGGATATCTGCCAGAAATCATCAACTTCCCCGATAAAAAATACAAAAATCTAATTGCTCGCGTAAATCTTTCAATAAACAAGAAGAAAGCCAGTCATCCTTTTTATTTATTTATTCCTCAACGCGCAACCAATAGAACGCGTTACCAAAATTGCCGTATAAACGAAACAATAAAAAATACAACGCTTGATATCGCGAAACAAAACAACGCCAACCTTTATTGGGTTGACGATAGGGCTTCAATAAAAAAAATAGCCAACGCTGCCTCTCTTTTTGATTTTGTGTTATGGAATAATAATGAAAAAAGAAACGATTTGTTAAAATGGCTTCGTCTGGACGAAAAAGAAGCTTATTTAACGAAAGACGGTTTGTTTTTAGAAACCTTAGGATTGAATAAATTTAAAAAAATACTTTTTAATTTTTTCGCGAAAATATCCAGAACCTCGATTCTCGCGCGTTGGATTATCGGAATTAATTCTTGTTTTCACCAACGCGGTCTGATTAAGGCCTCTTCAGCTGTTTTAATTCTGACTATGCCGAACGCCTCCGATATTGATTATTTAAAAGGAGGACAAATTCTTCAAAATATTTGGCTTTATCTAACTTCTGAAAAAATCGCCTGCCAGCCGATAGCCGGAGCCCTTTATTTATTAATGTACGAGTTCTTTCCTGAAAAAATGGGGGAATTGCGGCCGTGGCACCGAAAAATAGCAAAAAAATGTTTTAGAGAATTTTCTCTAAATTCTAAAATTTCCGAAAATAACGCTTTAATTTGTCTATTAAGAATCGGTTGCGCAGAAATACCAAAAATAAAATCATTAAGACGCCCGATTAAAGAAGTGATAAGCCCCCTTAAAAAGTAAAAATTTATAATCTTAATCTTTTGATATCGTTTAATTTGCCGTCCATTAAAATAACTACTCTATCCGCCTGTTCGGCAAAAGAGGGCTCATGTGAAACAAGCACAATTGTTTTTTTGAATTTGACGTTAATTTCTCTTAAAAGCGAGATTAACAACTGGCCGTTTTTAAAATCAAGGTGGGCGGTTGGTTCGTCAGCCAAAATCAACAACGGGTCTTTGGCTAAAGCCCGAGCGATAGCAACCCTTTGCTGTTCCCCGCCGGAAAGTTCTTTCGGATACCGCTTCATTTTATCTTTTAAACCAAGAACTTCTAAAATTTCTTTCGCTCTCTCTTTGGTTTTTCTGAATCCAACATTTTGAAGCCGCAAAGCGAAAGCGACATTTTCAATAGCCGTAAAGTCCTCTAAAAGATTAAAAAATTGAAAAATAAATCCGATATTAAAAAGCCGCAATTGCGTCAACTGTCTATTTTTAGAACCTTTAATGTCTTCGTTTTCAAATATAATTTCTCCGCCGTCTGGCTCATCAATCAAGCCGATTAAATTCAATAAAGTGCTTTTGCCGGAACCGGAATACCCAGTAATGGACAAAAACTCCCCCTTATAAACTTCCAAACTGATTCCATTTAACGCCGCGACTGTAATATTTTTTGACGGGCTATATCTCTTAAAAATATTATTAATTCTAACAAGCGGAAGTTTTTGACTTTCTATTGAGACTATTTCGTGAAACGCATCATTTATTAACTCGTTGTGCCAACCAATGGAAATCAAATTGGTCTTAATTTGTTCGTTAGAAATTTTTAACGCCCGGCACTTAATTATGTAATCAATAAGTTCTTGGTTTATCATTTTAAATAGACCCACGCATTACATCGACTATTTTTGTTTTTGAGGCAAGATAAGCTGGTACCGCGCTCCCAAGTAAAGTCGCCCCTAAATAAGCCCAAAAAGATATCCAAAAAAGATGATAATTAATAACCGTTCTTAAATCCCCGATAAGTAAAACAATCGGATTGCCAGCAAAATACTGGTGAATTAGCACGAATATTAATCCGCCCAAAACAAACGATAAGGTGGAATAAATAAACGCCTCTAAAATATAGACGGTGATTACAAATTTATCACCTCCGCCCATTGATTTGATAATGCCGATTTGCCTTCTTCTTTGAATGGTGTGAATAAAAATCACCATTGCGATAATTATGAAAGTGACTGCCAGGAAAAAATTTATAACCATATTCATAACCAAAGAAAATCCCGAAAGTAAATCGTCAATATAACCAGCATCTTCTCGCCAAGTAGCCACATGAACATTTAAATTCTTTTCTTGAATTTCTTTCTTTGTCTGTTCAATTTTATCCAAATCTTTTAATTTTATGACTATCTCGCTATTTTTTTGCGAATCATCGAGTTTTTCCAACGCTTCTTTATCTAAATAAACAACCCAATTTGGTAAAAATGTTTTAAAATCAGCGATTCCCACTACCTTATAATCATAATTCGTTCCATCGGTGGCGACGATATTAATCGTTTCCCCAATTTTTATCCTATCTTTATCATAGGGATAACCAACTAATGAGTCCGCAATAGTAAGGCCCAACACCGCCTCATTGTTTCGTGACGAAACAATATTTCTTCCTTGAACGATTTTATCTTCAAATCCCGTAACTTTATTTTCTTGTTTCGGCGAAAAACCAACCACTCGATAAGGACTATGCATCTTGCCTTTATAACTAGTGCCAACAGCCATTATGACGCTTCTGACATTAAAAGCTTCTATGTTGTCAATAGAATTTAATTCCTTGGAAATATTTTCAATATCAAAATCAGAAATGAATGTATTATTTTCTCCGGGGGTGATAATGATATGACCCGAAGAACCAATGGCGCCGTCAGTTAAGGCAGTTTTAAAACCCTCTAAAATTCCGGCTGTTGTGAACAGAGCCGCGAATAAAGCGGTTAAAGACAGAATTGTAAGAAAAAAATTGATTCCGCTCTTTGAGGTATCGCGCAAAGCCAACGATAAAAGAGCGAATAAACGGTTCATATTTTATTGTTTTTTAAGTTAATTAACGCAATAATGTCTCCGATCGTCTTAATGCGCGTCAACTCCTTATAATCCAATTTGAGTCCGAATTTCCTTTCAAGGACTGGTATTAATTCGAAAATATGAAAAGAATCGTGGACTAAATCCTCAATTTTGGCGTCTAATGTGATTTTTTCTTCATCAATGCCGGATATTCCCGAAATAATCCTGATAAGCTTTTTATTAGTTTTATCTTCCATAAAAAGTACGTGGAATGTTAATTTGAGTTAATATAAATCTATTTAAAATAATCCTCCATTTTACTATCGCCGGTAATTCTCTATTTTTATTATACAATTTAATCGGCTTTTTACGCAAATTGTCGAAATTAATATCTATCAATTTCGGAGAATATGACAATCCGCAACCAACCGCCTTTAAGTATGCTTCTTTTACACACCAAAACAATATTATTAATTTTCTTTTGTTTTCTTTGTTTTGTCGGGATATTATTTTTAATTCATTGTCGGTAAGAAATTTTTTTGAAAATGCACGATTTACTCCTTTTATTTTTTCTATATCAATACCCACAACTCCTTTCTGACGAACATTAACAATGCTCCCGACGCCTATACCGCCACAATGACTAATTGAGATATCCGTTTCCTTGATTTCTTTTAGAATTTTCGAATCGCATTTCTTAATAATTTTATAAAACGGCCTGCCCGATTTTTTATTTAAAATCTCTATTTTGTTAAAATCAATTAATAAATAAAATTTCTTTAAAAAATAACTCCGAATCGCTTTTTTAACGGCCATCCTTCCGGAAAACCAATCTTTTTGTTTTTTCCACGAAGAAATATTTTTATAAATATGCACCTCTTTTTCCGAAAGAAATCCACAAAGACGGTCGTTATTAATCTTCTTAACCTTAAATAAATGAACGGCGGGCGCTGAATTTCTCATTTCATATTTAAATCTATATTAAAATCGCGCCAAAATCAAACAGATAATATCGAATCCTTGACTTTTCTTGAAGTAAAATTGTATAATTTAACTATTGAAAGTCCGCCGAAAGCGGACTTTTATAAAATTATGATGGACTTAAAAAATCTCAATCGGGCGGTGGAGCAGATTGCCGACGAAAAAGGCATTGAACCGAAGCAGATTATGAACGTAATCGAAGAGTCAATCGCCGCCGCTTATAAAAAAGAATACGGGAAAAAAGGAGAAATTATCAGGGCAAAACTGGATTTAAAAACCGGCGATTTGGAATTTAAAAAAATAAAAACTGTGGTTGACGAAAACACGGTGGAAATAGCGGAGGCAAGAGAAGATGACGAAAAATATGAAAAAGAAAAAAAACCAATTTTTGCTAAATCCGCGGAAGATGAAGAAAAACTGCCGCGTTATAATCCCGACCGCCATATTTTAATTAAAGAAGCGAAACAAATCAAAAAAGACGTTGAACTCGGCGAAGAATTGGAATTTCCCTTAGAAGAACACGACGAATTTGGAAGAATCGCGGCCCAGGCCGCCAAACAGGTAATTCTTCAAAAAATAAGAGAGGCCGAAAGAGCGTCAATCCAAAAAGAATACATAAATAAAGAAGGAGAGATTATTAGCGGTGTTGTCCAGCGCGTTGAACGAGGCAATGTTTATATTGATTTAGGCAGGGCTGTCGGAATGATGTTTTACAATGAGGCCATTCCAGGCGAACATTATCGAATCGGCGAACGACTGCGTTTTTACGTTTTAGCGCTTCAAGAAGAAACCTCCAGATTGCCGGGGATTATTCTTTCCCGTTCTCACCCAAAATTCGTCAGCAAACTTTTTGAAATGGAAGTGCCGGAAATTCAAGACGGCTCAGTGGAAATTAAATCAATTGCTCGGGAAGCCGGCAGTAGAACGAAAATCGCGGTTACATCAAAAATAGAAGGCGTTGACCCGGTCGGCTCTTGCGTTGGCCAAAGAGGAACTCGCGTAATGTCCGTAACTAATGAGCTCGGTGTTGAAAAAATTGACATCATTGAATGGTCGGAAGACCCTGGTAAATTTATCGCCGCCGCTCTTTCTCCATCAAAAGTAAAAGATGTGGAAATTATGCCGCGCAGGGGAGCTAAAGCATTTGTGCCAGAAGATCAATTAAGTTTAGCAATCGGCAAAGGCGGACAAAATGTCCGACTTGCGGCTAAACTAACAGGTTGGAAAATCGATGTCCGTTCTCAATCGCGGCCCGAAGAAACACATGAAGGCGGGACGGCAGAGGTGGAAGTGGAAAAAACAAATACTGAATAAGTTTGGTTTAAAAAACATATGTTCAATATTTATTCTTTAACCTTAATCCCAATTATTATCGCAATCTTGTATAGTTTATATTTGATTTTCTGGCTTAAAAAACAGCCGACCGGCAGTCCAGAGATGGTAGAAATCTCTAAGGCCATCCAAACCGGCTCTTCGGCTTATCTTAATCGTCAATATCGTAGTGTTGCTATTGTGGCAACTATTCTTTTTATTGTTATTTATATCTTTCTTAGCGCCTTATCGGCAATCGGTTTTTTAGTCGGGGCAATTGCTTCTGCTTTAGCAGGTTATATCGGAATGAATGTCGCTGTCCGCTCTAATGCTAAGACCACGGAAGCGGCCAAAAAGGGATTGTTGCCCGCTCTTTCTTTGGCATTTAGAGCCGGTTCGGTAACTGGATTTTTAGTAGTCGCTCTGGCGCTTTTAGCGGTGGCTGGCTTTTATTTCTTAACGAATGACATAAAAGTTTTAATAAGTTTAAGTTTTGGCGCGAGTTTAATTTCGATTTTTGCGCGGCTGGGCGGTGGCATTTTCACCAAAGCCGCTGATGTGGGAGCTGATTTAGTAGGCAAAGTGGAAGCCGGCATTCCGGAAGACGACCCAAGAAATCCGGCTGTTATCGCCGATAATGTCGGCGACAATGTCGGCGACTGCGCCGGAATGGCGGCTGATCTTTTTGAAACATACGCCGTTACTTTAACCGCGGCAATTCTACTCGGCTCTCTGATAATCGGCATTAATGGCGTTAATTTCCCGTTAGTTCTTGCAGGTTTAGCGATTATAGCCTCAATAATCGGCGCTTTGTTTGTCCGTCTTGGCAAAAATCAAGATATTATGGCAGCTCTTTACAAAGGACTTTTCGCTTCATTGCTCATTTCCGCTATTTTATTTTATCCGGCAAGCAAAATGTATTTCGCTGAAAATTATTTGAATATCTATCTTTGCGCTTTAATCGGCCTAATAATTACGGCTTTAATGGTTATTATCACCGACTATTACACTGCTAAAAAATTCAGACCGGTTCAATCCATCGCTAATGCTTCGCGCTCCGGTCACGGCACAAATATTATTATAGGATTAGCGGTTGGGATGGAATCAACCGGATTGCCGATTGTTTTGATTATCGCCGGCGTCTTGACAAGTTTCGGTTTGGCTGGAATTTACGGAATCGCCATTGCCGCTGTAGCTATGCTTTCCGTGGCAGGCGTAATAATCGCCATTGATTCTTTCGGACCGGTTACCGACAACGCCGGCGGCATCGCGGAAATGACCAATCAGCCGCAGGAAGTCAGAAAAATCACCGACGCTCTTGATTCTGTTGGTAATACCACCAAAGCCATTACCAAGGGATATGCTATTGCTTCGGCTGGTTTGGCCGCTTTAGTTTTGTTTGCTAGCTACACTGAAGAATTATCCGGATTCATTAAAGATATAAAATTTGAACTTCAGAATCCTTATGTTATTGCCGGCTTATTCTTGGGAGCGGCTGTACCCTATCTTTTCAGTTCAATGGCAATGAGAGCGGTTGGCAAAACAGCCGGTTCGGTTGTCGAAGAAGTCCGTCGGCAATTCAGAGAAATCCCGGGAATTATGAAGGGGGAAAATAAACCCGATTACGGTCGAGCGGTTGATATTGTTACCAAAGCGGCTATCAAAGAAATGATTATCCCAGCTCTGATTCCTGTTGTTTCAGTTCTTTTGGTTGGATTTTTATTAGGCGCTGAAGCCCTTGGCGGATTTCTAATCGGTTCAATTATTTCGGGTTTATTTATGGCGCTCTCAATGACAGCCGGAGGAGCGGCCTGGGATAACGCTAAAAAATACATTGAGGAGGGCAACTTTGGCGGCAAGGGTTCGGAAGCTCATAAAGCCGCGGTTACCGGAGACACAGTCGGCGACCCATACAAAGACACCGCAGGCCCAGCTATTAATCCTTTAATCAAAGTTATTAATATTGTGGCGTTGCTGATTGTAAAATTTTTAAAGTAAATCCCGCACCTTTTTGGCAAAATATTAAATCACTGCTAAAAAATTTGTATTTTCACCATCAGAGAAACTGTGGTATTCCAAAAAGGTGCGGGATAAATTATAATAAAACCATGGAATACGACCAATACTTAATTCCGACCGTAATTGAAAAATCCCAATACGGCGAACGCGCTTACGACATATATTCCAGACTTCTCAAAGAACGGATAATTTTTCTTGGCGGGCCGATTACTGATGCTGTGGCAAACATAATAATCGCCCAACTTTTATTTTTGGAACACGAAGACCAGAAAAAAGATATCACACTTTATCTTAATACTCCGGGCGGAATGGTGACGGCTGGTTTGGCGATTTACGATACAATGCAGCATATAAAACCCGATGTTTCAACGATTTGCGTCGGCATCGCCGGCTCAATGGGAGCGGTGCTTTTAGCTGCCGGAAAAAAAGGCAAAAGATTTATTCTGCCTAATTCCGAAGTTCTGCTTCACCAAGTAATGGGCGGCGGCGAAGGCCAAGCAATAGAAGTGGAAATCGCGGCTCGTCATATTATAAAAATCAAAGACCAATTAAGCCAAATCTTAACAAAACATACCGGACAATCGCTGTCTAAAATTGAAAACGACACTGACCGAGATTTCTGGCTTACAGCCAAAGAAGCCAAAGAATACGGAGTTGTTGATGAAATTATCAAGGCGAAGAAGTAACTATGTATATTTTCTATTGGATTCTCGGCGCCAGCGTCTTTGGGGGAATTTTCTCTTTAGTCGGGGGTTTACTGCTTCTTTATAAAGAAAACTTAGCGCGCCGTCTTTCTCTTTATTTCGTAAGTTTCGCCATTGGCGCTCTTTTGGGAGCGGCTTTTTTTGATTTAATTCCGGAGGCCTTGAAACTTGACGAAAATACAGGGAGCCAAAATTTAATTTTAGGCATTGCTCTTACCGGCTTTCTTCTTCTTTTTATCTTTGAAAAATTTCTCAAATGGCATCACTGCCACGATGAAGAAATATGTGAAATCCATACTTTTAATTCAACAGTTATTTTCAGCGACACAATCCACAACTTCATTGACGGAATTATTATTGCTTCAAGTTTTTTAGTTTCTATACCGGTCGGTATTGCCTCTTCTTTGGCGATTTTTTTCCATGAAGTTCCTCATAAAATTGGCGATTTCGGGGTTTTGCTTCACAGCGGTTACAATAGTAGAAAAGTAATTATTATAAATCTTTTTTCTAGTTTTGCCTCTCCTTTGGGAGCGATTGCCGCT
Organism: Patescibacteria group bacterium; assembly: GCA_038062875.1. Taxonomy (GTDB): domain Bacteria; phylum Patescibacteriota; class Minisyncoccia; order UBA6257; family UBA9933; genus JBBTWF01. The sequence continues at coordinate 40,011 of JBBTWF010000005.1, forward strand.
TTTTTGGCCGCGCCGATTTTTATAAACCGCCTCCCCTATTTGTTGTCTTTCGCCGCCGGCTCGTTCATATACATTGCCGCTACCGACCTTTTGCCTCACGTCCACCACAAAACCAAGGGCTCTGATTTTTCGCATCTTTTTATAATTATTCTGGGGATTTTAACTATTTTCGGCATTGGCGTTTTACTGCCAGAGTAATATAATAAAAATATATGAAAATCGCTTTTTTTGAAATTGAGGACTGGGAAATTCTTTATATCAAAGCGCGGATAAATACGGATATCAACGCAGATAAATACGGATTCGATTTATTTTTTTCTAAAGAAAAATTAAATAAGGATAATTTACCCGAGAAAAAGGACTTTGACATTATCTCTATTTTTGTCGGGTCAAAAATTGATAAAGAAACGATAAACGCTTTTCCTAATCTTAAATTAATTACCACTCGCTCAACCGGTTTTGACCATATTGATTTAAAATCCGCCAAAGAAAAAAATATCCAGGTCGCTTATGTGCCGGGCTACGGCGACAACACAGTGGCTGAATTCGCTTTCGCGCTTATATTAACTTTGTCAAGAAAAATCTTTGAGGCCTATGATCGCATTAAAGAAAAAGGATTGTTCAATTTTGACGGACTTCGAGGTTTTGATTTAAAAGGAAAAACCATCGGCATTGTCGGCACCGGCAGAATCGGAAAATATATGGTCAAAATCGCCAATGGATTTGGAATGAAGGTGATTGCCGTAGATGCCAAACCCGATGAAAAATTCGCAAAAGAGGAAAATTTTAGATATATGCCACTTGAAGAAGTTTTAGCTAACGCCGATATTGTTTCACTTCATACTCCTTATTCACCTTCAACTCATCATTTAATCAACGCTGATAATATCAATAAAATCAAAAAAGGCGCGATTTTAATTAATACCAGCCGCGGACCGCTTGTGGAAACCGAAGCAATAGTAAAGGCCTTAAATGACGGAATTTTAGGCGGCTACGGCGCCGATGTTCTGGAAGAGGAAGGCGTTATTAGCGACGAAAAAGCGTTTTTACTTTACGGCCGCCCGGAAGAACACGATATGAGAGCTATTTTAGCTGACCATGTTTTAATTGATATGCCGAACGTGATTATCACTCCGCACACCGCTTTCAATACTACCGAAGCGCTTCAACGGATTTTAAACGCGGATATTGAAAATATTAAATCTTTTTTAGAAAAAGGCGCGCCGACTTACTCCATCGACAACTCAACATAAAAAATGGCCCCCTTCCCAATCCCTTCGCTCTCAGCCCACACTCTTCCGTTGTGCGCTTTTATGATTGAGGCGGCGATGAATAGGCCGATGCCTCTGCCTGTGGTGTAAAGTTTTTGCGCTTGCTCGCCTCGCTCAAAGTATTTGGTAAATAATGTGGGCAGTTCTTCCGGATTGACGCCAATGCCGTTGTCTTTGATGGCGACTTGGAAGGAGGAATTGATGGTTTTGCCTTGAATTATGATTTCTCCTTTGGGGGCTTGCCCCGCACCGAGCTTGCTCTGGTGCGGGGTGTATTTGACAGCATTATCAATCAAATTAGACAAGGCGATTTTGAGTTTTTCAAGGTCAGCGGGGATAAGAGGCCAGTCCTGTTTGTTTGTTGGAATGAGCTTGATATTGAGGTTCTTGGTTTGGATTTCCTGTTGAAATTCGTTGAGGATTTCATCAATAATATCTCTGATATTGATTGGATGTATATTCAACGGCTGTTTGCCAACCTGAAGCTGGGAAATATCCAATAGTTCATTGACCAGTTTGACGAGACGGTCGGTGGAAACAGAAACCCTGAAAAGGCGGTCTTTGGTCTGTGTTTGTAATGTTTTGTCTTTGTCGAGAATGGCGGACAGATAACCTTTCATAATGGTAAGAGGAGTTCTCAGATGATGCTGGGTTGCCAAAATGAATTGGTCTTTGACTTCTGAAAGATGAAGCAGTTCCTTGTGAGCTTGTTTTTCAATGATATACGCCCTTTCCACTTGTTTGGATTTGCGCCAGAACAGATTGCCAAGCCAAAATGTGAGAATGGCCGCGATCAAGGGAATTGTCCAGAATTTGAAGCCGGGAATGTTTGCCACGAACCAATAACTCAAGAATGTGAT
>JBBTWF010000006.1:0-44391 GCA_038062875.1 Patescibacteria group bacterium
TATTTTTATTGGCGGCCTGTTTTTTTGTGTCGTCAATTCCTCGTTTCGTTTTTTGTTCTTTTAATCGTTTCGTTTCTGGCTATAAAATTTTTAAATTTTGGGATTGCCGGAATAGCGTCAATTTTATTATTAGCAGTTCTTTTTTATCTGCTTTTGGGGATTAAAAATTTAATCTTCGTTAATCGTTCGTCTCTTTATTATTTATTAAGCAATATTTTATTCTTTTTGATGTTCTTCTTTTTTTTCTTAATTGATAAATCGCAATTTTTCCTGATTAAATATTTATCAGTTGGTTTGGGGACATTTTTTCTTTCCAAAGAATTTTTATTTTTCTTTATCCCAGATTTCTCCAAAAGGAGGGCTTTAATAACGGCCGGATTTTCTTTTTTAATATTTGAACTTATTTGGGTAATTTCTTTATTACCAATCGGTTTTCTTAATTCTTCCGCCCTGACGCTGTTCGCGGCTCTTATTCTAATGGATTTTATCGTTAATCACTTTAACGGCGCTTTAACTCGTCGAGTAATTTTAAGAAACGCCACTTCGTGGATTATTTTGAGTATTATTATTTTTGCCGCTTCTAATTGGGGTCTATAAAACTTTTTGAATGGTTTCTAAAAATTCTTGAGGCATTGTTTCAACTTTTACCAAATATTCAGTCGCTCCTGATTTTAAGGCGCGGTCTTTAATGTTCGGTTCGCTGAGATTAGAAAAAACAACAATAGGAATATTTTTTAATTCAGAATCGGATTTGATTTTTTCCAGAAATTCAAAACCCCTCTCTTCGCTTAAATCCTCGTTTCCGGCCGCTTTATTAGTCGGCAAAACAAGGTCAAGAATAATCGCGTCGGGTTTGCTTATTTTAGCCACATCCAGTCCAGAAATTAAATCCTGGGCTTTCAAGATTTCGTATTTTCGAGTCGTGTCCAAAGAAAGCGCTTCCGAGAAAAGCGACCTTAGAAAGTCTTCGTCTTCAATAAATAAAATTTTTGTCATAGTCATATTGGGAGTTTAATAATAAATTTTGTTCCTTTATCTCGTCCTTCGCTTTCAGCCGAGATTTCGCCGTCAAGCGTTTTAATTATTCCTTTTATAATCTCAAGTCCCAGACCGGAACCATCGGGCCAAATTTCTTTGGCTTTCAGCCCGCGGAAAAATCTATGAAAAATTTTCGGTTTTTCTTCATCGGTTAAGCCTATGCCGGAATCCTTAATTTCAATTATAGCATAATTGTCTTTTTTGGAAATGTTAATATCTACTTGTCCGGATAAAGAATATTTTTCAGCGTTATCAAGAATCTTTTGTAAAACTATGGTTAAATAGAACGTGTCGGAATTGATTTCAATTTGAGAGTCATCTTTAATATCCAAAACGAGATTTTTCTTGTCGTAATTTGGCTTTAATGTCTGATTGTGAATATCTTCAATCAGCTTTTTTAATTTAATCGGCTCCGGTTTAGTCGTTAATCCTTTTTCTATCTGGAGCGATAAAAATACGTCATTGATTAAAAGGTTTAATTTTTCCGATTCCGCCGCCATCTTGGCGATAATTTCTTTTTGTTTTTCAGCCGGAAATTTCTGGAAATCGCCGCTTTCCATAAAACTTAAATAACCCCTGATTAAAGTGAGGGGAGTTCTTAATTGATGTTTTGCGAGACGGGGAAAATCTTCCATAGGTGATTTATGAATTCTATTCGCGGTGTTCACGCATATTCGTAAAAGCGAACTTTATGCGGATACCATTGCTTTTGTGCTTGCATTAAAATCATTATATAATATTACTATTGTAAACCAAAGGCATGATTAAATTTTTTATTTCACTTTTTAATGAGAATGTCTTAGCGCTTCGCGCTTTTGTTTTTACTTTCGGATGGATAACTCTGTCGTTAGGAAGTATTATTTTAATTTATAAATCAATTGAGCTGTATAAAAAAATAAAGCATCTTGTTTTTGGAAAGCTTATTATACCCATTCTGATTGGATGGTTAATAACTATGTACAGCTTAGGAGCAGTCTCCACTTTTTATATCCTTGATCTCCCACAAAAAGGCATGCTTGTAAGTTTCCCTGTTTTTCTTATCTGGATAATTATTATGATAGTGGTCTTTTTTGTCACATTCAAGTGGGGAGAGGAGACTATAAAAAAATTTGATGAAATAAATAAGCTGAATTTAGAATTAAAAGAAAGTAATGTTCGCCTCGAAAAGCTTGATAAGTTGAAATCGGAATTTATAAATATTACTGCTCATCATCTTAAAACTCCTCTTGCCATTATGAAAGGTTATTTGTCGGTTCTTTTAGAAAAAGGAGAGGAAATCGGTTCTAAAACAAGAAAAGAATATACAAACAAAACATTCAACTCCACCGATCGTCTCGTCAAACTGGTCAATGAACTATTGGATATTTCCCAGCTTCAGGTTGGCAAACAGCCGTTGAATATACATCCAATCAATATCAGAGATATTATTGATGAAATCCTCAACGAATTTCAACAGGAAATCCAAACCAAGAACCTCAATATCAAGCTCATTCCAACAAACAAACAGGACTGGCCTCTTATCCCCGCTGACCTTGAAAAACTCAAAATCGCCTTGTCTAATTTGATTGATAATGCTGTCAAATACACCCCGCACCAGAGCAAGCTCGGTGCGGGGCAAGCCCCCAAAGGAGAAATCATAATTCAAGGCAAAACCATCAATTCCTCCTTCCAAGTCGCCATCAAAGACAACGGCATTGGCGTCAATCCCGAAGAAATCCCTACATTATTTACCAAATACTTTGAGCGAGGAGAGCAAGCGCAAAAACTCTATACCACAGGCAGAGGAATCGGTCTCTTCATCGCCGCCTCAATCATAAAAACGCACAACGGAAGAGTGTGGGCAGAGAGCGAAGGGATGGGCAAGGGGTCTGTGTTTTATGTGGAAATGCCGTTATAAAATTGTTATAATTAAATAAAACAAATGGAACAGAAAAAATACAAAATTTTAATGTTTGTGGAAGATGAACCAGACCTTATTGAACTTTACGGGGTGGTTTTTGAGACAGCCGGTTTTGCAATTCAAAGTGTAAGTAGTGGAGAAGAAGCATTGGTAATAATCCAAAAACTCATTAAAGAAGAGATTGAATCGCCTAGCGTCATCATTCTTGATATTTTATTGCCGGGAATTTCAGGTATTGATATTTTAAGAGAGGTTAGGAAACACGAAAAATTTGACAGGATTCCGGTAATCATATTTACGAATTACAGCAGTGTAGAAATCAAAGAAGAGGTGAAGAACACGGAAAACACAGAATATATTTTAAAGGTTGACGTCACACCAGACCAATTAGTGAAAATTACTATAAAAAAGATAGAAGAATCCATAAAGTTATATAATAATGGCAAAAAAACCGCTTAAAATTTTTCTAATTGAAGACGAACCTGACATCGTTGAAATGTACGAAACGGTTTTTAAGGAAAATGGTTTTGAATTTGAAAGCGTTTTGACGGGAAGTGAAGCAAAAGAAAAAATAAAAGAAATAGCGGAAGGCAAAAAAACAAAACCCGATTTTATTTTATTGGATTTACTTTTACCGGATATTAATGGCATAGAGGTTTTGGAAGAAATCAGAAAAAATAACGCGACAAAAGATATTTTAGTCGCTATTTTAAGCAATTACAGCGGCGAAAAAGTGAAAGAAAATTGTCAGGGCTTGAAGGTTGATGAATATATATTGAAAGTGGATATTACTCCGCAAGCACTGGTAGAGAAAATTAAGGCGAAACTAAATCCTAAATCCTAAATTCTAAATTCTATGTTTGACATCATCACAATCGGGACAGCCACGCGGGACGTTTTTTTAACCAGCCCGCTTTTTTCCGCCAAAGGCGGATCCGCCTATGGCGGAAAAATTTTAAAAGATCCAAAATATCTCAAGAAAATCGGTTTTTCTACAGGTGAAGCCCAATGTTTCGCTTTGGGCGGAAAAATTGAAATCGGTAAGCCAATTTTAACCACTGGAGGCGGAGCCGGCAACGCGGCCGTAACTTTCAGTCGTCAGGGATTGAAAACAGCGGCTTTGGTTAAATTAGGCCAAGACGGCGTGGCTGAAGATATTTTAAAAGAATTCCGCAAAGAAAAAATTGTTCCTTTTGTAGTTCATGAGAAAAATATGGCTACAGCGTATTCGGTTATTCTTTTGGCGCCAGGAGGAGAACGGACGATTTTGGTTTATAGGGGCGCTTCAGAAAGCTTAAAAATAAAAGAAATGCATTTGTCAAAAATGAAAACTCGCTGGCTGTATATTTCTCCCGGAAAAATTTCTTTGGAAACGATTAGCGGGATATTCGATTATTTTTCAAAACAAAAAACATTAATTATTTTCAGCCCCTCTAAGTATTTAATTGAAATGGGAATCAAAAAACTCAAGCCGTTTTTGGCGAAATCAAAAGCGGTTATTTTAAATCGGGAAGAAGCGGCTTACTTGACTAACAGCGATTATCGCGATGAGAAAGAAATTTTTAAAAAACTGGACAAAATGGTTTCGGGGATTGCGATAATGACCGATGGACCGAACGGCGTTTTAGTGTCAGACGGATTTAATATTTATCAAGCCGGTATTTTATCCGTCAAAGGCGGAAAAGAAAAAGTCGTAGCGGATAGGACCGGCGCCGGCGACGCTTTCGGTAGCGGTTTTGCCGCTGGATTAATGCATAAAAAAGAAAAATGTGAAAAAGGTCTTTGTCAAATTGATAATATAGAATACGCGATTCGTTTAGGTTCAGCTAACGCCGCTTCTGTGGTGGAATACATCGGAGCTAAGGAAGGAATTTTAACTAAAAGTGAGTTTGAAAAAAATAAAATATGGGGGAAATTACCAATTAAAGTAGTAAAATTAAGATAGAGATTAAAAATTATTATTTATGGAATCTTACCAAAAAATCGCTAAAATACTTCGCGTCGACAAAGATACTATCAGAATTCTCGGAGAAAAATTAGGCGTCATAACTGGGAAAATAGGCGCAATAGGTAAGATAGTTGAAGAAAACGAGACGCAAATCAGAAAGCGTCTTGATTTTTTGGGATTGGGCAGGCAAGTTTTAGCCAAAGAAGTTTACAGCGCTTTAATCAGCAAAATTGAAGCAGATGACAATAAGTTGTTTAAGGCGTTAGGTTCGCCTTCGGCAACGGTTTCCAAAGATTGGCAGAGGGTTTTGGAAGTCGTCAAAAATATCGCTGGCAAGCCAAAAGGATTTTTTCTTAAAAAAGAAAAAGCAATTGAATTTTTGAAAAATCAGCCACCGTTGAATATTCTTCGGATTTTGAATTATAAAAGCGTTGATGAAATGTTTCAAAAAGAAGATATTTTTGAAATTTTCAGCGCCTTGAGATTCGTGGAAGGGAATGAATGGTTGAATAACGTTTTTTTCAAGCAATACAAAAATCTTTTACCGACCGATTTTGAGGAAAGGGGAATAGAAGTTCGGGCATTGTCGGAAAAATGGGTTGAAATCGCACGGGATTTTATCAAACATAAACATCACAATATCAGCCATTTGAAAGAATTAGGAGTGATTTACGTTATTCCTCTGTCTTTGGAAATTTCCGGAGAAACATTAAGGAATTTCGCTTTGATTCTTCATTATTTTAATGAAATTAGATTTTATTCAGAACTTTTTGAAAGATTTGGCAAGCAATCTGATAATTTCGCTAAAAACTTGATTTCTTTGTTGCGTGGCGATGTTATTGATAATCGTTTGCCCTTGCCAGCCGGCGGACAAAACAAAACTCAATGGATGGTTATCCAGAGATATTTAGCAAAAGACGATGAAAATGATTGGCGGTTGTTTGAGCCCCATATCAATCCAGAAGCTTTTCATTGGGAACGAGCCGAAAGAATGCTTGTAAAATGCGGAGAGGTCTTAGATGGTTTTTCAACTGATTTGTCTTTTTGGAGTGATCTTAATTGGGTCGGAGATTATTTTAAAACAGACACCGGTATCGACGCCTTAGTGAGTTTTAATTTGGTTGATACGGCAATGTCTTTAGTAAAAGAAAAGAATTTGGTAAAATATCTTTATCATCATCAGGAATCGCTTTGGAACAAGATTTTTATTGAATATTTCGGCGAGGAAAAAATAGAGGAGATGATTAAAGAGAATATTATTAAAGGATATTTTGAAATATGAAAACATTGCGTCAAATAATACAAGAAGCCGAAAAAAATAAAATAGCCATCGGTCACTTTAATATCTCTGACCTCGCTGGTTTAAAAGCGATTTTTGAGGTTGCTCAAGGGTTGAATTTACCGGTTATTATAGGCGTTTCCGAAGGGGAGAGCGGATTTATTGGGATGCGACAGGTTGCCGTTTTGGTTAAGAGCCTAAGAGAAGAATACGATTATCCGATTTTTCTAAATTCCGACCATACTCATTCGTTGGAAAAAATAAAACAAGCGGTTGAGGCGGGATTTGACGCTGTTCTGTTTGACGGCGGCAAATTGCCCTTTGAAGAAAATATCAAAAAAACAAAAGAAGTTGTTAATTACGTAAAAAGCGTTAATCCTGATATTTTAGTTGAGGGCGAATTGGGATATTTAGGAGGCAGCTCCGTTATTTTAAAAGAAATTCCCAAAGACGCGTCAATTAACGAAGAAGATTTGACAAAGCCGGAACAAGCCGCCCGATTTGTACAAGAAACAGGAGTTGATTTATTGGCTCCGGCCGTGGGCAATCTTCACGGGATGTTTAAGGATAGACCGAATCCCGATTTAAATATCGAGCGGATTAAGGCGGTCAGAAAAGCAGCTGGTGTTCCTTTGGTTTTACACGGCGGTTCAGGCATCCGCGACGAAGATTTTTTGGCAGCCATTGAAGCCGGAATTTCGACTATTCATATTAACACCGAGCTTCGTTTGGCTTGGCGGCAGGGAATAGAAAAAGGGTTAAAAGAAAAGCCGGAAGAAATTGTTCCGTACAAAATTTTACCCGCGGCTGTTGAAGAAATTAAAAAAGCGGTTGAAAAGAGGATGAGATTATTCAATTCATCCCGCACCTTTTATAGTAGAGATAAGTAATAGCGCCCAATCAGAGACACAAGTCGGCTTCGCCTCTGCTTATCGTGAAATACATTTATGTGTTGCTGGAAAAGGTGCGGGATAAATTATAAATAACGACTTCATAAGTCGTTATTTTTTTATGAGGCAGGAGTTGACAACTCATGCTTTATTTTTTATTCTTAATATCTTATGAGCGACAACTCCAAAAATTTCATCAAACAGCGTTCTTTTGAAATTGCTTGGGCGGTTTTCCGGGTGGCGGCTTTGGTTCGGCATCCAAAACTTAAAATTGAGTTGGAAAACACCGCAATTGATTTTTTGTCTCAATTGAACGACTTGCGATGTCGTTCAATTGAAATTTTAGAGGGATTGGTGAAATTGGCGGAGGCAATCAACGAAATCAACCCTATAAATGCCAAAGTGCTTTATAGGGAAATGGAGAATTTACAAATCACAATCCAAACGGCAAACGGCAAACGGCAAACGGCAACTCAAGGCGTTGAGATAGAATCTATCTTTTCAAAACCTCCAATGATTATAGATAATGAATCTAAACGGCAAACGGCAAACGGCAATCCAAACGGCAAACGGCAAGAGCAAACGGAAAGCGGCAAATTATATTTAGAAAGAAAGCCGCTTATTCTAAAAGCTATTCAAGAATCGTCAAAAAATCTTCAATTTAAGGATTTAATTGAGATTTTGCCGGATATTTGCGAAAGAACCGTTAGAAACGACATACAGCGGCTTTGCGACGAAGGAATCGTTGAACGAATTGGCGGAGGCGGCCCGCACAGTTATTATAAATTTATTAGCCACTAGCCACGAGTCGTTAGTAACAAAGAATCAAAATAGTCGTTATATTTATTGTATAATCAGTTATCCACAATTCGGATATTTGTTTTTTTTTAGATATTATTTATAATTGAAAAAGATTTGGAGTGAGGCCAAATCCTGTTGTGACCAACGACTAATGACTAACAACCAATGACTTATTGTAGGGCGTTGTTTGTCGTAGGTCGTTAGTCGTTTGTCAGAATTGCCTCGCTCTCAAGCGAGTTTTTTAATGAAAAAAACAGCAAAGAAAAATATCACTCTTGATAATTTAGCCGGAATGATTCAACGCGGCTTTTTAGGCGTTGATAAAAAATTTGACGAAGTCGATAAAAGATTTAATGAAGTTGATAAGAGATTTGATAAGGTTGAAAAAAGAATGGACGGGTTAGATAATAAAATAGATGCGTTATATCTTGAGGTTTCTTTAATGAGTAAAAAAATAAATAAAATTGATGAACGGCTTACTAAAATTGAAATTATTTTATTAGAAGACCATCGTAAACGCATTGGACGATTAGAAGAGCAAGTGCAGATATTGCAGGCGAGTTTTCGTTAAAAACTTAATTTTAAAACCACAGTTATTTCTTTGATTAAATTCGCGAGCTACCTCCCGCCAACCTCACAAGGTGGCGAGGCTCGCCCCGATTAATCGGGGCGGCATAAGCTAGCGGCGGGTCGATAATTGAAAGCAATAACTTCCCAGAAAAATAATTAATTAATAAATATAAATTTAAAAATGAGTAAAACAATAAATAAATTTTCAGCTATCAGCTTATCAATCACAACCGCTGTCTGGCTTTCAGGCGCGTCAATGTTGATGCCGATAGCTGTACAAGGAGCTACCGTTGAGGAACTTCAAGTCCAGATTCAGGCCTTATTGGCTTCAATCGCCAGCTTGAACACTCAATTAGCTACCTTGCAGGGCGCGGCAGCTCCGTCAGTAACCTTTACTCGCAGCCTCACTGTGGGTGATACCGGCGCTGACGTAAAAGCATTGCAGCAATTTTTGAACGCCAACGGAGCCCAAGTAGCGGCTTCAGGCGCGGGTTCGCCCGGCAATGAATCCGAATACTTTGGTTCTTTAACCAAAGCGGCAGTTGCCAAATATCAGGACTTGCACGCAGCCCAGGTTTTGACACCATTGGGTATTAGCGCGGGCACAGGATATTTCGGTTCTTCAACAAGGAGTTATATCAATTCTTTGGCAGCGGGAGTTCCAACCACACCAACCACACCAACCACACCAACCACACCGGTAGCCACCGAAACAAAAGTTTCTTTGGCGTCTGGTTCAGCGACCGGCAGCGTAATTGGCGGAGCCGGCAATATGGATGTCGCTAAATACGCTTTTGCGGCAAAAGACGCGGTTACCGTAACAGAATTGAAATTCACCAAAGTAGGCGTGGTCAGCGACGCCAACATCAACAATCTTTATTTGGCAGACGAGACCGGAGCGGTTATCGCCCAGTACAATTCTCTGTCAGGCGGAGTGGCGACTTTTTCTGCCACAAAATTGTTTGATGTAAGCGCCGGCGCTACTCGGACTATTTTCTTGAGAATGGATTTGTCCACCAGCGCAAGCGCGGGCAACACCATTGCCTGGACTTTGACTTCAGCAACTGCCGGAACAGCCGCATTCAGCGGTTTGCCGGTTACCAGCAACACTTTGACCGTTACCACGGTAAGCAATCCGAGTTTGGCAACAGCCGCTTTTGACCATCAGAGCGTTGGTTCAACTGTTGACGCCGGCACCACTGGCGTTAACGTAAGCAACGCCACTGTCACAGTCGGCAGCAGCGCGGTTGTTCTTAAATCCATTAAATACACGGTTGTTGGTTCAGTTAGTATGAGCGATTTAAAGAATGTTCAGTTGAAATTGAACGGCACTCAAATCGGTTCAACCGTAAGTGCTATCGGTTCCGACGGCTCTGTCGTGTTTGACTTGTCAGCCACAGAGGTTAAATTGCCAACCGGCAATTCCACTTTGGACGTGACAGTTGACGTAATGGGCAGTCCGAACAGGAATATGACCTGGCACATTTTGAGGCCTTATGACGCTTACTTGATTGACAGCCAATACAATACCGGTATCGCCGGTTCATTCACTGACACCAATTCCGGCGCGATTACTATCAACCAAGGACAAATCACCGTATCTTTAGCTTCGGACACGCCAACAGGCAATGTTCCGACAGGAGCTTCCAATGTCACATTGGCGAAATTCACTTTGTATGCCGCCGGCGAAGCTGTAAAAGTGAAATTCATTGACGTGGTAATTACCAAAGATGCGACTAGCGACACTTGGGCTACCTTGGCCAATGTCACTGAAGACGTTCAAAACGTCAAATTAGTTGATGACGCGGGCAATCAGGTGGGCAACACCATCAGCACGGTTGCTTCCGGCACCACTAATGGCACATGCACTTTAGCAGCGACTACAATTACCTGTCATTTAGGAACCAGTTCTTCGCCGATTAACTATACTGTTCCGGCAAATACCACAAGAGTGCTTTCATTAAAGACCGATATTGTATCTACTAATGACAGCACCTCGTTGCAAGGTTCTTTGCCCGGCAACGCCAGCAACTTAGAAGGACAGACCTCATTCCAGACCGCTACCAGCGGCGCAGCCACTGGCAGCACCTTGACTGTTGTCACTAGTCCTTTGACAGCGGCTTTGAACACGGCTTTCGGCGCTCCGACTTATGTCGCGGGAGCCACCGCAAAGAAGATAGCGTCATTCACCTTGACCGCTTCTTCAGCTGAAGGCGCGAAGGTTACGACTTTGACTTTTGACAAAGACCTTGCCACCCTTGACATTCAGAGTTTGAAGATAATGGTTGGCAGCGCTCAATACGGCTCAACCAAAGCCATAGTCAGCACGACCGCCGCGGAAACAGCGATGCAATTCTCGGGCAACCTGACGGTTAACGCCGGCGGTTCCCAGACGGTTGATGTTTACGCCGATATTCTTACCGGCGCCGCAACCGAAGCCAACGCTATTGACATGACCAGTTGGACAGCCACAGGATTGGTTTCCAACAGCGCCATTACTTTCTCGGGCGCGGTTAGCGGTCAGACCGTGACTATTTCGTCCGGTTCAACTTTGACTTTGGCGGCTGATTCAACGAATCCGTCAGCCAAACAGGTTGTAATGTCTTCAACCGACAATTCTCTTTTTGCCATCCGTCTGACGGCAAGCGCTGTTGAAGATATTAAAGTCACTGATATCAGGTTACGAGACACGATTACCAACAACACAGCGGGAATCGCTTCATTTATGAATATGAAGCTTTACGACGGAACGACTGTGGTAGCCGGACCATTAACTCCGACTGTCACTGCCACGGCATCGTCAACAGTGTTGTTCAGTTTAACCACGCCGATTACTGTTGCTAAGAGCGACTCCAAGACCTTGGTCTTGAAAGGCGATGTGGCGAGCTTTGATTCAGGCGGTTCTGTTTCAAATTCAGGACACACCTGGAGCATTGCGGCAATCACTGATGTTACAGCCCTTGGAAAGGATTCCAACACAGCCGCGACAATCAGCGGCACCCCGGGCGGCAACGCTATCACGGTTTATATAACCAAAATCAGTTTGACTTCAAGCATACTCCCAGTAGGAGCTTCCGGGAATCGAACCCGGGCTTCGTCCGATGATTTGGCAACCATAAACTGGGCAGCGTCTGCGGCCGGAAACGCCACCTTAGGCACAGTTACCATTAAATTCAATGGAACAGCTGTTTCTAACGGTTCCAGCAACTTTACAGTTGACTTGTTAAAGGGCGATGGTGCGGCGCTCGGAAGCGCAACCCAACAGACCTGTACGCCTGGCGCGGGCAATTCCTGCAGCGTAACTTTTGGTCCTCAATACGTGATTTCCAAAGGCGACACCCAGGCAACCAAGGTAAGGGCTAATTCTTCCAGCTTCTACAACGCCGCCAGCAGCGCTGACTCACTTTCAGTGCTTGTCAACGCGGTAGGCGATGTGTTGTGGAGCGATGGCGCGACCAACGGCATCAGCTTGGAAACAAGCGTGGTTCCGTTCACGATTGTTAACGTAAGCTACGAATAAACCATCCTTGAGGGTTTGTTTGTAAAACAAAAAGAGCCCTTCGGGGCTCTTTTTGGTTTGAAATTATTCTGGCAATCAGTTATTCTTATTTTATGAGAACGGAAAAGAATTTGCTTCAGTTTATTAAAATCGGTCTTTATTTAGTTTTACTTACACCCTTGGTTTTTAGCCGCAGCTTGCTTTTCCCTTTTGTGACGCTAAAAGTTTTTATTTTCAATTCTTTGATAGAAATTATTTTCGCTTTATGGTTCGGGTTGGCTATTTTTCATAAAGAATATCGTCCTCGTTTTAATTTTTTGTCCGCGGCAATCGCGATTTTTTTTATTCTCCTTGTTGTTTCCTCGATTTTCGGAATTGATTTTGAGCGAAGTTTATGGTCAACCCAAAGCCGGGCAATCGGTCTTGTTTCGCTTTTCCATTTCGGAGCGCTGTTTCTTATTTTATCAAGCATAGGCAGGCAGTTGGACTGGGAAAGATATTTTACTTTTTCTTTTTGCGTCGGTTCTATTATATCTTTGGCTACGATAGCGGTAGCGATGCAAATAATAGACCCTTATATTTTTTTAACAGGACATATCCGGCCCGGCACTTTTTTCGGAAATCCCTCTTTTACGGCCTCTTATCTTCTTTCAAATATTTTTATTGGGATGTGGTTGTTGTTTGACTTTTTAAGCGCTAAAAGAAATTTTATTCTAAATATCTTACTGGCTGTCGGCGTTCTTTTGAACATTGCGGCGGTTTTTTTAACTGAAACAAGGGGCGCGATTTTGGGACTGGCGGCCGGGCTGCTTGCCTTGTTGATATATTTTTCAGTTGGCAAAAACGGATTAATTAAAAAATTATCCATCGGTTTATTAATTTTAATGATAATTTTTAGCGGCATTTTTTGGCTTACCCGCAATAATGATTTTTGGAGTCAAGTTCCCGGTTTAAGGCGCGCTACGCCCGCTAATTTAGGCGACATAGAACCGCGTCCTATTACATGGGTAATTTCCTGGCACTCATTTTTGGAGCGGCCGACCTTAGGATTCGGTTTTGAAAATTTCCGGTATCCTTTTGACCGCTACTATGACCCGAAACTTTTGCGTTTCAGTTTTGGCGCGACATTTTTTGACAAACCACACAATGTTTTTTTGGAGTATTTGGTTAACGCCGGCATTCTCGGTTTTCTGGCTTTTATGGGAATTTTCGCAACGGCTTTTTATATTCTTTTTAAAAAACGCGATAATAGTCGGAATCTGGACGCGCCATTTTTAGCGGGACTTTTGGTCGCTTATTTAGTCCAAAACTTTTTTCTTTTTGACACTTTTGGTTCGTATTTAACGTTGTTCATTATTTTAGCTTTCATCGGTTCGCGTTATTTCGGCGAGGAGAAAACGGACGCTGGTTTAACAACGGCGAAACAGTTGCCGCGGTTCGCCAATGTTTTAATTATTTTTCTGCTCATTTTATTCTGTCTCCCGATTTATTTCATCAATTATAAAATCTTACACGCCAATAACCGACAATACTGGGGCTTGAATTATTTTTTAAACCGGATGCCGGAATTAGCCCTTGACGCTTACGCGCAGTCATTAACCGTCAATCCAAATCCTTATATTAACGACGCCAGAAGCGATTTTAGCGCCTCGCTTTCGCAGACCTACGCTCAAGGGATGGATATTCCCGACATTGAGAATGTCTCGGTAAAAGCGATGTCTGAAATGGCGGCGGCAATTAACCGACAGCCGAATAATTATCTCCTCCGTTTGAATTTCGCCAACATAAGCGCGATTTTCTATGTTTTTAATTCGGCTTATTTGCGGGCTGGCGAGGAACAAGCCGAGCAGGCCTTGAAATTAAGCCCTCAACGTCAGGAGGTTTATTACGCGTTGGCGAAAATAAAAGTTATTCAGGGCGACAAAGCCGCGGCTTTTGACTTTATGAAAAAAGCTATGGAATTAGACCCTAAGTCGCCCGACCCTCATTTTTATTATGGCTTAACAGCGCTTGAAGCCGGCGACCAGAAGCTCGGTTTTGACGAAATAAACAAAGCCAAAGCAATGGGCCGGGAGCCGCAAAACTGGGAAGAAACAAGGGTGCTTGCCAATTATTACGGCGACGCCGGCGATTACGAGAAAGCCATTTCTTTATATTTAACAGCCGTCAGTTGGAATATCAACGATTTAGAATCATTGCTTAAACTCGGCATAGTTTATTTTTATAATAACCAGAGTGATTTGGCGCGGGCGGTTTTTGTTGAATTTCTAAAACAAAAACCAGATTTCAAAAATATGGTACAATACGAAAAAGTGCGCCCGATTTTTGAATCCGTAGGATTATAATCAATATAATATGCTCCATCAAAGATTTAAAGATATTGTTTTTTACGGCATCGGTTTTTATTCTTTTTTGGCGCGCCCTTTTTTGAGGATTAAATTCAGAAACTCAAAAAATTTTTATATTAATGTCGGTTGCGGAGAAAAAGGGATATCGGGTTTTATAAATATAGACGCCAATCCTTTGAGACCAAAAATACTGTTGTACGATGTCAGATTAAAATTGCCATTTAGCGATGATTCAGCCACGATTATTTACGTTTCCAATATTTTGGAGCATTTTTATTTAGACGAATTAGCGAATATACTTAAAGAATTTCGCAGAATTATGCGGCCAGGCGGAATTTTAAGAATCGTCGTTCCCGACTTGGAAAAATCAATATCCTCTTATATTCAAAAAGACAGTCAGTTTTTTTCCGATTTCCCGAGAAATTTCAAAAGTATCGGCGGTAGATTTGTGAATTTAATTTTTTGCGACAGCCAGCATAAAACGGCTTTTGATTTTAATTTTATAAAGGAATTGTTGGCAGCCGTCGGTTTCTCGTCCAAGAACATTTATAAAAAATCTTACGGTCAATCCTTGATGGCGAAAGAAATTTACGCAAGAATCGCGCCTCAAGAAGAACATTATAAAAATCGCTGTTTATTTATTGAAGCAATAAAATAAAGACAAGTTATGAATTATTTTAAAATTTCCAAATTCTTTCTTTATTTAGTCCCATTCAGCGTTATTATTGTTTCTACGGGAACGCTTTTTCCTTTTATCGTTGGGAAGTACGTTTTTTTTAGGACAGCGGTTGGGTTGGCATTGTTATTTTATTTAATTGGCTGGTTGTTTCAGAAAAATTTTCAATTTTCAATTTTTAATTTTCAATTATTGAAATCGCCGTTGGTGATTGCGGTTGCGGTATTTACAGCCATATTTTTACTCGCTTGTTTATTCAGCTACAATCCCTCGGCTTCTTTTTGGTCTAATTTTGAACGCGGCGAAGGAGGACTCCAAATATTGTGCCTTTTTATTTTTTTTATTCTTTTATCTTTGCTTTTCAAGAAACAAGATGATTGGCATCGGCTTTTCAAAATTTCCCTGATAGCGGGAGTTGCAGTGATTCTTTACGGAGTTTTCGCGGCTTTTGGTATTCGCGGTTTTATCGGCGACAATCTTTGTTCACGTTTTGCCGGTTCATTGGGAAATCCCGCTTATACCGGCACATATCTTATTTTTGCTTTATTTTACGCCGCTTATTTAATAATAATCGAACAGCGTCATCGTCTTTTTAAAAAAATTATATTAGGATTTTTGATAACGGCATTTTTAGTTTTCCTTTTGTTAACCCAGACCAGAGGCGCTTTTTTAGGATTAGGAATAGGAGTTTTAGCCGGATTATCTTATCTATTGTTTAAATTTTCTTCGATTCGGCTTCGCGTCATTATCGGAAGCTTAATTGTGTTCGCCGTTATCGGTGGCGCCTCGGCGGTTGTTTTCCGGAAATCAATCAACTTAATGCCCTTTTGCGCGGGGAATGGCGGTCAAGGCAGTCAAATTTTAGATTTATCTGTTTCCGCGGACAGTTTTCAAACTAGGTTGGCTCTTTGGGAACAGTCGATAAAGATATTTAAGGAAAGACCGATTCTTGGCTGGGGACCGGAAAATTTCGCGCCGGCTTTTGAAAAACATTACGACCCGTTTTTCAAGGTTTGGTACGACAGAGCGCACAATATCTTTTTTGACTATCTGGTTTTTTCCGGCGTTATGGGGTTGTTGAGTTTTATCAGTATTTTCGTTGTTTATTATTGGCAATTCTTTAAACAAAAGTCGTTAGTTGTGGGTCGTGGGTCGTTAGTCAGCAACGCCTTATTATTTACCTTGCCAATCGCTTATCTTATTCAAGGTTTGGTGCTTTTTGACGTTTTGCCGATTTATATCAATTTGTTTTTGTTTTTAGCTTTTAGTAATTTTATTTTTAATCAAAAATATGAATCCATTGATTAAAAAATTAGTCATAGTTATCGTCATAATCATTGTTTTATCCGGGATATACTGCGGCTCTTATTTACCGTTCCGAAAATCCCAATTTTATATTAACGCTCAAACTGGTCTACGGGGCGTCCGTTCATTGGACGACTTTAACAATTTATTTGATCCGGCTCTGGGTTTTTATTCGCCGGTCGGTCAGGACGAAGTGGTCTCCGGTTATTTACAGACATTAATTAGTTTAACAAGCCAGCAATCCAATAAGGAACTAATCGATATTTTAGTTAAACAGGCTGAAGCCAGAACTGCGCCAATTTTAGAAAAAGAAAAAGGGTTTAATTTCAGCCAGAATATTTATAATCTGGCGGCGATTTACGCGGTTTCGGCGATTAAATTTAATGACGACATTTATTATCAAAAAGGCGTTGAAACGTTTCGGCTCGGCTTAAAACATAGTCCCAATCGGCAGATGTTCCTTTACGGGCTTTTTAATCTTTATCAATTTAAGGGCGACAAAGAAGGAATGAAAGAAATTGGTGAAACTATTTTGAAATATTGGCCGGATGATTTACAAATTTTAAAATCTGTTGCCCCAGTATCTAATAAGCAGTAATTTTATATACTATTTATATGAACTATCGCGATAAATTTTATTCAAAATACGTTTCTACGCAGACTTCTCATCTTTACGGCGAGGTTAATTTAGATGATATTAAAAAGCAATTTCCGGTTTGGCGTAAATACTTCGGCAGATTTTTGCCAAAAGATAAAAACGCAAAAATTCTTGATTTCGGCTGTGGCAACGGCGGATTTGTTTATTGGCTTCAGAAAATTGGCTATCAGAACGTCGAAGGAATAGATGCAAGCGGGGAACAAGTTGAGGTTGCCAAAAAGTTAGGCATAAAAAATATTTATCAATTAAAAGATATTGATGCGGTTGATAAATACGATATTGTTTTTATGAAAGATGTTTTGGAGCATTTTAATAAAGATGAAATTATGGCTCTTTTGGAAAAAATCCATAAAGCGTTAAAAGACAGAGGCGTTTTAATTATTCAGACCCCAAACGCCGAAAGTCCGTTTAGCGGACGTTTGCGTTATGGCGATTTTACTCATGAGATTAGTTTTACCGAAAGCAGTGTTAGACAGGCATTATTGGTTTCTGGATTTAAAAATGTCGTAGTTTGCGGAACATATCCGATAGTTCACGGGATAAAATCATTAATTCGTTTTATATTATGGAGGATTATTGAATTAAAATTGCGTTTTTATATTTTAATTGAAACCGGTTCCGATAAGGGAATTTTTACGCAAAATCTTATCGCGAAAGCGGAAAAATAATTATTATGAAAACGCAAAAGGAAAAAAATACATTGTTTGATATTTCAAAAAGTTCTGTTTTTCACAGACGGTTGAATTATCAATATCCGGTTATTACTCACGGCAAAGGAATCTATCTTTATGACGAGCAAGGCAATAAATATATTGATGGAGTCGGAGGCGCTTTAGTTGCTAATTTAGGGCATGGAATTAAAGAAATCGCCACTCACATTGAGAAGCTGGCTCGAAAAACAAGCTTTCTTCACGCGGCGCAGTTCACCACGCGGCATATGGAAGAATATGCCAAGAAACTTTGTCAGCTCACTCCGAAGGGATTAAACAGAGTGTATTTTACTTTAGGCGGTTCAGATGCCGTTGAAACAGCCATAAAATTGGCAAGACAATATCATTATGATTCGGGGAATAAAAAGAAATATAAAATAATTTATACCCGTCCAAGTTATCATGGCGCCACTATCGGAGCGCTTTCAGTGACGGGGAAAAGTTCTTTTCGTAAAATAGCCGAACCGTATCTACTCAAATTTCCTTGTTTTAACGGATATTCATCTTATCGTTGTCCGCATAAAAAAATAAATCAGTGTTGCGTGGTTGAATGCGCGTATGAATTGGAAAAAACAATAAAAAAAAATAACCCTAGCTCCATAGCCGCGTTTATTATTGAGCCAATCGTTGGGGCTTCGGCCGGAGCAGTTTTGCCTCCACCTGGATATTTCTCTATCATTCGTAAGATTTGCGATAAATATAATGTATTGTTAATCGCCGACGAGATTATGACCGGTTTCGGACGAACCGGAAAATGGTTCGCTTGCCAACATTATAATTTAGTTCCGGATATTTTAGTCGCCGGCAAAGGAATTGCTGGAGGATTTGTTCCGTTGTCCGCGGTGTTTTGTAAAAATAAAATATACCAAGCAATCAAACAAGGAAGCGGAAGCTTTTTACACGGATTCACTTTTGTTAATAACCAATTTACGACCGGCGTGGGCAAAGCGGTGCTGGAATATTTAATAAAGAACGATTTAATTAATGAATGCGCTAAAAAAGGAGAATATCTTTTATCTAAACTTAAGGCGTTAAAGCAATTTGAAATTGTAGGCGACGCGCGAGGCAAAGGATTGATGACCGCGGTGGAATTTGTCAAAAACAAAAAAACCAAGACGCCGTTTCCTCGCAAAATTCAGCTGTCGGAAAAAATTCTTCAAACCGCCCAGAAAAAAGGATTAATTTTGTATTTTTGCATTGGATTTGTTGACGGCGCTAACGGAGACGCGGTAATGATAGCCCCGCCTTTTAATGTAACCAAAAAAGAAATCGATGGAATAGTAAGAATTTTATCGGAAACGATTTCGGAAGTTCAAAAATCCTTAAAACAAAAATGATCGGACGTAAAATTATAAATAAAAGCGATGCGGGTTTTTTTGTGGAAATAAAGGCGCGTTTAATCGGTTTTTGTTACGACGTTTCTAACTTTTTATTAAGGATTTTTTCGTATGTTTTTTGGCCTGGAAGATTAAAAAAATCGCCTAAAAAAATTTGTATTTATAGAATTGGAAATATCGGGGATATAATTTGCGCGATTCCGGCGATGATTGCCGTCCGTAAATCTTATCCTGATAGTCGCATCACATTATTGACGTCTCCGGGCCACAAAAGCAGGCCGGGCGCCGAACAACTGCTAAAAGAGGCATGGTTTATAGACGAATTAAAGGTTTATTATTCCGAAGACATTAAGGGATTAAAAAATATTTTTAATTTTATAAGAAAATTACGCGCTGAATCGTTTGATTTATGGATTTATTTTCCGCAGGAATTAATCACTTTTACGCCGTTAATCAGGAATCTTTTTTTTACAAAATTTTGCGGAGTCAAAAAAGCCGTTGGTTTTGAAATCAGCACCATTAAATTCTGGGCTAGGGAGCAATCAAAGATTTATGAATTTGACAATGAAACCGACAGATTAACGGGTCTTCTGAAAAGATGGGGCGTTTTGACCGGCGACGAAGTCCGTTATGATTTGCCGATTCCGAAGAACGTTCAAGATTCCGCTTTAAGAATTGTCAATGATTGTAAAATAAAAGCGGATTTTCTTTTCGGAATTATGCCAGGAGCGAGTTATGAGGATAATCAGTGGTTGCCGGATAATTTTGCTGAAGTCGGAAAATTCATTTTGCGTCAATATAAAAACTGCCAGATTATTATTTTTGGCGGTCCGGACGACAAAGATAAAGGCGAATATATCAAGGATAAAATAGGCGGCAACAGGGTTATTAATTTATGCGGTAAAGCGTCGTTATTGGAAACCGCTTTTGTTATAAACAAATTAACCTTATTGGTTTCAAACAATACCGGTTTGATGCATATGGCGGCTTTGGCTGGGATAAAAGTAATTGCCATTTTTTCTCCAGCAGAACTTAACGGAAAATGGTTTCCTTACGGCGAGAATTCAAGGGTTGTGATAAAAAGGGAAGCGCCGGAATGCGATGGATATTATTACAAAAATTATTACAAAAAAACTTTTAATTGTCATAAACGGATTAACGACGTGAGCGCGGAGGAAGTAAAAAATGAAATAAAAAAATCGCAGTAAACAGTTGTCTGTTGTACTGCGATTAAAAGTAGTAATCGTGTTGTTCTTCTGCGGCTTGGACATTTGCAATGTCCGTTTCGCCAGTCACAAGTTTCTCAATCCACCAATTGGTTTGATTGAAAAGGCAGGTGCAATCAACGCATTCTTTGCTGGCGTCAAATTCAACAAGAATATTCGCCACTGCTTTTTGAGTTTGGCTTATATTTTCGTCGCAGTAAGCGTTTTTGTCGCTGATATATGACTTTTTTATGCCCCTAAATCCTGGACAATGGAAAAGTCCTATCGGCGATAATACCTGACGAAAAACCGCCATATGGCATGTTTTTGGTTGACGTGTGAAATCGCGCCAACTGCCATTCTCAAGGACTTTAAGATTAGCGCTTTCAATAACCTTAAAATTTTCGGTCTCATGCTGTTTTGCCTTGTCAATTTCTTCGCGGATGTGAGCAATCGTGGATTTTTTTGTTCCAGACAGATCAATAGCTTCAACACTGTCGGGCCCGAATCTCGTTAAAAACGGCTTGAATGAGATGTAGTTGAATCCGTATTCGCGAGCCAGCTTGGTTGCAGTTCCAATCTCGTTAATATTAGTAACGATTTTACTCCCATTCTCATTCTCCGCGTTTTTCCACGTGATAATAAAGGAAAAACCGATTGGAATTTGAGAGTTTTGGTTGCGAATTTTTGGCACCCAGGCGCATATTTCTTCTAAGGCGATTTTTGGCTTTGGTTTGTGTATTTTTTGCCAAGTGTCGTTTGCGCCTGCGTCCATAGACAATCTCATCCAATCTTTATCTTTCGCTTTAAGAAATTCTGCGGCATCGCAGAGAATTGCGCCGCGAGAACCATTACTGGAAACCGCAATCTGAACGCTGTTTTCTTTCAAAAATTGAATAATCTCAACGAATCTCGGATAAAGAGTCGGCTCGCCTCCGCCGATGAGAATAACCGAACGCAATCCACGTTCAATCATATTTTTCAGCGATGACAGTAGATTTCCGTGATCATGTTTAATTTTTGAATTAATCACATTAATGTCTATGCAATGGTCGCAACGAAAATTACAAGTGGTCGTAAGGTCCAGATTAATGGATATCGGCGTCAGATTCGGTGTCTCAACTTTTTTAATGCCTTTCCTGACGGTTTTCTGCCATTCAACGTATTCTTTGAGTCGCGACAGCACTGACGGCTGCCGCAGTTTTGCAGTAAAATCATGCTTTTGGTCAACTTTGACAGCCATTTTTACCTCCTTTTTAAATTATTAAAGATTTTAAAACCTAAATAAAATATACAATATTATGTTAAATTTTGCAATAGTTTGATATAATGTCAAAAATTAACAACAAAATGTATAAATTAGCTATATTAACAGCCAACCCGATTCAATATCAAGCACCGCTTTTTAAGAAAATAGCCGAACATCCGGAGATTGATTTAACGGTTTTATTCCGCAGCGACGAAGGAGTGAAAGAGGCGATTGACGACCCGGGTTTCGGCAGGAAAATAAAATGGGACATTCCTTTGCTTGAGGGATATAATTATATTTTTCTGGAAAATAGTTTTAGCATTTTTAGCCAGTTAAAAAAAGAAAAATATGACGCCGTATTAATCCACGGTTGGAATTGTTTCACTAATTGGTTGGCTTTTTTAGCGTCTTTTATCAGAAATATTCCTGTTTTTTTACACAGCGAGAGTCCTTTGAACCAGGAATTATTAAAGCCAAGATGGAAAATACGAGTTAAAAAATTTATTTTAAGCTGGCTTTTTAAACGAATTAGCGTCTTTTTGTATATTGGCGAGAAAAATAAAAAATTTTATCAATTTTATGGAGTACCGGAAGAAAAATTGTTTTTTTGTCCGTATTCTGTGGACAACTTTCGCTTCATTAATGAAGCGAAAAAACTAAAAACTAAAAACTTAGAACTAAAAGCTAATCAAATTACCATTCTTTTTGCCGGTAAACTAATAGAAAAAAAACGGCCGTTTGATTTATTAAAAGCGTATAAAATGCTTAATACTAAATACTTAATACATAATGCTCATTTGACTTTTGTCGGCGATGGTATCCTGCGTCCACAACTTGAGAATTATGTAAAAGAGCGCGATCTTAAAAACGTTCATTTTGCCGGTTTCAAAAACCAAACAGAACTTCCGGAACATTATGCTATGGCCGATATTTTTGTTTTGCCGTCCGGAATAGGCGAGACATGGGGGTTGGTAGTTAATGAGGCGATGTGTTTTGGTTTACCCGTTATTGTTTCTAATATCGTCGGTTGCGGGCCGGATTTAATTAAAAATAACGAAAATGGTTATATCTTTCCGGTTGGCGATATTAGAAAATTAACAAAACGTTTAGCGGATTTAATTAAAAATCCCGAAAAAAGAAAAAAATTCGGCGAAAAATCTTTTGAAATTATTCAAGATTACAATTACGAAAAAGATATTGATGGGATTTTAACGGCTTTAAAACAATGATTGATTTTTCTAAAATTTCTCAAAAAAGTTTAATAGGAAAGATTTTAAGGGGGATATTGAAAATTATCCCCAGAAATTCTGTTTTGCCGATTTTACAAGGACGACTCAAAAGCAAGAAATGGATAATCGGTTCAGGGGTTTTAAGTTATTGGTTGGGGACTTATGAAATAGAAAAACAGCGGCTTTTTGGGAAAATCGTCAAAAATGACGATATTGTTTACGACATTGGCGCTCACGTTTGGTTTTATACGCTTTTAGCGTCCGAACTTGTTGGCGGAAAAGGCAAAGTTTTTTCTTTCGAACCGAACCCGCGAAATATTTTTTATCTTAGAAAACATATCGCTTTAAATAATTTCAAAAACATCATGGTTTTTGAAGCGGCGGTTTCTGAAAAAAGCGGGACGGCTTTATTTAACTTGCAAAAAGATAATTTTTCAGGAGGCCGTATTGGTTTGAGAGAAGGCGGGTTTAATGTTAAAACAGTCGCTTTAGACGATTTGGTTGTCAGTGAAAAGTTGCCTTTGCCTAATATTATTAAAATTGACATTGAAGGAGGCGAATTCGCGGTATTAAAGGGAGCGACAGGAATTTTAGAAAAATACCGACCAGTCATATTTTTGGCTACCCACGACGAAGAAAACCATAAAAATTGTCTTAATTTTTTGGAACTATTAGGATATAAACTAAAAGCAATTGGAGGAGAAAATATTGAAAGGGCCGGAGAATTTTTAGCTTATTTTTAAATATGCTCAGACAAATTAAGAAAATTTTACCGGGAAAATTTAAAACATTTCTTGTAATAGTATTAGCCACAAAGAATTGGTTTAATATTTTATTAACGGTTTTTTTGCTTCAGCAAGAAGTTCTAGCCGTTTTTAGAAGTGGTTATCGGTTTAAGGTTAGCCGAAAAATATGGCCGGAATTTATGAATTACGTCAGCTTTTTCAGGTATTTTCCGTCAGGAGAGATTAATGATTCTCGAGTAAAAATAAAATATAAATCAAAAAATTTAATTTTCAATGTTGGAAAGTTAAACCCAAATTTTTTAAGCGAAGTTTTCGGCTGGGAGGCCTATAAGTCGTTTTTAGGCGATTTTGACGCAAGAGATAAATCTGTGGTTGACATAGGCGCGGCTCTTGGCGATACCGCAATCTATTTCGCTGTTCAAGGCGCCAAAAAGGTTTATGCCTTTGAACCATTGCCGGAATTATGTCGGCTTGCCGAAGAAAACATAAAAATAAATAAATTAGAAAATATATGCCATGTTTTCAACGCCGGAGTGGGGAAAGAAAAAAATATGGCTTGTTCTAAGAATATGAATTTTGAATATATGTACGGGAGTAAAATTAAAGAATATAAAAATAAAGAAGCAATTCAGAAAGAAGCAACTCAAATTATCGTTCTTCAAGACATCGTCAATAAATTCAAAATAAGCAACGCTATTTTAAAAATTGACTGCGAGGGTTGCGAATATGAAATAATTTTAAATACTACCGATGAGGTCTTAAAACGCTTTGGTTGTATTTTAATGGAATACCATTATGGATTCGAAAATTTAAAAGCTAAATTAGAGGGGGCTGATTTTCGCGTTAAGTATACCAAGCCATTTGGCGCTTTAAGACCGGAACGTGAAAAAAATCGCCAAAATATGAGCGTGGGCTATCTTGCGGCTTATCGAGATTGAAGATTATTAACTTCTTTAATAAGGGTTTTTAGCCGCTGTTCGTAAGTGTGGTCTTTATGCGCTCGTTCATAACCCATTAAAGCGATTTCGTTTCTTTCTTTTTCGTGAGAAAGATAATAAGCGACTTTTTCTTTTAATTCTTTTAAGGTTTCAAAAACCACTATTTCTTTGCCTATTTCAAAAAGGTCTTTCATCGTCGGTTTTGAATCGGCGATTTGAAATCCGTCGCAACCGGCGATTTCAAACGCGCGGCAGTTTACGCCACGGATTTCCGTATAGTGTATTAAATTTAAATTGATTTTTGCCGCTTTAAACGCCTTAGCTTTTTTTTCTTTCATTACGTATTCATTTTGGAAAAATTTTCGCGTCGTTGAATTAAGCCATTTCGGGAAAACCGGTCCCCAAATTTTGATATTATAATCCATAAAATTTTCCAGAATTAAAGCTCTGTAATAATACATATTTCCGGTAATGTTTATGTCGCAGCCAAAATGTTTTTTTTCTTCATCGTTTAAATCGGTGAGCTTATGCCAGATGGGATTGCAGGCCTCTGGAAGATAAAAAGCGTTTTTACCGAGTTTTTTTTCGAAAAATTCCGCCATAAACGGCTCTTTTGTAAAGATAATGTCGTAAGGAGAAGCGAGTATGTATTGTCTATCTAAATTTGCGATGGAATCTGTAAACCAACACACCGTCGCGGCGCCGGTTTGTTTTTTAATTTCTATTATCGCGTTCGGCGGAATCATCGGTTCGGTGGAAATAATAAGGTCAGGATTGAAATCAATTGCTTTTCTTACAAGTTTTTTCGAAAAATAATTTTCTATCAATGGAGATACTCTTTTCGCGTATCCGCTTAATATTCTAAAGTAAGCGTTGGATGTGTTTATAAACGGGTCTAAAGAGAAGACAGCCGTCAAATAACCCATATTTTTTAAGGTAACGGCAATGTTTTCCGGAAAAGAATCAGGATAAAGATTGCCAATAACTAAAATCTTTTTTATATTTTTGTTGGGGCGCATTTTACAGATATTATTTTACTTTATTCCATAAAGTTAGTAAATATAGTATTATTTATATGATGCAAAAATGAATATATCATTATTGTGGAAAAAAATTAAAGAAGGAGTAAAAAATTTTGATTTTTTTGCGCTTGGTAATTTTGCCGTACTATATTATTTAGTGACTTTTTATTTAACGCCATTTTTGGTGTTTCTTGGTTTTCCAATAGAATATCGTTATTCCGGTTTGACGGTTTATAAGATTAACTATCAGGCGCTTTTTTATTTAGCAATCGGTTTTGTGTCTATGGTGGCAGGTTATTTTAGCCCCTTACCAAAATTTTCCATAAAACGGCTGCCGAATATTTTAAAAACAGAATGGAATTTTAAAATGGTGCCTTGGGTGTTTGGTGGCGTCTTCATTATAGGAATAGGAGCAAAATTTTTAAGGATTTTCGGCGGCGCTTATTATCATCTTGTTCGCACCCCTTGGTTAACGACAAGTTCTTGGTATGGAGTGGTCGGCTATTTAGATTGGTTCTTTTATTTTGCTTTAGTTATTGCTTTTATAAGTTATTTTCATTTAAAGAAAAATGGCGATAAGCGTTATCGTCAGTGGCGCGTTGTAGCATGGGGGACTTTCGCGTTGGAAATGCTGTATGCTTTTCCGATGTGCGGTAGACTCGAAATTATAGTACCCGTCATTCTTTATCTTATTGTGAAGTTTTATTTTTTAAATATCCCCTGGTGGAAAATTATTTTAATCGGTTTAGGACTTTCAATTGTATTATTTCCTTTTGGAATAGTATGTAGAAGCCCCGAGACTTTGGAAACTTATTCGGTAGTGGAAGATATAGAAGATGTAAGGGTCGTATCGGATATAGCAGATAATCGTATAGTCAATATTAAAAAGATTCCCGTATTTATATCTGATACTTTTATTGCTCGTATGGACCAATCTGTTCTTTTTTTAAAACTTGTAGAGGCGGAGTTGCCATCTTTGCGCGGTAAACCTTTATTAAAATTTTTTATTAGTTTTATACCGCGACCTCTTTGGGAAAATAAACCGACTATTAATATTGATGGCAATGCGTTTGGGCATCTTATTAATATATTATCTCCCGGCGATTCAATGACAAGCGTGGGGCCGACTATTGTGGGGGATTGGTACTGGAATTTTGGAGTAGTCGGGATTATTTTTGGAATGTTTTTTATGGGCTTTTTATGGAGGATTTTTTATGAATATCTAATAAAAGGAACGGTATTGTCGCTTTCCGGCGTTTTTATATACAGCGTTGTATTTGTCCAGGTTGTTAAAGGAATAGAAAATGAAATTGTTTCAGTTTATGCCGGTTTGGCAAAATTTTTAATTATTCTGTTGATAATCCATTTCTTTTTAACTTGGAAATCTAAAAAAGAGCTATGAGAATACTTCATATTGCGCCAACTTATTTCCCGGCGTGCCATCAAGGCGGACCCATTTCAAGCGTTCATTATCTCAATAAATGGTTAGTCAAGAAAGGAGTTGATGTTACGGTTTATACGACGAATATTGACGGTTTAGGCGTTTTAGATGTTGCTCTTAATCGGTTAATCGATATTGACGGCGTAAAAGTTTATTATTTTCCCGCAACGTTTCGGCCTTGGCAGTATTCGTATTCTCTTCATCGGGCATTAAAAAAGAATTTAAGAAATTTTGACGCAGTTCATATTACTTCAACTTTTCTCGCGGCTTCAACTTTGGGAGCTTATTATTCCAAGAAATTTAATAAGCCGTACATTATCTCCCCGCGCGGAAATTTAATGAAAGAGCCGTTAAGCGGAGGTTTATTAAAAAAGAAAATATATTTATTTTTGATTGAAAAGAGGAATTTGGCGGCCGCTTCTCTTATTCATTTCACAGTTGAGGCGGAAAAGGATGAATATTTAAAAGCCGGCTTACCGTTGAAAAAAGGGGTGGTAATCCCCAATGGTCTTGACTTGGAAGAATTTAGTAAAAGGCCCCCCTTGAAATTTTTTAGAAAAAAATTCAAAATCGGCGATAATAAAAAAATTGTTTTATTTATGGGGCGTTTAAGCTGGATTAAGGGATTTGACGCGCTTATACCGGCTTTCGCCGAAGTAATTAAAAAAAATCCGGATACGGTTCTTGCGTTGGTTGGCGGAGACGAAAAAGGACATAAAAAGAATGTCGAATTTCTAATTTCTAATTTTAAATTAAAAGATAAAGTTATGTTTACGGACATACTGACGGGCGAGGATAAGATTGCGGCTTTTCAAGAAAGCGATATTTTTGTTTTGCCGTCGTACTCGGAAAGTTTTGGAATGGCGGCGCTTGAGGCGATGTATTTTGGTTTGCCGGTTGTTATCACTAAAAATGTCGGTATTTCACCGAGTGTTGAAAAAGTTAGCGCCGGCATTGTTGTAGAAAAAGACGAAAGGCAATTAAGCGGGGCGATTTTAAGAATTTTACAAAACTTGGAATTAGGGAAAGAAATGGGCGAGCGAGGGAAGAGATTAGTTGAAGAAGAATTTTCTTGCCAAAGCGTAGCCGAAAGATTTATAAAGGCCTATAATGAATTAATATGAAAAGTATCTATCTTGATTGCGCGGCCGCAACCCATATTGACCCGCGGGTTTTTAAGAAAATGTTGCCATATTTGACCAAAAAATTCGGCAATCCTTCTGCTTTGTATTCGCTTGGTCGGGAAGCAAAAGCGGCGATTGAGAACGCCAGAAAAGACGTAGCTGGGATATTGGATGCCAATCCGGAAGAAATAATTTTTACCGGTTCAGGCACCGAGTCGGATAACTTGGCGCTTTTCGGCGTTGCCCGGGCTTACAAAAAATACGGCAAGCATATTATTGTTTCAAAAATAGAGCATAAGGCCGTCCTTGAAGCCACAAAGAAATTAGAAAAAGACGGCTTTGAAATTACTTATTTAAACGTTGATTCAAAGGGTATAATCAAAATCTCCGAATTTAAAAAAGCATTGAGACCTGACACAATTTTGGTCTCAATAATGTACGCTAATAATGAAATCGGAACAATTCAGCCGATTGAGGAAATATCAAAAATTATTCGAGAATTTAGAATTAAGAATTTAGAATTTAGGGGCGAGAAAAAACCTAAATCCTATATTCTAAATCCTATATCCTTTCCGATTTTTCACACCGACGCTTGCCAGGCCGCTAATTATCTTTCTTTGGATATTAAAAAATTAGGTGTTGATTTGATAACATTGAATGGTTCAAAAATTTACGGACCAAAAGGAGTCGGTTGTTTATATAAAGCCGAATATGTTAAATTAGAACCAATAATCGTTGGTGGCGGACAGGAAAATGGCTTCAGGGCTGGAACCGAAAACACCGCTTTAATAGTCGGATTTGCCGAGGCGCTGAAATTAGCGGAAAAACTTAAAAACAAAGAGAGCCAACGATTGCGGGATTTGCGCGACTATTTTATTAAAAATCTTTTGAAATCAATTCCCTCATCCCGGCTCAACGGTTATCCCGTGAAAAGATTGCCGAATAATATTAATGTTTCCATTGCCGGAGTTGAAGGCGAAGCATTAGTGCTGATGTTGGATAAATATGGCATCTCGGCTTCTACCGGTTCGGCTTGCGCTTCTCTTGGCGCTCTCTCGTCGCATGTTCTCGCGGCAATCGGCGTTCAATCCGAATTAGCCCGCGGCAGTTTAAGATTAACCATAGGCAGAAGAACGACAAAAAGCGACATTGATTATGTCTTGAAAATTTTGCTAAATATTGTTAAAAAATTAAGACAGGATTATTCAATAATATGAAACTTCCAATTAGCATCATAATTTTAACTTATAATGAAGAATTAAATATCGGAAATTGTTTAAAGAGCATTACCGATTGGGTAGATGAGGTTTTTATTATTGATTCTTATAGTACTGACAGTACAGCGCAAATCGCAAAGCGTTACGGCGCGAAAATAATCCAGCATCCGTTTAAAAATCAGTCAGACCAGTTTAATTGGGCTTTGGATAATATTAAAATCAAAAATGACTGGATTTTACGATTAGATGCTGATGAGCTGATGACTAAGGAGCTTTGGCGGGAAATTGTCGAGGTTTTACCAAAGACGCCAAACGAAATAAATGGTTTTTATATTAAAAGACGGGTCTATTTTGAGGGCCGTTGGATTAAACACGGCGACTATTATCCGAGCTGGTTTTTGCGATTGTGGCGCAAAGATAAAGGACGCGTTGAGGAACGGGAAGTAGACGAACACACTATCCTTTTAGAGGGGAAAGAGGGTAAATTGCAAAACTATTTCATTGATGATAATAAAAAAAACATTGAGGCATGGATTTTTAAGCTTAATATTTTTTCTACCAGGGAGGCAAGAGAGCGTTTAAGAAATATACATGACATAAGATTTAAGCCCGGTATCTTTGGGGAGCAAGTTTTACGAAAAAGATGGTTCAAAGAAAATTTTTATTACCGTTTGCCGCTTTTTTACCGTGCATTTTTTTATTTTATTTACCGGTATTTTTTCCGTTTGGGCTTTCTTGACGGCAAAGAAGGATTAATTTTTCATTTTATTCAAGGATTTTGGCATCGGTTTTTGATTGATACTAAAATTTATGAAACGGTGATTAAAAAACAGATAGCCGGTGTTGCAAAAAATGAAATAGCAGAATTTTGGAACCAAAATCCATGTGGAACTTTCGGTTTTATCCACGATACTTTAGATTTGGATTATTTTAAACAAATTACCATCAGGCGTTACAAAATTATTCCTTTTATTAAAAAAGAAATTAAATTTGATTCACTTAAAGGTAAGAAAGTGCTTGAGATCGGCTGCGGTATAGGAACTGATGGTTTAGAGTTTGTAAAAGCTGGCGCTGATTATACTGGTATAGATATATCAGAAAAATCAGTTAAATTAGCAAAAACAAACTTTGAGCTCTCTGGATTTTCTTCTGAGAATATTCTTCTGGCTGATGCCGAGAATCTACCTTTTTCTGATAATACTTTTGATTTTATTTATTCTTGCGGAGTGTTGCATCACACACCAAATATTTCAAAATCTTTATCCGAGATTTATCGTGTATTAAAATCCAGTGGCCATTTTTGGATTATGCTTTATAATCTTAATTCCTTAGTTGGACTTCAGCTTTATGCCATATATGGAATACTTCGGCTTAGACCTTTTATTTCTTGGAAAAAACTTTTTGCCGAGCATCATGAAAGTCCCGGGACCAAAGCTTTTACCGATAGGAAAGCTATAATTCTTTTTCAAGGATTTAAAGGAATTAAAATTAAGAATATTGTAACTCCTTATGATGTTCGGATAACCCGTAATCGTTATTTGCCGAATTTCTTCCAACATTTAATTCCTTCAAGATTCGGATTTTTTAAAGTGATTACTGGTTCAAAATAACAAAAATTACGGATTGCAACCGAACGATTTTATTTATTTTTAATTTTTACAGGAGGACTGGCATCAGTTTTTAATAGATGTTAAAATATATAAACATCGCAGAATAAAAGATAATATATGAAACAAATCTTCCAAAATCCAAAAACAGGAAAAACGAAAATAGAAGAAATTACTTCGCCGAAACTTAAGGCGTGCGGAGTTTTAGTCAGGAATCGTTTCTCATTAATTAGTCCCGGCACTGAACGTGGAATTATCGAACTTTCTAAAAAAGGGATTCTGCAAAAAGCCAAAGAACGACCCGATTATGTCGCTAAATTTTTTATGCTGGCGAAAACAAAAGGAATTATGGCTGCTTGGCAGGTGGCGAAGTCAAAATTAGAAAGTGATATCGCCTTGGGTTATAGTACCAGCGGTAAAGTCATTGAAGTTGGCAAAGACGTTGAAGAATTCAAGAATGACGACAGAGTCGCTTGCGCTGGCCAGAATTACGCTTCTCACGCAGAAATTATTTTTGTCCCCAAAAATTTGTGCGTTAAGATTCCGCAATCCGTCAGCGACGAAGAAGCGGCTTTCGTGACTCTCGGCGCCATTGCCATGCAAGGCATCAGGCGCGCCGAACTTTCTTCAGGCGAAAAAATCGCGGTTGTCGGTCTAGGATTACTTGGTCAATTGTCAATAAAGATGCTTAAGGCGTATGGTCATCCAGCAATCGCTTTTGATATTGACGCTGAAAAAGTTAGCCGCGCCAAAGAAAACGGCGTTGATGTCGGAATAGTTTTAAATAAAGAAAATTATCAAAATGCCGTTGAAAAATTCAGCGGGGGAAAAGGCGTTGACGCGGTTTTGATTTACGCCAGCGCGAAGAGCAACGCTCCCTTAAAATTGGCAGTGGAAATTTCCCGAGAAAAAGGAAGAGTAGTTCAAATCGGCAATATCTTAACTAATATCCCATGGCGCGATTTTTACAAAAAAGAACTTGATTACCGCGCTTCCTGCTCTTATGGCCCTGGCAGATACGACCATAATTATGAAGAAGGTGGCAAAGATTATCCTTTTAGTTATGTTCGTTGGACTGAAAAGCGAAATATGGAGGAATTTTTGCGTCTATTGGCTGATAAAAAAATCAGCGTAAAGGACTTGACTAGCGGAATTTTTCCCATTGAGCAGGCGGAAAAAGCGTATGAAATGGTTTTTAAGCCCAAGGGTTCGGTTTATGGTATTTTACTTTCTTATCCTCAGAAAGAATCTTTGTCTGACACTTTAATTATTGATAGCTCGAAAGAATCAATAGCGGCGGCTACGAAAAAATCAGTTAATATCGGCATTATCGGTCTTGGCTCTTTTGCGACTTCAACTATTATTCCTCATCTTAAAGACATAAAAGATAAAGATTTTCGGATTTACGCGGTTTGCGATTCAACCGGAAAAAAAGCCAAAGAAATCGGCGAGAAATGGGGTTCAGAATATATTACCAATGATTATAGAAAAATTATTGACGATAAAAATATTGATTTGATTATTTGTTCCACACGTCACAGTTCGCACGCTAAAATCGCAAGTGAGGCGCTTTTACTTGATAAAAATATTTACATGGAAAAACCTGTGGCGCTTAACGAAGAAGGATTGAAAGAAGTGATTAAATCGGCGGAGAAATCAAAAGGACGGCTTTTTACGGGATTCAACCGCAGATTCTCAACGCACTTTCTTAAAGCCAAAGAAGAATTTTCAGGCGTTTCGCCGATGATGATTATGTACAGAGTAAATTATCCTTTTTTTGAAAAAGATCATTGGAGTTACGACTTAAAAGAAGGCGGCCGGCTTATCGGCGAGGATTGTCATTTTGTTGACGCGCTTCAGTATTTAATCGGTTCAAAACCGCGCCGGATTTTTACCAGCGTTATTCCGGTTGGCGGAGCCGTTAGCCACGAAGAAAATGTGGCGATTAATATAGAATATCAAAACAATTCTTTGGGCGTGATATTTTACAGCGCCTTAGGCAGTTTTCGTTTGCCCAAAGAATACATTGAAATTTACGGCGGCTGGAAAGCG
Organism: Patescibacteria group bacterium; assembly: GCA_038062875.1. GTDB lineage: Bacteria > Patescibacteriota > Minisyncoccia > UBA6257 > UBA9933 > JBBTWF01. Next base: position 32,790 of record JBBTWF010000006.1, read on the forward strand.
ATGACGATAGATAATTTCAAAAACGCAAAAATTATTTATCCCAACAAAGCGAAAAATCTTTCGCTCTGGCATCAGGATAAGGGTTATACGCGGGAATTGGAAATTTTTATTGACGCCATAAAAACCGGAAAGCCGTCGCCATTCTCGCTTGAAGAAATCTACGATGTTCATCTGACCACTTTCAAAATCGTTGAATCAATGAAGAGCGGGAAAGTCGTTGAATTATGAATTTTATATCAGACCGATTAAATTATTTCCGCCGCATTTTCAAAGTTTATTTCAGTAAAAAATCGAGCTATCTTGTTTTTTGGCACGAAAAACCGGCGGTAAGCGATAATATAACGGCGGAAAAACTCGGCGTTTATTATATGACTTTTGAAGACAAGGCGAATTACGTCGGGCCCAAAGACGAAAACGGCGTGATTCTGTTTGATTATTTTTTTGACATTGGCAGGCAATATAATCCATTGGCAGTTGCGCAGTATGGTCTTGGCCATTACAATCTTTTTTTAAAAACCGGAGATATAAAAAATTTAGAAGCCGCCAAAATTCAGGCTGATTGGTTGGTTAAAAATTTGGAGAATAATCAGTTTAATTTGCCGGTTTGGAAGCATAATTTTCGCTGGCATTACAAAAAATATTTGGAGCCGGGTTGGTATTCGGCGCATTCGCAAGGAACAGGTATTTCTTTGTTGGCGAGAATTTATCAGGAGACGAAAGATAATAAATATCTTGAAGCCGCGAGAAAAGCGTTTTTATCAATGGATACGACAATAAACAATGGCGGAGTTAAATTTATTGATGAAAACAACGATACTTGGCTTGAAGAATATATTATTGCTCCGCCAACTCATATCTTAAACGGCTTTTTGTGGGCATTGTGGGGAGTGTGGGATTATTATTTATTAACAGAAGATAAAAAAGCGTTAAAACTTTGGAATGATTGCGTTGAGACATTAAAGAAAAACTTATCTAAATACGACATCGGTTTTTGGTCGCTTTACGACTTATCAAAACAATTTCTAAAAATGATTGCTAGCCATTTTTACCATTCGCTTCATATCGTCCAGCTGAAAATAACGTTTGTTCTGACTAACGAGCCAGTTTTTGAATCATACTATAAAAAGTTCGAAAATTATAAGAAAAACGGATTTTACAGATTTATTTCCTTAATTTACAAAGCGGTTTTTAAGATTTTTTATTTTTAAACGTATGTATAATATCATTAGGTTAATACAATGAAGATTTTAATTTTCCATCAATTTTACACTCGGCTTAATGAGCCGGGCATCAGTCGGTTTAATCTTTTCGCGAAACATTGGCAAAAAGAGGGCGTTGAAACAAAAGTCATCGTCGGTATGATAAATTACCAAACCGGCAGAAAAAAAGAAGAATATAAAAGAAAGGTTTTTATAAAAGAAAAAGACGGGGAAATTGAAATTATCAGGGTTTTTGATTCAGCCATAGGATACCGGACTTTTTTGGGGAGAATATTGTCTTATGTTTCTTTTTTATTTTTTTCTTTTTGGGCGGGTTTGTTTTCCGCTAAGCCGGACATAATTATCGTTTCTTCGCCGCCGATTTTTCTCGGCATTGTTGGCTATCTGCTCAGTATTTCAAAACGCGTGCCTTTTGTTTTAGAATTGCGTGACCTTTGGCCGGACGAGGCAATTGAGTTGGGATACGTGGAAAACAAATTTATCATTCAAGTAAGTTATCTTATTGAGAAATTCCTTTACGGCCTGGCGGAATTGATTGTCGTTAATTCGCCGGGCTTCAAAGAATTTTTAATTGAAGAAAAAAGAATTAATACCGATAAAATCGGCGTTGTCTCAAACCCCGTTGATTTTGACGGCACGGTTGCGCGGAAAAAGAAAGAAGTTGAATTATTCAGGGAGGCGTTGGGGTGGAAAAACAAATTCGTTGTTTTATACAGCGGCAGCCACAGTTTTGTTTATGATTTCAGTCCTTTGATTGAAACGGCAAAAAAACTGGAAAGCAATAAAAATATTTTATTCGTTTTAATCGGCGATGGTCGTCAAAAACCCGCTTTGATTAAAAAAATCAATCAAGAGAAAATCAAGAACGTTAGATTTTTGGATACTGTCCCCAAAAACAAAGTCGGTTATTTTATTGAGGCATCTGATGTTTGCGTTGCTTTGCTTAAAAAAATGCGGCTTTTGAAATACGTTTACGCCAGCAAACTTTTTGACTATATGGCGCATCAGAAGCCGATTATACTGGCAATGGAAGGTGTGAGCGTGGATTTGGTTTGCCAAAAAGCCAAGTGCGGAATCTGCATTGAGCCGGCTAACGCCGTATCATTTCAAAAGGCGATTATTGAATTTTACAATAATAATTCAAAACTCAAAAAATTAGGCGAAAACGGCTATAAATTCGCAAAAAATAATTTTTCCTCGGAAATTTTAGCGGAACAATATTTGAAATTACTTAAACCAATAATCATACCAAAGCGAAAGAGTGATTAAATTCCAGATGCGGAAATTATTGTCAACTTTTCCTTTTTGGTGGGCGCTGACGATTTCGTCGATGTATTCATAATCTAATATATTTCTTTCCCGGAGTTTGGAATTTTTAATTATTTTAATAAACGGCTCGGCGGTTGTCGAGTTTTTAAGCCATTCAGCGAGCGGAGCGGCAAAGCCCTGTTTTTTGCGCTGGATGATTTCTTTAGGAATGATGTTTTCGACGGCTTTTTTTAAAATATATTTTGTCTCGTTATTTTTGAATTTTAGTTTTTCAGGAATATTCAAAGCCAGTTCTACCAGCCGGTAATCAAGATAGGGGACGCGCGCTTCAACAGAATGCGCCATTGTCATTTTATCCACTCGCGCCAGAAGCAATTCCGGTAAACGCACTTTTATTTCAAGATAAGTAAGCCGTTTTAAGAAATCGGCCGAAGGATTAATTTCGTCAATCTCTTGATAATATTTTTTAATAATTTCATAACTATAATTCGGAGAAAGAGTCTCTTGAAATTTTTTTGTTAGAAGCCGCTTTTTTTGCAATTCTGAAAAAGCAATGGCATTACCCCAAAACGGTTCCTCATTATTAACCAGTCGACGCAGGTATTCTTGGTAAAATTCCAGCTTTGGATTTTTAGAAAAACTTACAAGTTGGCACAGAATTTTTTTAATGGAATTTGGCAGTTTTTTTAATGGTTTCCAGAATCGGTGGAAAAGTTTTGTCGATAGATAATAAGAAGGATAACCCGCAAAAATTTCATCAGCGCCTTCGCCGACTTGAGCCACGATTACCCCGTTGTCCTTAATTAATTTAGAAAGATAAAAGATTAAAAAGCAAATTTGGTCGCCATTAGGATCGTCGGCGTAATAAGGATACTCTCGAAGAAAATCAAACAGGTTATTTTCCGTTATGAGCAATTCATGGGTTTTGGCGTTGAGCAGCTTTGCCATCTTTCGCGAATATTCAAATTCATTGTATTGATTGAATTCTTTCGCGGCGACCGAAAATGTCTCAACTGGCTTGCCGAGCGATTCAGTCATCAAAGCGGCGTTTGTGGAAGAGTCAACGCCGCCGGACAAAAAACAACCGAAAGGAACGTCGGAAACCATTTGGGATTTAATAGAATCTTTAAGTAGGCGTTTTGTTTCGTTAATAAAATATTGTTCTAATCCATTTTGATTTTTGATTTTTCCTGTTCGCTGAAGCATCGCCACAGGCGGGGATTTTTGATTTTGAGCGTCAGCGATAGGGTTCCAATATTCTTTTTCCGTTATTTCGCCGTTCGGCTTAATTGTCAAACAATGGGCGGCCGGCAGTTTTTTTATGTCTTTAAATAAAGTGAACGGAGTCGGCAAAGAAGCGAAAGTTAAATAAAGTGAAATGTTTTGCTCGTCCAAGTCCTTTTTAAAATTCGGATGCGCCAGAATCGCTTTAATTTCCGAGCCGAAATAGAACGTGTTGTTTTGAACGGCATAATAGAACGGCTTTATCCCAAGATGGTCTCTTGCGGCAAAAAGAATTTTTCTTTTTTCATCCCATAAAGTGAAGGCGAACATTCCATTGAATTTTTTTACGCAATCAAATCCGTATTCTTCGTAAGCGTGGATAACAACTTCGGTATCGCTTTTTGATTTAAAGATATGACCTTTTTTTTCAAGTTCCGGTCGTAATTCGCAGAAATTATATATTTCGCCATTATAAACAATCCAGACGGTTTTATCTTCGTTTGCCATTGGTTGATTGGCGGCTTCGGAAAGGTCAATAATCGCCAGCCGGCGGTGTCCTAAGCCGATTTTTTTATCTGAAGAAACGTAAATTCCGGCGCTGTCTGGACCTCTATGAATCAAGGCGTCTCTCATTATCTTAACTATATTCTCTCCTGTTATTTTTGAATTGTCGCAGTGAAAAACACCAGTAATTCCGCACATATATTTTATTTATTAATTAATAATTGACCGATTTTTGAATAAAGAAATTATTTCTTTTAAGATTTCTTCTTTCATTAAATAAAGCGTTCCCAAATAAATTCCGGCGGAAACGATAATATTGACAACCGCGTTCAATTTTAATTTATCGAAAATAAAACAGAAAATTCCCATAATAATCGCGCTGACGATTATTTTTTTGAGATAAGGAAATATTTGAATATTTGTTATTTTTTTGATTCTTAGCCATGTCAGGCCGTAATAAAGAAATTGGGCTATAAAAGTGGCGATTGCCGAACCAATAATGCCGTAAATAGGTATTAATAAAATATTTAAAATAATATTGCCTAAAGCACCGACAGCCACATAATACACCATTTTTTTTTGCTGGTCGTAAGCTATAACGAAATTAAATAAAAGCGCGCCAGGAAACGCAAAAATAAGGGTAGTAATTAAAATGTTAAGGGCTGACGCGGCTGGCAAATATTCTTGGCCAAAAATAAGATTAATAATCGGCTGGCTCAAGATGAAGCCGCCAACTATTAAAGGGATTGCTATCAAAAAAATAATAGTCATTGATTTTTCGTTTAGTTCTTTTGTTTTTCGTTGTTCATTTTGCCGGGTAAATCGGGAAAGAGCGGGGAAGACGGCGCTGGCAAAAATAGCCGGCAAGGTGTAAAGAATCCCGATAATGCGCTGGGCCGCGGAGTAATAACCGATTTCTTCGGCGGTTCGCCACCAGCCGAGCATTATAATGTCGGTATTTAACATAAAGGCCCCTAAAGCGGCGGAAAAAGCAAGGGGCCAGGCGGTGTTGATAATTTGGCGAGCTAGGACTTTGCTGAAATAAAAAATTTTAGCAAACCATTTTTTTAAAACAATAATTCCCAAGATAGCCGAAAACCCGACACTGGCAATATAAGAAATAATCAGCGCTTTGGCGGTATGCGAGAAGCTTAAAATAATAAAACCAGCCACCATAATCATTATATTCATGGCAGTTACAATAAACGATTCCCATTCCATTTTTTCTAATCCCCTTAAGAAAGCAACAAAGAAATCTTTGATGCCGTCAAAAACAATCAAAAAAGCGACCAAAGGAATCAGGACGGCGGCTTGTTCAATTTTTGAGAAATGAGGAGCGACTAAGACAACTAACAGCGCCGTAATTAAAAACAAAAACATTTTAATCCAGAAACTTGTTGAGAATGATTCACCGCGCCGTTCCGGATGACCAGCGGCGTCTTTGGTTAGAATGGCGTTGACGCCCATGTCGGCAAAAATCGTAAAGAATCCGGCTAAACCTAAAACATAAGAAAAAATACCGTATTCAGCCGCGCCTAAGACACGCGCCGCGTAAATAATAATTACAGCCCGGATTAGGCGGCTGCCTACCTGGCTAATACTCAGCCAAAAGACATTTTTAACGATTGTTTGGCGCGTGCCGCGGTTTTGAAAAAGCAAGCTTTTAAGTCTGTTAACCATAATTTAAATTTAGTTAGACGTGAAGAAATATTTTATCGTTTTTAAAATTATCAAAAAATCCAAAATTAGCGAACGATTTTTGATGTAATAAATGTCGTATTTGAGTTTTTCGAACGCTTCTTCCAAAGAAGCGCTTGGCTGATAATTAATCTGCGCCCAGCCGGTAAGTCCTGGTTTAATGATGTGGCGCGTTTCATAATAAGGAAGTTTTTGATACTGTTCAACAAGTTTGGAACGCTCTGCTCTGGGACCGATAAAAGAAATATCGTTTTTGATAATGTTGTAAAGTTGAGGGAATTCGTCTAGGTGAGTGTAGCGGAGAATTTTTCCTATAAAAGTGAGACGTTTGTCGTCTTTAACCGTCCAAAGCGGGCCTTGATGGTTGTTTATCATTGTTCGGAATTTGTAAAGAATGAATGACTTCCCATTTTTACCGGTTCTTTCTTGTTTGTAAATTATCGGTCCTCGAGAAGAGATTTTAATTAAAAGAGCGATAATTATAAATATAGGCAGTAAAATTACGCTTAGCGCGGACGCGAAAATCGTATCAGCAATTCTTTTCATGGCATCATAGAAATGCCGTCGAGCGGTTATTTTTTCAATGAACCAGCTTTCTTCAAGTTCGTCAATTGGCACTTTTTGAAAGACGGATTCGTAAAAACTCGCCAGATCCATCACCCCGATTTTTAAAGGCAATAATTTATAAATAAATTTAACGACAGGAGTGTTTTCTTTGATGGTGCGAGGCGGAATAATAATTATGTCAATTTCTCCGCTAGACGCTATTTTTTCCAGATTTTTTAAATTTTCATCGTTTAAATCGTTTTTGAACCAATAATTTACGTCGTATCCGAATTGAGGATTTGATTTTAATTTTGAGACGGTTGAAGTTGTAGTTTCCGAATCGCCGATGAGTAATAAGCGGCTGCGCCATCCGCTTTTGATTAAAATTCTAATCATCAGCATTCTCCAGCCGAAATCTAAAATTCCGAAAACAAAAGCGAATATCAAAAGATTGGTTTTTGGGGTAAGATTAAAAAACGGAGTAAAGAGATAGAATAAAACAATTGAGATGGTGGCGCTGACGATAATAGCCGGGATAAGAGCGCGGGCCAACGAAAATTTATTTTTGAGCGTTTTATTCTGGTACAGGTCGGCGAGATAAAATGTTAGGAGCCAAATAATGAAAATCAGCGAAAACGGTTTAAGGTGCGTTGAGAATGATTCTTTAAAATAAGAAGATTCATAGCGTAACAGCAAAGTAATGGCCAATGCTCCATAAAGAATGGTTATATCGCTCAATAGTATTATTATTGTTTTGACTCTTAGTAGCATGAATGACTTGACATTTATTTAATTAGGATCAATAATTGAAATTAATATATACTTATTTTATACTATCGTTATGGAAAATCAAAATATCGAACAACAAAAAGGGTCTGATAAATTTTTATCAATAAGCATTTTAATCGCCGCGGTTTTGATTGCCGGCGCGTTGATTTATAGCGCCGGATTAAAGAAGGTTAATAATAATGAACAGGCGGCCAATATTGAGAAAGCCGCGGTTAATTTATCCGAGCCGCAAATTGACGATGATGTTGTTTTGGGCGACCCGAATGCGCCGGTGACTTTGATTGTGTTTAGCGATTATCAATGTCCTTTTTGCGCGAGGCATTATAAAGAGACGGAATCGTTAATTCGGAAAAATTATGTTGAAACCGGGAAAGTAAAGTTGGTTCATAAAGATTTGGCTTTTCTTGGTCAAGAATCCAAAGATGCCTCTCAAGCAGCTGAATGCGCAAAAGACCAGGGGAAATATTGGCAATATCACGACGAATTATTTGAAATAGAACTCAAAGAATCTAAAGAAAAGGGTAACAGCGAGAATACTGGGAATCTTAATCGAGAGACATTTCAAAAAATTGCTTCCGGATTAGGAATGAATGTCGAAGAATTTCTTAGTTGTTTTGATTCCAAAAAATACGCCGATGAAGTTGAAAAAGACATTAGCGAGGCCAAAGCGGCAATGGGTCAGAAAATCTCAACGCCAACGATTTTTATCAACGGTAAAATGATTCAGGGAGCTTATCCGTACGATACTTTTGCTAAAGCCATTGACGAAGCGTTAAAAAAATAATTAAATTAAAATATGAATTTTAGTTGGCTTCAATTAATTTTAGGTCTTTGGGTGGTGATTTCGCCTTGGCTGCTCGGTTTTTACGGCAACAGTATGGCTTTGTGGAGTAATGTTATAGCTGGCGTGTTAATTATAATATTATCGCTGTGGGAGTTGTTTGGAGGGAAATCAATAACACCTAATGTCTAACACCTTCCGCCGAAGGCGGATCCGCCTCAGGCGGAAAAACCTATGGTCAGAATATACACAACTTCAACTTGTCCTTATTGCGAAATGGTAAAAGAGTTTTTAAAGAAGAAAAACGTTGCTTATGAGGAATTTAATGTCGCCGAAGACGATAAAGCGCGGCAAGAAATGATTAGCAAGTCCCATCAGCTCGGCGTGCCAGTGCTTGATATTAACGGCGCGATTATAGTAGGATTTAATCGTCCCGAAATTGAGAAAGCGTTAGGGACAACATAAACCCCGCACCTTTTGTGGCAGAGATTTGGTATTAGCGCCCAATCAGAGCCGTAAGGCGGCTTCGCCTCTAAAAAGAGGCATATTCAATCGTTACTGCAAAAGGTGCGGGGTAAAAGGTCGTTCAACATTACTTTAAATTAAATCAAAAATATTTATTTTTATGGCTTACAAATGCGATCAATGCGGCAATATTTCAGACGAGAAAGAAGAATGTTGCGGCGCTTCAATGATTAAAGAGCAGTCAGATGATGATTCTTTCGATGAAAAAGAAGAAAAAATCTCTGATGAGTAAATCACGTTAGAAATCTTCGTTGTCCCGCCCAGCAAAAGGGCGGGATTTTTTTTATTTAATAGAGTATAATTATAATAATGGCATATGATTTAATTATTGTCGGCGGTCCGCTCCAAAAGAGCGAGGCTCGCCCACTTCAATATCATGATTTATGATTTAATAGTAGTGGGCGGCGGGCCCGCTGGCGTGGCGGCCGGCATTTACGCTTCCCGGAAAAAAATAAAAACTTTATTGCTTGCTAAAAATTTTGGAGGTCAGTCAATTGCCGCCGGCGAAATTAATAATTTCATCGGCGTAAAATCAATTTCTGGAGTTAAACTGGCGGAATCGATGGAAGATCATTTGCGCGCGCAAGAAGGGGTTGAAATTAAAAGCGGTGTTTTCGTTTCCAATATAGAAAAAAATAATGGTGTTTTTATCGCCACAACAGATAACAACGAAAAATTTGAATCAAAGACCTTATTGATTGCCGTTGGCAGCCATTATCGTCGGCTTAATATCCCGGGCGAAAAAGAATTTGAAGGCAAAGGAGTGTCTTATTGTTCTATTTGTGACGCCCCGATTTTTAAGAATAAAATAACGGCAGTTATAGGTAGTGGCAATGCCGGCTTAGCGACAGTTATTGATTCTCTTCTTTACGCTTCAAAGATATATCTTATTGAATACGCGGAATCATTAAAAGGCGATATGATTCTTCAGGAAAAAATAAGAAAAGAATCTAAGGTTGAAATAATCACTATGGCAGCGGTTCAGGAGATTATTGGCAATAATTTTGTAAGCGGCCTTAAATATAAAGACCTCCGGAGCGGAGATATCAAAGAGCTTAAATTAGAAGGAGTTTTTGTTTCAATCGGATATGAGCCGAACAGCGATTTAGTAAAGGACTTGGTTAATTTAGATAAACATAAACAGATTATTATTAATCATCAGACCCAGCAGACCTCGCAAGAAGGGATTTGGGCAGCCGGCGACATCACGGATGTTTTATATAAGCAAATCAATATTGCTATCGGCGACGGCATCAAAGCGGTTTTGAATATTTATGATTACCTGAAAAAATAGTCGCTGATATGGATATAGATTTGGAAAAGATTAAAAAATTATTATATAATAAAAAATGTAAGATTTCCGAATGTTGTTTACATCACAGAGGAGCGGATACCTGTCTGAGGGAAACGCTGTTGGCTCGCTCCAGCGGCTCGCCACAGCTTGACTCTCGCTCTGCTGACTCCTCACTTTGTGAGGAGACCAAGCTCAGCAGAGCTCCGAGACATTCCCCACGACAGGTATCCGTTCCTCTATCTATCTATAAGCCAGCGGCTTTGTTTGAGAAAAGTGTCTCGCAGGCCGAGCGGGCAAGGTTCCGAGCGTAGCGAGGGGAGCGAGGCCGAGAGTCAAGCGGCGATTTCCTCGCTGGGGAAATTGACCGCGTCTTTTCGAAAATAAAGCCGCTGGCTATATAATATAAATAACACTATTGATTCTTACAAATAAAAAAGATGGTTAAAATTCAAGAGCTTTAAAAAACTCGGTAAACTTATGGAAAACGTCAATCTTAAGCATAAAGAGAGTTTCACCCGTCTTGAAAAATTCGCGGTTTTGATTACCGAACGAATCGGCACAATGGGATTCTTTTTTATTGTTTTAATCTGGACAATACTTTGGCTGATGTGGAATATTTTCTCTCCTTTAGAATTTCGTTTTGACCCGTTTCCGGCTTTCGTTTTATGGCTCTTTATTTCCAATATGTTTCAGCTTTTCTTTTTGCCTTTGATTATGGTCGGTCAGAATCTTCAAAATCGCCATGCCGAACTCCGGGCTGAAAACGATTACGAAATAAATCTTAAGACCGAAAAAGAGATAGAAATTGTTTTAACTAATCTTGAAAAAATAGAGGAATCAATTTCTGAAATATCAAAGCGATTAAAATAATCTGATTGAATCGGCGTTTATGTTTTATTCGTGATTAGCTAGATAATATTTTGATTATGAATTTTCTTTTATTAAATCTTATTGTCGCGCTTTTATTTACGGCTTTAACAATTTTAATAATCGGCATATTTGTTTTATCAAAAAGCAAAGGAAATAAAACTAATAAAATTTTCGCTTTTTATTCATTTAGCATCGCTTGGTGGGCGTTCTTTCAGGCTTTTGCTAATTTAGCTGATACTCAACAAATGAGCGCTTTTTGGTCGGTTGTAACCATGATAGGGGCTTGGTTTATTCCGGCATTTTTTGTGCATTTTGTGTTTTCGTTTTTAAACATAAATAATAAAAATATTTTTTTAATAATAGGTTATATTTTAAGCGGTTTTTTTAGCGGCGTGTTGCTAATCCCTTCTTTTAGTATTACTGCCGCCGATGTTACTCATAGATTTTTTTTAAAATATTGGGTAACAGCAAGCGCAGGCGGAGTAATTTATTATATAGCTACATCTTTTTTCTTTATTTATACTTTTTACGGTTTGTTTAAATTATATAAAGCTTACCGGACCTCAAGCGGGGCAAAACATAACCAGTTGGCATATTTATTTTGGGGTTCATTATTTGGTTATTTAGGCGGAGCTTCAAATTTTTTATTGGTATATAACGTTTATATCCCAGTAATGCATCCGTTCGGGACATATCTCGCGCCTATTTATGTTTTTACTATCGCTTACGCAATTACAAGATACCAACTCATGGACATCAAGTTAATCATCAAAAAGGCCTTCTTTTATTCAATCGGCGTTGGTCTTGTCGGCGGTTTCATCACAACAATCACATTCTTGAGTTATTGGTTCGTGGCAAACATTCCCGGCTTCAAATTCTGGA
>JBBTWF010000007.1:0-60058 GCA_038062875.1 Patescibacteria group bacterium
CAATAAAGAGGTATTTTTGATTACATGAAATTAATTTGAATATTTATTATTTAATAATAAAATTGTATATCGAAAATTTGAAATATAAAAATAAAAATAGAAAAATATTATTTTCCCTTTTTTTATAAATAACAAGAAGAAATGAATTACGAAAAAAAAGCTTATAATTTTTAAATTATATTGTGTTTTATTTTATTTTCCCGAAATTATTACCAAAAGGAGATTCATGGCGATTCGCGATGGATTTACTGGAAAAAGCCCATGTGGCCGTAGTGCCTGGCATTGCATTTGGTCCTTCTGGCGAAAATCATATTAGGATGTCTTTTGGCAGGAGTGAAAAAGATATTAATGAAGCAATGAGGAGGATAAAGAAATTTCTTAAACATGACTGATATTTTTAAACATATTGTTAAATTTAAACTAAAATGGCTTGCCAAGATTTATCTTTGGCGGTTTAAGCCGTATGTGATTTTAATTGCCGGAACAACCGGTCGGCATTGGATTAAAGAAAAAGTTAAAGAGATTTTGGAAGAAAAAAATCTCTTGGTTCGCGCAAATAAGAAAAATTTCAATTCTGAAATAGGTCTGCCACTTTCAATTTTGGACTTGTCTTCTGGCGAAGGAAGTTTTCGGGGTTGGCTCAAAATTTTATGGCAAGGCGTTAAAAAAATCCTCAATCCTCAATCCTTAATTCTAAATTCTCAATATTTAATTCTTGAAATTGCTATTGACCGGCCGGAAAATATAAATTATTTAACGAGCATTATTAGACCTAATATTGTGATTCTAACAACCGTTACGATGATTTACTCCGAGAATTTTGAAAATCTGGATGAAATCAGCCGCGAATATGGAGAATTGGTAAAAACTTTACCTTGGAACGGCATTTTGATTTTAAACAATGACGATTTAAGAATAAAAGAATTAAAAGAATACTTTGACGGCAGAATTATAACATTTGGGTTTTCAAACGATTCTCAATATAGGGCGATTAATATTAATAAAATTTCCGATGGCCAAATATTTAAAATAGAAATTCAAAGAAAGGAAAAAGAAATTTTAGACGTTAAAATTAATCGCTTTGGTCAACATCATATTTACGCGGAATTGGTCGGGGCGGTTATTAGAGACAATTTTTCAGCCATAGGCTGATCCGCCTAAGGCGGAAAAGAACCCCAAAAAGATTTTTTTGGAAAAATTAGAAATTCAGAAGTTTAACTCTTGCCATTTTTTGCCTATTGACACTGTTTGACTGTAGAGTATTATATACCTATGGGGGAGGTATGGTAATAAAATCAAATATTAAAAATCAAAAATAAAAAAACATGAAACAAAACAAAGAAATTATAACGGCGTTGAAAAAAGCCGGGACTCATCTGAATAATGTTATAGAAATGACAGAGAAAAAGAAATATTGTATAGATATTCTCCAGCAGAATCTTGCGGTTATTGGACTTTTGAAATCTGCCAGTCAAAAACTTCTTGAAAGGCATCTTCACAGCTGTTTTGCCAAAGCGATGAAGGGAACCAACGAAAAAAGAAAAAAAGAGATGATTAAGGAAATATTAAAAATTAACAAATTATCCCAATAAATCATGAAGAAAAAAATAGTTTATATAAAAGGAATGCATTGCGTCGCCTGCGAAAAACTCTTAAAAGACGAATTTGATGCGATTGAAGGCGTGATAGACGCAAAAGTGGATCGAAAAGCCAATACGGCGGAAATTTTTTATAAAGGAGCCGAGCCGGATTTTTCGGAAATAAAAAAAACCGCGAAAAAATTCGGCTATGACGCGTTTGAATCAAGGGAAGAGCTTAAGAATTCCAATTTAAGGCATCCGATGTCTCAAAACAGTTGGATGGATTGGGTGAACGCGGTTCTTATTGTCGCGGCGCTGCTGTTTGTTTATAAGGTCTTCAAAAACCTGGGATTTTTGGATAAAATTAATCTCAATAGCGATGAAGTAACTTTAGGCATCGCTTTTCTGATAGGACTAGTGGCTTCAATTTCTTCCTGTTTGGCGGTAGTCGGATCAGTCATAATCGCTTTTGGGGAAAAATACAAAAGCAATGGCGGCGGATTTTTTGAAAGCGCGGTAAAACCCAATTTATTTTTTCATATCGGGCGGCTGGCGACATTTTTCGCGCTCGGCGGAGCATTAGGAATGATCGGCGGAAAAATTAGCATCAGTGGAAACTTTATTTCAGTTTTTACCATCATCATCGCGGCAGTTATGGGTTGGCTGGGGCTTAATATTTTAGGATTGGCGCCTTCCATATCCAATCTTGGAATCCGGATGCCGGGAAAACTGACTAATAAATGGAACAAACTCAAGGAATCCGAGCATAAAGTGGCGCCATTTCTTCTGGGTGGCTTAAGTTTTTTTCTTCCCTGCGGATTTACCCAGAGCATGCAAATTTTCGCTTTTACTTCCGGAAGTTTTTTGGCGGGAGGAATGACGCTCCTTATTTTCGCCCTGGGCACAATGCCGGCGCTTTTGATTCTTGGAGTGACCACTTCCTGGACCAAGGGGCAAAAAATGGTCGTTTTCCAAAAAGTGGCCGGAATGCTGATTTTACTTTTCGCCATTTATACTTTTCAATCCGGCTTGGCGCTTAAGGGAGTAAAAACAGATGTTTTATCGATTGACAACCGACCTACCTCGCCGACAGGCGGGCAACCGACAAATAATAACCAAAATCAGCCCGCGCAGGAACAAATAGTGGAGACAAAACTTACCTACAACGGTTATGAACCGGCGGTGATCAAAATTAAAAAAGGAATTCCGGTGAAATTTATCATTAAAGGTGAACAGGTCTCCGGCTGCACTAATCGGATTATCATTCCTGCTTTTAACATTACTAAAAATATCAGCTATGGAGAGAATATCATCAAATTCACGCCGACCAAGGCCGGAACGATTGACTTTTCCTGCTGGATGGGGATGGTGAGAGGAAAATTTTTAGTAGAATAAAAATTTACCGAATAATTTTTAAATTATTTATGAACACAAAAAAAATAATATTCAAAATAACCGGTATGACTTGCGCCAGTTGCGCGGCCAGTAATGAGAAAGCGCTTTTGAAAATCGAAGGCGTTTTGAACGCGAGTGTTAATATTGCGACCAAAAAAGCTCAAGTTGAATATGATGAAAATACTGTTTCAGAAAAAGAAATCAAAAAAACAATTTTGGAAAACGGTTATGGAGTTGAAGATGATTTAATGAGTGGCCACGGCCATCACGAGACAAATGACATCAAAAAAAATTGGAAAAGTTTTTTAGGCGCGGCAATTTTCAGCACGCCTTTGCTTTTGCAAATGTTTTTTAGTTTTGAGTCGGGCATAAAAACGGCCGGTTTGGATATTGTCGGCTGGATAAATTTCGTTTTAGCGACAATAGTTGTTTTATACTTTGGCCGGCGTTTTCATAAAATGGCTGTAAAACAAGCAAAAAAACTAGCCGCCAATATGGACACTTTAATTTCTATAGGAACATTGGCTGCTTATTTTTTTAGCGTTTGGGCGATTTTTACCGGAAAAGAAGGATATTTTGAAACCGCCGCGATTGTTATTACTCTTATTCTTCTAGGAAAATATTTTGAAGCCAAAAGCACTGGACAGGCAAGCGAAGCAATGCGAAAACTAATGGAAATGGGAGTAAAAAAAGCGCGGATTGTTATTAATGGAAAAGAAAAAGAATTAGATATTAATGAAGTAAAAATCGGAGATATTGTTTCAGTGAGGCCTAGCGAAAAAATTCCCTTGGATGCTGAAGTTATAGAAGGCGAATCAAGCGTTGATGAATCAATGTTGACTGGAGAATCATTGCCGGTGGAAAAAAAGAAAGGAATGAAGGTTTTCGGCGCGACAATAAACAAAAACGGAATTCTTAAAATCCGCGTGACTCAAACCGGCGAAGGCACGGTTTTGGCGCAGATAATAAAGACTGTGGAGGAAGCGCAGAATTCAAAAGCTCCGATTCAAAGATTAGCAGACAAAATTTCCGGGATTTTCGTGCCGATTGTGATTATTATTGCTTTGACGACTTTTTTAAGCTGGTATTTTATTAAAAACGATTTTTCCAATGCGCTTATAAACGCCATGGCTGTCCTAGTAATCGCTTGCCCTTGCGCTTTAGGATTGGCAACTCCGACCGCTATTATGGCCGGAACCGGTAAAGGCGCGAAAAATGGAGTACTTTTCAAGACCGGAGAAAGCTTTGAAAAAACAAAAAATATTTCAATGATTGTTTTTGACAAAACCGGAACCTTAACCAAAGGAAAGCCGGCAGTGCAAGAGATAATTTTTACTCCAGAGGAAAGAATTCTAAAAATCGCTTTTTCTCTGGCAAAGAATTCTGAACATCCGCTTTCTAAAGCAGTAACAGAATACGCAATAAAGAAAAATATGGAGCCGTTAAAAATTGAAGAGTTTAAGGAACACGAAGGCAAAGGAATCGTCGGGATATCTACGGAAAATAAAACGCGGCTGATAATGGGCAATAAAAAATTATTTGAAGAAAATGGAATTAGTATCGACAAAGCAGAAAGAATAATTTCTTCTGGAAAATTCGGTTTCGGGACGTGGCTTTTTATCGCTGAACAAAACGAATGTATCGGCGCTGTTTTAGTAGCTGATGAGATAAGAGATGAAGCCAAAGAAGTGATTACTGATATAAAAAATAGCGGATTGAAAACAGCGATGATTACTGGCGACAACAAAAAAACCGCTGAAGACATTGCGGAACGGCTTGGGATAGAGAATGTTCTGGCGGAAGTTTTGCCGAGTGAAAAATCAAGGGAAATAAAAAGATTGCAGGACAGCGGGGAAAAAGTCGTTTTCGTTGGAGACGGCATCAATGACGCGCCGAGCTTGGTGCAGGCAGATTTAGGAATCGCTATGGGAAGCGCTACTGATATTGCCAAAGAATCAGGCCAGATAATTCTCATCCAGAATAACCTCCGAAAAGTTCCGGAAGCCATTAAAATCTCAAAAATTACTTTCAAAACAATAAAACAAAACCTTTTTTGGGCTTTTTTCTATAATGCGGTTGCCATTCCATTAGCCGCTTTCGGATTTTTGAATCCGGCCATCGCCGCCGCCGCTATGGCGTTCAGTTCTGTTTCCGTTGTTTTGAACAGTTTGAGGATTGCTAAAAATTGATGGTAAATTTGCTTTAATCTTTTTTGACGACTAAAATATAATAGATGTCCACTCCTATTGAACAAATCAAGGAGAAACTTGATATTGTCGATTTTATTCGTTCCTATATACCGTTGCATCCGTCTGGAAAAAACTTTAAAGCGCTTTGTCCTTTTCATAAGGAAAAAACGCCTTCCTTTATGGTTTCTCCGGAACGTCAGACCTGGCATTGTTTCGGCTCCTGCGCTGAAGGAGGCGATATTTTTA
Source organism: Patescibacteria group bacterium (assembly GCA_038062875.1). Lineage (GTDB taxonomy): Bacteria > Patescibacteriota > Minisyncoccia > UBA6257 > UBA9933 > JBBTWF01. The sequence goes on from JBBTWF010000007.1 coordinate 5,411, forward strand.
AATTTATAATGAAGCATGACAATCTGGAATTTTACGAGGCCTTGAAGGTTTTGGCGGAAAAAGCCGGCATTGAGTTGAAACGATTGAGTCCGGCCGACCAGAAACAATTCGGAATTTTATATGACATTAACAAAGTTGCCAAAGAATTTTTCATCAACCAGCTGGCGGAACCGGCCAATAAAGATGCCTTGGAATATTTAAAGAGCAGGGGATTAAAAAAAGAAACAATCGACGAATTTGAAATCGGATTCACGCCGAATAAATACGAAACATTGTCTCTTTATTTGATTAATTTAGGATACAGCGCGCCGGATATTGAACGTTCCGGTTTGGTTTTTAAGAATGAACGTGGCAATTACACCGACAGATTCCGTGGCCGAATAATGTTTCCGCTTAATAATAGTTTTGGCAAGACAGTCGGGTTTTCCGGCAGGATTCTGCCGCAATACGAAACAACCGAAGTCGGAAAATATATCAACAGTCCTGAAACGCCTATTTTTAATAAATCAAAAATAATTTACGGCTTTGACAAAACGAAAAAGAACATTAAAGAAGAAAACAGCGCTTTATTGGTTGAAGGCCAGATGGATTTTCTAATGTGTTATCAGGACGGCGTTAAAAACATCATCGCTGTTTCCGGAACAGCACTTACCCCGGAGCATCTTAAAACCTTACAACGGATGACTGACCAACTAATTTTAAGCTTTGATAATGATGAGGCCGGTTTTAAAGCGGCTGAACGTAGCATTGATTTGGCCGGAGCAATGGATTTAAACGTTAAAATTCTGACTTTAAAGGATTATAAAGACCCGGCGGAAGCCGTCCAAAGGAAACCTGGTCTGTTGCTTGGTCTTATTAATAAGACCAAGCCGGCGATGGAGTTTTATTTTGAACGTTATCTCGGCGAAAGTTCAAAATCCAATCCGCCAACTGGCGGACAAAATTCAAAGTTTGACTTAAGCGAATTTAAAAAGAATCTACGAATTGTTTTGGGAAAAATTAAAAATTTAGCCAGTTCAATCGAAAAAAGCCATTGGTTGAAAAATCTTTCGTTAAAAACAGGAATTGAAGAAAAAGCATTAACCGAAGAGATGGAGCAGTTAAAGATAATTCCTAATTCCCAATTTCTAATTTCTAAACAAACCCTAAATTCTAAATCCTATATTCTAAATTCTCGCATAGAACTGATTGCTCAGCGACTAGTTACTTTGACCGTTGAAAAGAAAAAATTTCAGAAAGAGATAAAAGAATATTTTGAATATTTACCGTTGGATTATCAAATTATTTATAAATCGCTTATTAATAAGTCCCACATAAACGAAAAAAGATTATCTGATTCGGCAGAATTAATTTCTCTTCATTCTGGATTTGAACCGCAAGACGAAGAAAAAACAGAAAAAGAATTTTATGAACTTTTAAAACATCTCAAATTTGAATTTATGAAAGAAAAAAAGCAGTCGCTCGCCAAATTAATCAAAGAAGCCGAAATTGCCGGAGACGAAAACAAACTAAAAAAAGCTCTAAAAGAATTTGACGAAATTTCAAAAATAAGTTAATATTGATTAATATTTATATGTCAAAATCTAAACCAAAAAGAAAGACAACGAAAAAGCGTAAAAAAACGGCTAAAAAAACGCGACGCTTGATTAAACGTAAGCCAAAACGCAAGCCACGCGTCAAACGAAAAATCAAAAAAATCGTTAAGAAAAAAAACCGAAGAAAAAAGAAAAAAACTAAAATAAAAAAAAACCGAAAATATCTCAAGAAAAAAGGAAAAAAAGGAAAAAGGTTCAAGTTTGACGAAAATTTAATACAGGAATTAATAAACAGGGGACGCTCCAAGGGCTTTGTGACTGATACGGAAATTATTAATTATTTTCCGAAAATTGAAAACGACGTGCCTTTTCTTGAGGAAATTTACGATATTTTGGGAAAATACAACATTAAAATCATTGAAACAGCTCAGCTGATTGAACTGCCTGATGAAAAAGAAGTAAGCGATAAAGAATTGCGTTCCGCGACCAAAATCGTGTCAGAGAGAACATCTTTACCAGACGCGGTTCAAATGTATCTTAAGGAAATAGGCAAGACACCGCTTTTAACTGGTCAAGAAGAACGGGACTTGGCTAAACGAGCGGAAAAAAGCGACGAGCAAGCCAGACAGAAACTTATTCAGGCCAATTTACGATTGGTTGTCTCAATCGCCAAACGTTACGTTAATCGAACTCCGAATTTAAATATTTTGGATTTAATTCAAGAAGGGAATATCGGTCTTTCGCGGGCGGTTGATAAATTTGATTATCGCAAAGGTTTTAAATTTTCCACTTACGCGACTTGGTGGATTAGACAAGCTATTACTCGGGCCTTGGCGGACCAATCGCGAACCGTAAGAATTCCGGTTCATATGGTGGAAACAATTTCTAAATACACTCAAACTAAACGGCGTTTAGCGCAAGAGCTGGGAAGAGACCCGTTAGCCGAAGAAATAGCAATTGAAATGGGTTCTAACGTCGATAAAATCCGTTACATTCAAAAAATTTCCCAGGAGGCACTTTCTTTAGAAGCGCCGATTGGCGAAGACGATGAAGAATCAACGCTCTCCGAATTTCTTGAAGATGAAAAAACATTAACTCCGTCTCAGCTGACTTCCAGGGTCTTATTGAAAGATAAAATTAAAGAAATTTTGGTTGATTTAACTCCAAGAGAGCAGGAGATTTTAAATATGAGATTTGGACTTGATGACAGCGTCACCCATACCCTTGAAGAAGTGGGGAAGAAATTCGGCGTTACCAGAGAACGAATCCGTCAGATTGAAGCTAAAGCGCTGGAAAAAATGAAAAATCATATAAAAGCAAAGGATTTGCAGGAATATTGATAAAAATTTTCAATTTCTAATTTTTTAATGTGGATAACTTTTTAATAAAATATAGTATAATAATAAATATGAAAAAATACATCTTAATCTTATCGCTGTTAGTTCTTTGCGTTTGGTCTGTTTCAGCCGTTTTAACGACAAAAGCCGATACCGTGGACGAAGAAGTAAGTTATCAAGAGATTGGAACCGAAACCCCAAAATTACTACCCAATAATCCTTTCCATTTTCTTAAAGAATGGAATTGGAATATAAAACGCGCGTTTACTTTTAACCCGGAAAAAAGAGCGGAATTGGAATTAAAAATTTCCAATGAACAAGTAGCGGAAATCAAACGGCTTCAAGAAGTTGACCCAAACAACGTTAAAGCGATTGGAAAAGCCGCTAATAATTATCAAGACAATGTTGAGCGGTTGAAAAATCGTTTGGAGGCCATTAAAGAAACAAGCGAAAACCCAAATGTAGATAATCTTTTAAATAAATTAACCGACAATTCCCTGAAACATCAAAGAATTTTTGACAATTTAAAAACAAAACTTGAAGAGAATCCGGAACTAAAAGAAAAGATAGAAAATATTCAAAGCCAAATAGATAATGTTATCGTTAAAATACCGGAAAAGTTTGAAAATTTCGAAAAGTTTAAAGAAAGAATTCGGGCAGTTATTGAGAAACAGCCACAGCGGGTTTTTAAGGAATTGCAAACCGTTGAGCTTCTTGATCGACTTGAAGAAAAATTGCCAGAAGACGAGAGAGAACATCTTCAAAATCTCAAAGAAGAAATGATTTCTAAATTTGAAGATAAAGTGAATAATTGGAAGGAGACCGATAAAGAAAATTTATTAGCCAGCCAAGAACAAATTTTAAAATTAATCGGAGAAGCTAAAAATTTAATCGCCAAAGTTGAAAATCTTTTATCGGAAAATGTCGGAGATGAAATCGCTAAATCAGTTAAAGAACTACTGGAAAGAGCTAAAACGCATTTAGCCAACGCGAATAAGGCGTTAGATGAAAATAAGGTAGGCGAAGCGTTTGGACAAGTAAATTCAGCGATTTCAACTGCCAAAAACGCTCTGCGGAAAATTCAGCAACCGAACGAAAATGAAACCGGAATTGTTTGTCCGGCAATCGCAATAAGTTGCGCGGAAGGGGAAAACGCGGTTAAAACAGGCGTAGATAATAGGGGTTGCCCAGCATATAAATGCGTAGTGAAATTTTGCGGCGGCATAGCAGGCATTAAATGCCCAGATGATTACGTTTGTAAACTTGGAGCCAATTATCCGGATGCAGGAGGAAAATGCGTTAAAAAAGAAGAGCCAGAAAGACCGATTTGCATTCAAGTAATTGCTCCGGCAATTTCTCCGGAAGGCGTTTGTAAAAATTTCCCGACGCCTTGCGATGTGCCGGCTAATTGGAAAAAAACGGATAAATGTAAAGAAATTATAGAAACACCGACAAACCAATAAAAAATGACCTCCGAACAAATCAGGAAATTATTTTTTGATTTTTTTAAGAAGAAGGGGCATTCAATTGCCCCTTCTTCATCTTTAATTCCCGACGACCCGTCGGTGCTTTTGACAACCGCCGGAATGCAGCAATTCAAAAGATATTTTACAGGAGAACTTGACGCTCTTAAAGATTTTAATTCTCAAAGAACGGTTTCCATTCAAAAATGTTTTAGAACCAGCGACATTGACGAGGTTGGCGACAAAACGCATCTGACTTTTTTTGAAATGCTTGGAAATTTTTCTTTTGGGAAAAAACCTGACGGTTATTTTAAACAACAAGCTATTTTTTGGGCTTGGGAATTTATTACTGAGACCTTAAATATTAACACCGAAAGAATTACCGTTTCCGTCTTTAATGGAGATAAAGAAACGCCTTTTGACGGAGAATCCTATAAAATTTGGCATAAAGAAATAGGTCTACCGGAAAATAAAATCATTTCCGGAAACAGAACCGATAATTTCTGGGGACCGACCGGCGATGAAGGCCCATGCGGTCCTACCACGGAACTTTACATTGCCGCCCCCAAAGGGGGCGAGCCTCGCCCTGATGGGCGGGACGGCATAGAAGTATGGAATTTGGTTTTTAACGAATACTATAAAGAGCGTAGCGGAAAATTCATAAAAGTGGAAAATCCCGGAGTTGACACCGGAATGGGTATGGAACGGCTCGCGGCGATTCTTCAGGGAACAGACGATGTTTTTGAAACCGATATTTTTCAACCGTTAATTTCAAAAATAAACGAATTAACGCCTAATTTAGATATTCGGGTAGTTCGCGTTCTGGCAGACCATTTGCGCGCATGCGTATTTTTGACAGCTGACGGCATTATGCCGTCAAATAAAGAAGCTGGTTATGTTTTACGCCGACTTTTACGACGAATTTTGTCTTATCAGATTAAATACGATATTCACGCGGATTTGCTTCCAGAAAGCGTTGAAATTATCAAAGAAAAATTCGCGGAAATTTATCCGGAATTAAAAGAATCGGCAAAAATTTTAAATATTTTAGAAGATGAACGCCTCAAATTCCAAGAAGCAATAGGTCAGGGAATAAAAAAAATTGACGAATTAAATCTTGGCAATGTCCAATTAACTGGACAACTCGCTTTTGATTTATATCAGACATACGGTTTACCATTGGAAATTTCCCGGGAATTAGCCAAAAATAAAGCAGATGATTTTAAAGATGACTTTGACAAAGAATTTGAAAAACATCAGGAAATTTCCCGCGCTGGAGCTGAAAAAAAATTCGGCGGCCATGGCTTGGCCTTAGACACAGGCGAATTAAAAGCTGGCAGTCAAGAAGAAATTAAAAAAGTTATTCGGCTTCATACAGCCACTCACTTACTACATTATGCCTTGAGAAAAGTTTTAGGAAAAGAGATTCAGCAAATGGGCTCGGATATTAATCCTGAACGAACACGTTTTGATTTTTCGTTCAACCGAAAAATGACGGTGGATGAAATTAAAAAAGTTGAGGACTTGGTTAACCAAAAAATCAAAGAAAATCTACCGGTTTATTTTAAGGAGATGCCCAAAGAAGAAGCGGAGAAAACCGAAGCGCTTCATTTTTTTAAACAAAAATATCCGGCTCTTGTAAAAGTGTACTTTATCGGTTCAGAAGCCAGCGGGGGCGTTATTAGCGCCGAATTCTGCGGCGGTCCGCACGTTGACTATACATCTCAAATAAAAAGTGTTAAGATATTAAAAGAAGAATCAGTTGGCGCCGGAATCAGGAGAATCCGAGCTAAAATTGAATAAGCTGTTTAAAAATTAAATAAAGGAGGGGAAAAAATGGAAGTATTACTGGCAATGCAAAGTATTAATAATTTGGCTGATGTATTTTTTCTGAAAGTCAAAAACATCCTATATGCCTATACTGAAAACCCATTAGGTCCGAAAACCAGAAAGGATATAATTGATGTCTTAGAATTTTGTAGTGGTTGTGTAGATTTACATCCTAAGTCGTTACATTGTATAGGGTCTGATGAAGTTTCTGGCTCTAAAAAAATATACGATGAGTCGTACCAGAAGAGAAAAATTGTCGAGAATCAAAAAAGAAAAAGTGAATTAGGACAGAAAATAGAAGTTGTCCAAGAAAAAAGTTGTGTTTTTAAAAACTCTGTCAGGGGGTCTAAAAGAGACCCAGATGGAGACTAGCCCGGTTTGATTTCTAATATTGAAAATCAACCGGGCTTATTTATTTTATATAAACAATAAAACTCTTGCTTTGGTCAACTTTTTTTAAATCCTCTTGGAAAATATAATACAGATTTTTCGCTTTTTGTTTTTCCGGAGTAAACGTATCCGTTAAAAACATCGTGGTCTGAGTTGGCATTGGCACTCCGCGAACATCCGTTCCGCCTGCTTCAACCACCACATATTTTGGCAATTCTTTCGGCAAATCTCGGAGTTCTTTTCCCAATAAAACATAATTTTGGCTAAAAGCGCCTGGAGTATTTGGATTTTTTCCCCATAAAATAAAGTAAGTGGTATATGCCTCAATAACTAAAATCAATAAGATGAAAGAAGAAAAATAAAAAAGAAAAGTTTTATTTCGTATCTTCGCGGAAATGGTTTCGTAAAGCCAAATGCCTCCGACTCCGGCTAAAATAAATACCGGTGGGATCATTAAAATAGCGCGAAGAGCATGTGGAAGCCCTTCGTTGGAAATAACAACTGGCAAAGCAGCGATAATAAGCCACAAAAATAAAATGTAAAACGTAAACTTATTTTTTACGCCTATGGCGGATCCGCCAAAGGCAGAGATTTTTACATTTTGAATTAAAGTTTTAATAGCAAATAAAATACCAATTACAAATAATATCCCAACCGGCCAAAATAATTCCGGTCTTCCCGCATAATTATGCCTCCAATTCCAGTCGCCGGAGAAATTGAACATACCGACGGTTTTTAAAACATTTTCAGCTAAATTTTTTAACGGAGCAGGGGAGCTGAAAACGGAAATTTGAGTTGTCCGGCCGAAAAAATCTTGCGGATTCTGCAAAAAATATAAACCCAATGGCGCAAATACAATAACAGCGAAAAGTATAAAGTAGAAAGTAGAAAGTAGAATTTTTTTACGGGTTTGCCAGTTTTTATCTCTAAACCAGTAATAAAGTAAAATTATTAAAATTAAAAGCGGCGTTGCTCGATAAGCGATATAGCTGTGGAAACCGAGGCCGTAAAAAATACCCGAGAATATAGAATTTAGAATATAGGATTTAGGAGGGGTTGATTCTTTTATATTACGCAACGCTAATAAAAGAAAATAAACTCCCCATGTCAGAAAAAACGGCGCCATAATCGCCCGAAAACCGATGCGGGAAAAATTGATGTGCCAAAATGAAGTCGCAATTAGAAAAGCGGAAAGTAAAGCGATTTTTTCCGATTCATAATTCTTAAATAATTCTTTGGCGAGAAAATACACTCCAAGCACGGTCAAAACCCCAAATAACACGCTCGGAATTTTAAGCATCCACGGCTCCGTTTGACCACCAAATAATAACATTGAAAATTCCAAGAAAACAGCTTGGATATTAATAAACAATCCTTCTCTGCCGTTATTCTCGGGATAAAAAACTTTAAAGTGGCCTTGAGGCGACAGCGCCTCCAAAGCGTTATTGCCGTTCATCGCTTCGTCCGGATAAAGCCCGGGCGGCAAACCAGCCAAGTTGAATAATCTTAAAAACGAAGCTATAATTATTATTATAATAATAGCTAAAGACCAACGACCAACAACCAACGATATTAATTTATTCATAAATTTATTTTAACATGGCAGAATTAAATCCACAAAAATTTGAACAGAGCGCCTTAGAGGCCGATATTGAAAGATTAAGTAAGGAAATTATTGAGAAACGGAATTTACTTGAGCACAAAGAACTTTCGGAAAGAGAATTAGTGAAACAAGCGCTTCGGCCACTGGTTAGACAAGTACTAACACAATCGACTACACCAGCGGCGCAGTCAACTGCGCCAGTCGGAGAATCAATTCTACCCGACTACCTTAAAGATTCGCCGGCGGAAATTAAACTTCAGGTTGAAAAACTCGTTGATTCGGTTTTTCATCAAGGGATTGAGAAAACCGCAAAACAAGCCAGACAAGCCGGCGCCTTTATTTTAGACGCTTTTCATGACGCCTTAACCGATAAACTATACGAGGAATTAAAGAAAAGAAAGTTAATATAGCTTATGTCTATTTATTTTGTAATATTTATCATTGTTATTGTCATCATTATTGTTGCTGCCGCTTTATTTTTTATTTCTAAAAATTTGAGGCGGAATCGATTATCACAGGCGCTTGATTTAAAACTTCTTTTAATCCGTTTGCCAAAAAAACAGCCAAAGGATTTGTCCGCTGAAGGCAAACAATCCGCTGATTGGAAAAACGAAATTAATCTTTCGGCCCAGCTTTTCGGAATTTTAGCCGGACTTAAATCGCCGTTTTGTCTGGAAGCCGCTGTTCATCATATCGGCGAAGAAATACATTTTTACGTTGCCGCGCCAAGAAAATCACTTGAATCGGTCAGCCGACAGATTGAGGGGTTATGGAAAGACGCTCAAGTGGAACAGGTTGAGGATTATAATATTTTCAATTCCAGCGGAATTTCACAAGGCGTTTACTTAAAACAAAAAATTTCTTACGCTTTGTCTTTCAGAACTTACAGCGAAGCGGAACTGGACACTTTCGCCCCGATTCTCAACGGTCTTTCAAAAATTAACGAAATAGGGGAGGGCGCGGCGATTCAAATCCTCGCCAAACCGGCGCCTGAATCCGCCAAAAAAACCATATTCGGAATGATAACCTCTCTTAAAAAAGGCGCCAAACTGAACGAAACGCTTAATGGAAAATTCATCAGCGTTAAAGATATTCATGAAGCCATTAACCCGAAAAACCAGAAAGAAAAAGATAAAATTAAAGAAGAAAAAATCATTGACGAAGAAGCGGTAAAATCCTTAGAAAATAAAATCAGCAAGCCGCTCTTGGCGGTTAACGCGAGAATCATTGTTTCCGCTTTTAATTCGGCGCAAGCTGAATCAATTTTAGAAGGCCTCACCGCCGTTTTTTCGCAATTCAGCGCTCCTCTCCGCAATGAAATTAAAATTATTAAGCCAGTCGATAGTAAAAAAATTGCTTATCAATTTTCCTTCATGGAATTTGATGATTCGCAGACAATGGTTCTTAATACTGAAGAATTGGCGAGTTTTTTCCATTTGCCGGCTTCCACAACCGATATTCCGAGAATAAAATGGCTGAAATCAAAAGAAGCGGCTCCGCCGACAAATCTGCCTGACAAAGGCATAATAATCGGCGAAAGCGTCTTTCGCAACGAGCGAAAACCGATTTATATTACCGATGACGACCGCCGCCGGCATATTTATATCATCGGCCAAACAGGAACCGGTAAATCAACCTTAATAACCAATATGGCGGTTAGCGATATTAATCAAGGCAAAGGAGTCGCGGTTATCGATCCTCACGGCGATTTAATAGAAAAAATTTTAGCGCGGATTCCCAAAGAGCGGCTTGATGATGTAATTTATTTTGACCCCTCGGATATGCAAAGACCGCTGGGTTTAAATATGCTTGAATATGATTTTAACCGGCCCGAAGAAAAAACTTTCATTGTCAATGAGATGCAAAGTATTTTAAACAAGCTTTTTATTGCCGAAACAATGGGACCGATGTTTGAGCAATATATGAGAAACGCCCTGCTTTTACTTATGGAAGACGCGCCGAACGAACCCGCGACCATAATGGAAATTGCCAGAGTTTTTACCGATGTCGATTTTCGCCAAAGGAAATTGTCTCGAATCAAGAATCCGGCGGTTATTGATTTTTGGGAAAAAGAGGCGATTAAAGCCGGCGGAGAAGCGTCTTTGGCGAATATGACGCCATATATCACCTCTAAATTCAATAATTTCACGTCTAATGATTATATGAGACCCATTATCGGTCAGCCGAAATCAGCTTTTAATTTTCGCCAAGTAATGGACCAAGGGAAAATTCTATTGGTTAATTTGTCAAAAGGCAAAATAGGGGAGATTAACGCCGGTTTGCTTGGAATGGTTATCGCCGGTAAAATTTTAATGGCGGCTTTGTCGCGGGTTGACGAGCCGGAAAGCAAACGCCGGGATTTTAATCTTTATATTGACGAATTTCAAAATTTCACCACTGATTCAATTTCAACGATTCTATCCGAAGCGCGGAAATATCGGCTCAATCTGATTATTGCCCATCAATTTGTCGCTCAGCTTGAAGAAAAAATCCGGGACGCGGTTTTCGGCAATGTTGGTTCAATTATCGCTTTTCGCGTCGGAGTTCAAGACACGGAATTATTGGTTAAACAATTCGAACCGGTATTTAACGAGAACGACTTGCTTAATATTGATAATTTTAACGCCTACGCGAAGCTTTTAATTAACGGCCAGACATCAAAGCCGTTTAACATAAAAACCTTGCCTTCGGAAATCGGCCAGGAAGAAACAGCTGATAAATTAAAAGAATTATCCTGTCTCAAATACGGCCGCGACCGGCAAGAAGTAGAGGAAGAAATTTTGAAAAGATTAAGAGAGTAAATTGACTTTTCTATTGTGAGTATTATCATATATAATATGAAATTTGAAAGTTTAGACAATTTAAAACCCAAAGAAATAACGGAAAAAGAGGCCCAAGATTCAGAAAATATGGAAGAAATAGCGGAAGAATTAGAAGAAGATAAATTAAAAGATAAAACTGAATCTGTAAAAATAGCGGAAGAATTATCTGAAGTATCTGAGCAAGAACTTATAAATCCGGAGCTTAGAAAAATAGAGGACGAAAGAAATGCCATAAGAAAAGAAATGGATCTTTTATTAAATGAGTCGGTTGATTTTAGAATCGGACTTAATAGGATAAGAACTCCTGAGTTATTTATAAAAAGAGATAAAGAAGGGAAAATTATTTATCTGAAATCTAATCTTGAGCAACCTGAAGGTCTGTTGGGAGAAAAATTAAACAATAAAAATCCTGAATATAATACTAAAAAATATTATGATAATGTTGAATTTCAAAAAATTGTAGATAAGTTTTTAGATTTAAAAAAGTCCAAAGAGGAGTTAGGTATTGAATCTGAAAAAATAATGGAAGCCAAGAGACTTTTATATAAAAAAGGCGAGAATATCAATTCATTTCTTGAAAAAGCTGGTTTAAGCGTTAGAGTTGATGAAGATTTTAATATCGAAGGTCTTTTGCATAAAGCAAATCTGACAGAAAATTTGCAAGGATTTAAAAAAATTATTAAAAAAATTTACGAAACTGCTGACATATTCGCTGATATAGAAATATCAAAAGATCAAGAGAAAGATTTTGGTAAGGATTTAACGATAATTGAGAGAATATTATTACGAGCAAGTGTGGATGTAGGAAATATAGCAAATAAAAAGGTAAAATTCCCTCAGGATATCAAAGAAAGTATTGCAGAAGAAACTAGATTTGCGTATAAATGGTTTGAACAGTTCAGATCGCAACGTGAGCCATATACGATTAAGAAATAAATAAGTAAAATAGTTTATATCACTGTATTAAACGCCTCAATCATACTATTTTAGGCGTTTATTTTTATTGTTTTTTATGATAAACTTTTTGTATAATATAATTTACGCCGAAGTAGCTCAGTGGCAGAGCAGAGCTTTCGTAAAGCTAAGGTCGTGGGTTCAAGTCCCACCTTCGGCTTAATATGAACGAAAATCTACCGCAGCAAATTAATGAACTAAAAGAGCTGGCCCGGCGCTTAGCCGGGCGGCTTTGACGTTGAAACCAAAAAAATCCGTCTTAAGGAACTTGGATTTGAATTAAACGATCCGGATCTGTGGAAGAATCGGGAATTTGCCGACGCCAAAATAAAAGAAATGGGCGAATTGAAAAATTTAATTGACCGTTTTGATGAAATTAACAAAGGATTGGCGGAATTGGAAACGATTCAAGACGAAGATAAATTTTATAAAATTAAGAAAAAGATTTCGCAGATTGAAATTGAACGATTATTTTTAGGAAAATACGACAAAGGACCTGCGATACTTTCAATTTATTCTGGAGCCGGCGGACAAGACGCTGAGGACTGGGCAACAATGCTTTACGAAATGTATTCAAAATACGCCGAAAAGAAAAAATGGGAAGTAAAAGAAATTGACGAAAAGACATTGGAAATTAAAGGAGATTACGTTTACGGTTATCTCAAAAAAGAAGCCGGAGTGCACCGTTTAGTAAGAATTTCTCCTTTTTCGCCGGAAAAGAAAAGACACACTTCTTTCGCTTTAGTTGAAGTTCTGCCGGAATTGCCGGAAATAGAAGGAAAGAAAATTGAAATTCCAGCCGAGGACTTAAGAATAGAACTTTCCCGGGCAGGTGGCCCAGGCGGCCAAAATGTCAATAAAGTTGAAACCGCGGTAAGGATCGTTCATTTGCCGACAGGAGTTGTCGCCGCTTCAAGAGCCGAACGTTCTCAAAACCAAAATCGCGAAAAAGCCCTTAAACTTCTTAAAACAAAACTATTTAAATTGATGGAAGAAAAACAAGCAAAAGAATTGAGCCAGCTTCGAACTAAAGTAAAACCGGAGTGGGGGAGTCAAATGCGTTCTTACGTGTTAAATCCGTATAAATTAGTCAAAGACCACAGAACCGACATTGAAACAACGCAGGTTGAAAAAGTGCTGGAAGGGGAGTTGGATTTATTTGTGGAGAATGATATAATAAAATAATAATGATTACTTTTCAAAACATTTCCAAAATTTATAATCATAATTCAACGGCATTGGAAGACGTAAGTTTTAAAATTGAACCGAAAGAATTTATTTCTTTAGTAGGAAGGTCTGGAGCCGGCAAATCAACTATTATCAAACTGTTAATCGGCGAAGAAAAACCGAGTAAAGGGAGAGTGATTTTTGATTCTTACGATGTTAATAAATTAAAAAATAAAGAACTGCCTAAATTAAGAAGGCGCATCGGCGTTATTTTCCAGGACTTTCGTCTTTTGCCGAATAAAACCGCTTATGAAAATATAGCTTTTGCCTTGGAAGTTGCCGGACGACCCAATCGCGATATTGTTGAATTTGTTCCTCAAGCCCTGGAAATGGTTGGTTTAAAAAACAAAGCCAATAATTTTCCAAAAGAGCTTTCCGGCGGAGAAAAACAAAGAATAGCCATTGCCAGAGCAATGATTAATCATCCAGACGTTATTGTCGCTGACGAACCAACCGGAAATTTAGACCCGCTTAACACCAGAGAAATCATCAGGTTGCTGTTAAAAATCAATGAACTGGGCACCACTATGATTTTAGCCACTCACAACAAAGAAATCATAAACCAGCTCGATAGGCGCGTAATCAGTTTGGAAGACGGTAAAGTTATTAGAGACGAGAAAAACGGGAAATATATATTAACGTAACGAGAATATAGAATATAGAATTTAGGGATAAAAATTCCCTAAATCCTAAATCCTAAATCCTAAATTCTAAATTGTTCACAGCTTTATCAAGAATAATTAAATATGGACTTCAAGGATTTTGGCGCAATGGCTGGCTTTCAACTACAACTATTCTTATTATGGTTTTGGCTTTAATTGTTTTTGAAGGATTGATAATTTTCAATATCTTAGCCGAAACAGCGCGTCAATCCGTTCAAGATAAAATCGATATCAGCGTTTATTTCAAACTTGATACTTCAGAAGACGATATTCTTAAAATTAAAAATTCCTTGGAGACATTATCTGAAGTAAAAACCGTTGAATATATTTCTCGAGACAAAGCGATGGCTATTTTCCAAGAACGCCACAAAGACGAAGAACTGATTTCTCAAGCTCTTAATGAATTAGAGGAGAATCCTTTAGCCGCCTCGCTTAATATTAAAGCTCATAATCCCGAAGAATATGCCGCTATCGCCGGATATCTTGACAATGATTCCCTAAAAAATTCCATCAGCAAAGTCACTTACGCTCAAAACGCCGTAGTTATTAACCGTTTGACGAAAATTATTAATGTCTCGAAAAAAGTAGTGTTAATTTTAACGATTTTCTTGGCTTTTATCGCCGCGGTGGTGACTTTTAACACTATTCGGCTGGCTATTTATTCAAACCGCGAGGAAATCGGAATTATGCGTTTTGTTGGAGCTTCCAACGCTTTTGTCAGAGGACCCTATATGGTGGAGGGAATAATTTACGGTCTTATTGCTTCCTTGTTAAGTATTTTAATCTTGACGCCAATTGTTTATTTCGCCGCTCCTTATATTGAAATTTTCGTATCAGGAACGAATCTTTGGGATTACTTTATTTCTAATTTGGCAAAACTTTTTGGCTATCAAATGATTTTTGGCGTTGCTTTAGGCGCAGTCTCCAGTTTTATAGCGATAAGAAAATATCTTAAGATATAAATTTTCAATGTCCATTAAGGAAAAATACTATCTCCTTAGATACCATACTCAAGAATGGACAAAGGAATATAAAAAAGATATTTTTCTTTTTCTTTTAATTTTTTTAATCAGCTCTTTAAGCTTTGGTTTGGGCTATTTAGTCAACCGTGAATTCAACCATAGTCCGATTATGATTGAAAAGTGCGCCGATTAAAGATACCCCACCTGTTTTAACCAGTAGTCGTTTTCCCATTCCCAAAGTTTTTTCGCGCCCAAAAACGCCTTAAAATCCTCTTGCCAGTAAGGGAATTCCTGCAATTCAACTTCTCCTTTAAGAGCAGACCATTCATGTTCGCAATTTTTCGCGCCGTTTGGATAGCCGTTTTTTTTCCACGGCAATTTCACTTTTTTCCGACCGCCTTTTTCACGAAGAATGGAACCGCATTTAATGCAAGTTTTATTTTGGTCGATTCTTAAAATCCAGCGCGTTTGAAGATTATCAAAATCCTTTTGAAGCGCCCCCATATAAGCCGATGTTTGAAGATTATAATCCCGATAAATCGCCTGCGAGGTTTTAATATCCAAAACCCCGAATTTGCCGTCAATTAGAGCCAATGCGTCTAATGTGCCGGCATAACGTTCATCGTGGTTAACAACTTGTTTTTCAATACATTCCGAATCAACTTGAATATTTTTTTCATTAATAAAATTTAAAAAAGCGTTAAACGCAGGCATAATTTTTTCTTCGACTTGCGGTATTTCGCCCCTAAATACTTTTTCAACCGCTTCATGGATAGCGGTGCCTTCGCTGGCTGATTGTTTTTTAACAGCTTCGCCTTCGGCAAAATTACTCATTTCCGCGTAGAAATAATAAAGAGCCGGCTTGGATTTAATATCAACTATTTTAGTTACTCGCGGGAACCAAACGCCGTCAATTTCATATCCGGACATTTCTTTGAAGCGGTCAAGGTTGGAGTAAAACATTGGTTTATTTTATCAGTTTATCGGTTAATTTGTAAATGTCGCCAGCGCCCATCATCACTACAACAACAGGATTTAGAATATAGGATTTAGAATTGAGGATATTTTTAATGATTTTTGGAAGATTTTTAGGATTTTTAAGATAAAAAACAGAAGGAGATGTTTTTCTTTTTTCAATAACTTCGGCTAATTTTTGAGAGCTATAATTTGAGGTCGAAGGAACCAGCCCTGAGTTTATCGAAGGGTCGCGACCCGCCACCTTAAAAATATCCAAAAGAATTAAATCGTCCGCTGAGTCAAATGCCTTGGTAAATTCTTTAAATAACGCCTTTAACCGCTTGACTTGGTGTGGTTGAAAAACACAGATAATCTTTGATTTTGGATATTTTTGACGCACTCCCGATAAAGTAGCTTTAATTTCTGTCGGATGATGGGCGTAGTCGTCGTATACATCAGCTTTTAGTTTACAGCTTTTAGTTTTTAGTTGACCGCGAAATTCCATACGGCGCCACGCGCCGCGATACTTACCGATGGCGTTAAAAATCTTTTTCTGATTAATTCCTAAAACCTTAGTCAAGGTATAAACCGCTAAAGCGTTGGACAAATTGTGTTCGCCCGTCACTTTTAGAGTCGCTGACATTCGCCGACTTAACGCGGACTGACGCGGAAAAATACTATACCAAAATACTCTAAGATTATTTTTCTTGATGATTTTTTGGATTTTATCCCGCAAGCCGAATAAATTTTTATCATCTTTATTTACAACCAAAATTCCGCCGAACCGAATGTTCCCGATAAATTTCAAAAAAACTTTCTTAATCTCGTTTAAATTTTTATAAACATCCAGATGCTCACGGTCGATGTTGGTGATAATCGCCGCGACAGGGGAGTAGTTTAAAAAAGATTTTTGATATTCATCAGCTTCTAAAACTAAATAATCGCTTTTGCCTTTTTTGAAATTACTATTACCGAATTCTTTCAACTTTGTGCCGATAATTACAGTCGGGTCAAAACTGGTATTTTTAAGAACTAACGAGAGTAGAGCAGTAGTGGTGCTTTTGCCGTGGCTGCCGGATATGGCAATGGTCTTATATTTTTTAGTTAATCCGCCGATTACTTCTGAATACGACTTTATTAGTACGCCTAAGTCCCGGGCTTTTTGAATTTCAGTATTATCAGAAGCAATAGCCGCGCTATGAATAATAAGACCTATTTTTGAGGTTATATTACCTGTTTTATGGCCTATTTTGACCTCTACGCCCTCTTTTTTCAACGACTCGGTAATTTCACTGCTAAACGCGTCTGAACCGCTTATTTTGGCTCCCAAAGCCAAAAAATAGCGCGCTAAGGCGCTAACTCCAATTCCACCAATACCGATAAAATGAACTATTGACTTTTTATTCATAATGTGCTAAGATTTTAAAAGTAAATAATTGGTGAGATTTATCAAGCCATTTATATAGAAATATTAACAAAAAAATAAAGGCAAAGAAAGGAGAAAGGATATGATGGCAACTATAAAAAATTACTTAACATTCTTGGGTCTGTTGATATTGATAGTAGGAGTAATAATTTTTATGGTCGTGTCAGTAATAGCTTTGATTTTCGTCTTAAAAAACTTTTTTGTGTTGTTCGTAATAGGGCTTGCTCTTATGATTCTGGGTACTGAATTTATTAGATGTGGAGTTGGTTATTAAGAGTAAGAGATAGATGTAATAAACAGCCAGTATGTAATTATTCTTACTGGCTGTCTTTTTGTTTATACAAGTGTCGCACAAGGTTGCTTTTGCGACATTACTATCTCTACGATACAAACGATTGTATCAAGTCCGCTATAAACCTTAAAATATCAATAAAAAGCGTACCAATTGATTTTAATAAGCTTACAATATTATCAGCGACGTGTCCTTCAAACCAATTACTGGTAGCATCCACGAATAATTTAAATTTTTGAAAAATTTCTTGATAGTTAATATTATTCATAATTTAAGTATCAAGCGTCAAATATCAAGTGTCAAGTAGTTGACGTTAGTTTTTTGATCGCCAACTTGATTCTTTTAAACGACTCTTCCTTGCCTAAAATTTCCATAATTTCAAAGGGCCCGGGAGACGCTTGTTTGCCCGAAAGAGACACCCGAAGAGGCCAAAGCAACTCGCCCTTGCCCCATATTTCGGTCAAAGGCATAATTTTATTCTCCAATTCCGCTTTGGAAAAATTTTCTTCCGGCATTTCTTTTAACGCGCCGAGTAAAAGTTCTAAATTCGTGATTATTTTTTCATTCGCCATTTCTTGCCATTTTAAAAGTTGCGCGTCATAATTAGGAATCTTAAAAAAGAAATCTGCTAATTCTTTTAAGTCGCTGAGTTTCCTCATCCGTTCTTTTTCAATGGAAATTATTTTTAGAAGCAGTTTTTTATTTTCATTCCATTCTGGAGGAATCAATTCCTTAATGGCTTTTATTAAATCATCGGGTTCGGATTTGCTGATATATTGGCCGTTCAACCATTCTAATTTTTCGATGTTAAAAACAGCGCCGGCTTTTTGAACCCGCTTCAAATTGAATTCTTTAATTAAATCGTCACGGCTCAAAATTTCACGTTCATCTTCCGGATGCCAACCCAAAAGCGCCAAAAAATTAACCAGAGCGTCGGATAAATAACCTTCGTTTTTATAATCCAATAAAGAGCTCTCAATGTATCGTTTTGACATTTTACTTCTGTCCGGAGAAAGAATCAGAGGCAAATGAGCGTATTTTGGCTCTTCAAAATCAAACGCTTTTTGAATTAAAATTTGCTTTGGCGTGTTTGAAATGTGGTCTTCGCCGCGAATCACGTGGCTGATTTTCATTTCAAAATCGTCAATTACAACAGCAAAATTAAAAAGCGGCGTCCTTAAATCCTTGGCAATTACAAAATCGCCGATTAAAGCGGAATTAAATTTAACTTTCCCCCTGATAATGTCGTTAAATTCAACTTCGGTTTCGGGCGTTTTAAAACGGATAACCGACGGCTCCCCTGTTCCATCTTTGGATAAATTTCGGCATTTGCCGCTGTATTTCGGAGGAAATCCTTGCGCGAGCATCGCCTGTCTGTCGCTTTCCAATTCTTCCTTTGAACAAAAACAATAATACGCTTTATTCTCATCAAGAAGTTTTTTAAGATATTTTTCGTAAATATCCCCTCTTTCGCTTTGACGATATGGTCCATATTCTCCTCCGCAATCCGGACCCTCGTCCCAATCCAAACCAAGCCATTTCAAACCCGTTATAATATCTTTTTCGTATTTTTTTTCGGAACGCTCAACGTCGGTATCTTCAATGCGTAAAATAAATTTCCCTTCGTTTTTCTTGGCAAAAAGCCAATTAAAAAGCGCTGTCCGAGCGGTTCCAATATGAAGCAAACCCGTTGGCGACGGCGCCAACCTCACCCGTACTGGTTTTTTAGGGCTGTCGATCATTTAGATATTATAACACATCTTTCGTAGAAAATCTTTTCTCGTTCGTAGGCCTCCAATCGTCAAAATTCAAGCTCGCTCCTAACGAAAATTTGCCACCCTGGTCGCTTCGCTCCCGTGTCCCCGGCAAATTTTCTACTCGCTCGCGAATTTTAAGACGCTCTCCGGCAATACTCTCTACGAAAAGATTTTCTACTCAATTCAGATAAAAAAGCCCGCGCAAGGTTTTTATCCTTGGGCGGGTTAAACATTCTTTTATTATTTCTCAAGAGGCTTTATACTTTCTGGGAAGAAAACAGAAAGTGGATTCTTATCTGTAACGCCAAATTTTTCCCATTCATCACGATGTAGTACCTCCACTTCATCGTATGGGCTAATAATACTCTTGTCTGAAGTTTTACAAATTTTACCATTCACGACTGGAAAATGGAAAGTCCAATTTCCATGTGGTAAAGCGAAATATAATCTTTCGTTGACAGGATGCCGAAAAAATCCACATTCTAAATTCTGGAATTTCATTATAGTGGGCATAATCACCTCCGTTAAAATTTAAAGAACAAGTATCTCATTATCCCGAATGGATATCTTCTACATGAGATGCTTATTCTAGTTTATATTTTAAAATCAGCATCTCACTACGAGATACAAAAAACATAGCATACTTTTCTTTATTTGTCAATCCCCCAACCTCAATATCTCTTCCGCAATCACTTTTGCCGCGTCCGGTTTGGCGAATTTCAGGGCCGCTTCGGACATTGATTTGAACCGTTCCGGCTCGCTGAAAATCTTTTTAAGCTGGGTGAGAAAAATACTCGGTTTTAAGTTATCTTCCTCAATCACTATCGCCGCTCCTGTCTTGGCGTATTCATAAGCGTTAACTGTCTGATGATTGCCGGCTGACTCTGGTAAAGGAATAAGAATAGCCGGTTTGCCGAAAGCCGCCAATTCAAAAATAGTTCCGCTACCAGCCCGACCCACAACTAAATCGGCGGCCGTTAAAACGTCTTTTAAATCCTTATCAAGATAAGCTGTTAATTTATAGCGGCTTTTTTCTTCGTCGCTGAAATTTGCGGAAGCAAGAGTTAATTCATTTTTGACTTCCTGATAATTGTTATGACCGGTCTGGTGAAAAATCTGAAAATCCTTAATTATTTCCTCAAAAATCTCCATAAAAAAATCATTGAGTCGGACTGCTCCTTGAGAACCACCGACAACTAAAATCAACGGCATTTGGGAATTAAAACCTAAAATTCTTTTAGCCGCGTCTTTTTCCGTTGTTTCTTTTAATAACGATGTTCTGATGGGATTTCCAACTAAAGCAATCTGGCCATTAAGAATTCCGGCCGCCGAGGCGAAAGAAATGCCGATTCTTTTAGCGAAACGAGATGAAATTTGATTGGTGAATCCCGGAACGCTGTCGGATTCATGGATAATGATTGGAACTTGATAAAATCTACAAGCCAAAACAATCGCCAAAGCGCCAGGTCCGCCTTTTGAAAATAAAACATCCGGCATAGACCAAAAGACTTTCCAGAGCGCCTGAAATAAACTTAAAATGAATTTTGGAGCGTCCAAAAAATTTCTGACGTCAAAATAACGCCGCAATTTGCTGGAAATAATTTTTGACGTTTTTATCCCATTGGCTTCCAATAAATTTTGATACACGCCGGGGACGCCCAAATAACGCAAATCCAAATCAGGCCGCTTTTTTTTAAGCTCTTCGACAATCGCCAAAATCGGATAAATATGTCCTCCGGTCCCGCCACCGGTAAATAGAATACGCAACATTGGGATTTAGGATTTAGGATTTAGGATTTAGGATTTTATTTACTGCTTAGAGTTTTATTCCCCTAAATTCTATATTCTAAATCCTATATTCTTTTTAAGTATACTTAGATATATTAACAATAACTCCACTCATCGTCAAAAAAATCGCCAAAGCGGTGCCGCCATAACTGATAAACGGCAAAGGCACGCCGGTTAAAGGAGTTAATCCGGAAATCGCCGCTATATGAACAAAAATCTGAATGGCAATTACCGAAGTCAGTCCGACCGCGGTTAATTTCGCGAATTGGTCTTGAGAATTTTTGGCGATAAAAAATCCTCTTACTAAAAGTGTGGCAAAAGCGACAATAAGCGCCACAGCTCCGACAAAACCTAATTCTTCGGCGATTACCGCGAAAATTGAATCTCCTATCGGCTCCGGAAGATGTTTAAATTTCGTGGTTGATTGTCCGAGACCGACTCCCCAAAACCCTCCTGAACCGATAGCCATCAACGCTTGATTGCGATGAAATCCTTCAACTTGGACATCGGCATTTTCCGGATTAAAAAAATTCATAACTCGTTTATAACGGTAAGAATCAGTGGAAGTAAAAATAAGCGCTGTTAAAACCAAAACCCCCAAGAGTATCGTTCCGACGATAAAAGAAAGCCGAGCGCCGCTGATAAAATAAATTAGCAAAGCGGAAGCCAGCACTATCAAAACGGTAGTGGTTGCCGGCTGTTTAAATACTAAAAAAGCAACAGCGCCACAAATAATTAAAAAAGGCAACAATCCTCCCAAAAAACTTGTCTGGCGATTATTTTTTTTATTGCTTAACCAAGCCGCCAAATAAATAATAAAAGTGAATTTTAAAAATTCAGCCGGTTGAAAAGAAAAAAATCCTAGATCAAGCCAACGAGCCGCGTTGCTGTGCGAGAAACCAAGCGGAGTAAAAACCAAAATTAAAGCGACAATATTTAAAATTAAAAGCAATAGAGCGATTCGTTCGAATTTTCGGTAATAAAAATAACTAGTGATTAAAAAACCTATAATGCCGAAACTCAAGCCATAAATCAATTGATGTTTAAGATAATAAAAAGTGTCGTTAAATTTTTGCTTTCCCAAATCCGAAGATGCGCTGGAAAGCATCACCAAACCGAAAACCGTCAATAAAATGACGCAAAGAATAAAAATATAATCCGGACTATGACCTCTTATTTTCATTTTTTCCTTAATATTTTCCCAGCCAATACATTTTGGAATTCTCCATCCTTGACAACAATTTTTCCGTTCAAAATCACGTTTCTTATTTCAGCGTCCCTGAAAACAACCAAATCGGCGAAATTTCCGTCCTTAATCGTCCCTCTATCCTCTAAACCAAGTCGTTGAGCCGGCAAACCGGTAATTTTATATATTGCTTTTTCAATCGGAAAAATTTTTTCTTTTTCGGAAAGTTTTAAAAATTTAGAAAAAGCGGTAGAACGTCCCGCGCTATTTGAAGCAATTATCGCCCGTTTATGGAACAATGCCTTTTTAACTATTTTAATATCAATATTGCCGTAAAAAACAACTGCTTGAAAATTAGTAATTTCCATCAGGGTTAAAAGGCCGTTTTTGACATCCAAATTCCTATTGGCGGAAAACTCTTCCAATGATTTTCCCTCTAAATATTCATTTCCGGGCGCTGAAGTAATGATAATTTTTCTCCCGTTCAACTTTGGCAATTCTTTTAAAATTTTTTCCCTGATATTCGGGGTCTGAAAATTTTTCAACATAATTTTTTTATCGCTGTTTTGAATCCAAGAAGGTAACAGGATGACAACAGGGACATCGCTGGAATCAGAAGGAGAAACATCAAAACAAATATCCGCTTTGGCGATATTTTTATTAATTAATTCCAAAGACGTCTCATAGTCATTTTGAAAACCGTTAATCGGCCTAAAATGGCTTACTAAAGTTCTTACGCCAGTTTCTTTGGCAATCTTAATTGTTTCATTAATGGAATCCAAAAGCCCTTCTCTTTCATTCCGAAGATGGGTGGCGTAAAGACACTTAAATTTAGACACTGTTTCGACTAATAATTTAATTTCTCCGTAAGGAACTTGTTGGGATTGGGAATATCCCAAACCGGTTGAAAAACCAAAAGCTCCCTCTTTTAAAGACCGCGCCAATAAAAATTTAAAAACAGCTATTTCGTTTCTGGTAAGTTTTCTGAAAGCGTTGCCGATTAAACTCTGGCGAATAGTGTAATGTCCGACTAAAGTGCCGAAATTCACTCCTAAAGGTCTTTGCTCCATTGTTTTTAAGAATTCCGCTATGGTTTGCCAGTTTATATTAGTTCTGTCAGGAGAAGCCCATGGTCGGATTGATTCTAAAGAACCGTAAAGCAAGGGCGCCAGCGAAGCGCCGCAATGACCGCCGATAATAGTGGTAACGCCCTGAAGTAAAAAATCTTTCTGGGAAGGATTGGAAAAAAGAGTTAAATAATGGTCGGAATCGGTATTGATATCGATAAAACCTGGCGACAAATAAGCTCCCATTCCATCTATTATCTCATCGGCTTTATATTTCGGAAAACTGCCGATGGCGTAAATCTTTTCTTTTTTAACCAAAACATCAGCCTTAACCGCGGGCCTTCCGGTACCATCAAGAAGCTGGATGTTTTTGATTAAGATGGTCATGCCGTAATTATAACAAAAATTACAAAAATAAAAAATAAAAAAAGCGGGAGACAAGTTGATAATTAAACCTATGTCGCTCCCGCTTTAATAAATCACGAATGGGCAATCTTTTACGTCTTTTGTTTTTAAGTAGTGAAGCAACGGCCTCAATAATTGGTTTGGAATTTTTCTCTCTATCCCGATCACAAAAGCAATGATTCCGAATACCTGCGTTTTTGAAACCGAACCGTCAATAGTCGCTCTACCTATCATCCCTCTGAATCTTTTAATCATTTTTGGCGGCACTTTTGGTTTTCCGCCAATAATGTTAACACCAGTTACCCGAAGCGCCCTATTTTTTATTGAATAACGGCGCGTCTTTTTGGGATTGATGGAAAATCCATATTCCTTCAAGAGGACAACTACTTCCTTTTTAAGATTTTTCGGTATGCGCCTTTTAGAGGTAAAAACCAAATCATCAACATATCGGGTATATTTTATTCCCCTGATTCTTGAAGCGGCCTTATCAATTCCTGTATTGCTTAAAAGGAAATTAAATAAAGCCAGAGAAGTTGGAGCGCCTTGAGGCAAATGTCCGCGAAAAGTAGTTAATTTTGTTATTATCCTTGCTTCTTCCGCCGGTGCTCCAAATTTCCTGAAAAGAACATATACTTGTTTTTTAGTGGATGAAGGATAGGCGTCTTTTATATCCATGCGGAGCAAATATTTGCCATTTTTATGCTCTAAGGCGTTTGTTCTGATTGACCTTCCTATTATTCCTCCTTGAACGCATTTCGGGAATTTAAGATTAAACTTATCTAATATTACTCTTTGTACTGTTTTTAAATCCTCTAACGGCTCCTCAACGCAACGTTTTTTACCGCCGCTATTTTTTCTGTACCAAACTTTATAAAGATTAGCCCTCCTTTTAACTAAATCGGAAAAGAGGGTTGGATCAATGCCTAATCTATTGGCAAGATCATCAATTGTTTTTTGACTATACATAATCCCCCCCCTTCTTTTTTAATTGTTGTCATATTAAAATGTCCTGACAGGCTTTCAAGAGACAGTTAAAAATAACTGCTCGTAAAAAAAGATTCGAGAAAATAAATTCATTTTGGCCTTGGTAGCGGAGTTTACGATGCGAGAAAGGACAAAATGAATTTTAATTTCGCAAAGCGAGTTGTACGTGCCTGCGAATTGACACTCAAATCTCAACCCCGCCAGTTACTGGCAAGGCAATAATCTGAAACCTACGCACTCTTCCTTCAGATTATATAGATTAAGCCTGTCAGGACAATATTATTTTTAAAGACCAAACATCTTATTTCCTTAAAATAAGATATTTAAATATAACATATTTTCTTATAATTTGTCAATCATAATATGCCAAGCGGAAAATCTTTCCGCAGTGAGTAAAAATACGAATAAATCTTTTCGCAGCCAGCATGTTTAATCAACAAAGGAAAAATCTTTTCGCAGTGAGTATTGCGGAGCCGAATAGAAAATCTCTGAGCGAATAGAGAAAATACAGGGTACCCGCGTAGCAGGGTGGTATTTTCTCGTTATGAGCGAAGTTTGATTTTCATTCGGCGGAGCACCTACGAACGAGAAAAGATTTTTCCTTTGTTGGCTGGCGAGAAAAGATTTTCCGCAAAACATTACAAAAACTTGCTCAAAAAGAACAATATTAATCCCAAGCCGGCGGAAACGGCCGAAATAATCCAAAATCTCATTGTGACTTTTGTTTCCGGCCAGCCCAAGGCCTCAAAATGATGATGAATGGGAGTGGAAAGAAAAATTTTTCTTTTAAAAAGTTTTTTACTGGTAAGCTGGATAATAACCGAAAGCGATTCAACCACCGGAATAATCATAAAAAATGGCAGAAACAAAGCGGTGTTAGTAAGCATCGCCGTTACTCCAAGCGTAATTCCCAAAGCCATTGAACCGGTATCCCCCATAAAAAAACGGGCTGGATAAACATTGAACCATAAAAAAGCTAACAGCGCGCCGATAACAACTCCATTGAAAACCGCTAAATCATATCTTCCCAAAAAGAAAGCCACTGCCATTAAAGCCGCGAAAGCGAAAAGCGAAACACCGCCCAGCAAACCATCCAAACCGTCTGTTTCATTGGCTGAAAAAGCGCTGGCAATAATAACAAACATAAAAATAAAGAAATACCAGCCGTGAATTTCAATGTTGCCGAAAAATGGAATGTAAAATACGCTCCAGTCCAATATAAAGTAAAACCACCAAGCGCCAAGAGTAGCAATAATAGTATAAATAATTAATTTATGCCGCACTTTCAACCCTCCGCCATTGGGACCTATTTTCAAAACCCCGAATAAATCATCAGCCAGTCCCACTATGGCGGCAATCAGCATAGCCGCTATGGGCAAATAAGTTTGAGCTCGGTCGGTAAAATTAAAATAATCCCAGACGCCGTCAAAAAAAGAACTTAAAACAAAAAACAGAAAAGCCAAACCAAGCACCGTCAGCCAGATGATGATTCCACCCATTGTCGGAGTACCGGCTTTGGCCTGATGAAGTTTAGAAAAAATCGGCGCTTGCTCGCTGACGCGAATTTGTTTACCTAACTGATATTTTGACAAAAATCTGACCAAAAAAGGAGTAAACGACAAAGCTATTAAAAAAGATAAACCGCTTAATATTAAAATGCGAACTGCTTGTAAAATTAACATTGTTTTTTATTTTATTAATTCCAATAATTTTTCCGTGTCGCCGAACCTATCCTTACTGCCAAGCACGGTTATTAAAATAAGCCGTCCTTGTTTATTGAAAAGCGACATTAAATTCTCGTCAGCCGCTTCGGTGTATCCCGTCTTTCCGCCGATAAAATCCGATTGGCCGGCGAATTGATTGATATTAATTAATTTTCTTTTTACTCCGCTGTTCAACTCCGATATAACCGCTTCTTTTTGCCGAGTAATTTCAAAAATTTGCGGATGATTATAATAAATATAATTCATTAATTTCGCTAAATCATTAACCGTTGACTGATTAAGAAAAGAAAGTCCAGTCGGGTCGTCAAAATTTGTCTCGGTCATATTCAATTCAACTGCTTTTTGGTTCATTAATTTAACAAATTCAGGACTTATTGATTCAGCCAAAGCAACTGCCGCGTCATTGCTGGAAACAACCAACATCGCGTTGATTAAATCCTCGGCTGTAAAAATTTCTCCGGAAGCGAATCCGCCGGCTAAACCGTTTGTTTTAAATTTGAAAGTGTCTTTATCTATTATTATTTGTCTGTTTAACTCGCTTTTCTCAACAACTATTACGGCAGTCATCAATTTAGTCAAAGAAGCGATTGGCCAGCGCTTATTTATATTTAACTCAAAAAAATTCAAATTGCTGTCTAAATATTTTGCCGAAGCAATATGAGAATGAATAACTGGCTGAGAAGTATTTATTGATGGAATATCTTCATCTTGATTATAATCTCCTTCTTGCTGTTGCGTTCCGGATTCTTTTTGAACAGCTGGCTTAATAGATTCGGGAACTGATTCTTGCTCTTGGTTAATCCCCTGATTAATTTCTGAATTGGCGACAACAGCGCTGATATTCGCATAAAAATTTCCGGTTTGCGCCATTTCAACTTTTTGGTCGGATATCCTGAATATTAAAACGGAAATTAAAATTACCAGAATTAAAATTAAAGATTGAAATTTAATCATATTTTATCATTGTTATTATTATTTGTCATTGTTTTATACTTTTCATATTCCGGTAAATCTTCCACTTTTGAAACGCCTAAATATTTTAACAAATCAAAGCTCGGTTGATAAAGATACATATTGGCTCTTTCGGAGTCAAGAAAACGCTCAACCAATCCCCTTATTAAAAGAGCGCGCAATATAAAAGAAGAATTCACTCCGCGATAAAAATCAATCTGCGCCCGTGAAACAGGCCCAAGATAAGATATCAATGAAAGAGTTTCCAAAGAAGCAGGAGTAAGATTTTCTTTCGATTCTTCTTTGATAATATTTTCTATTATTGAAGAAAATTCCGGCTTGGTTGCCAATTGGACAAATTCGCCTGCTGGCGAATTGGAAAAAATCAATTTAAATCCCCTGTTTTCAGCTGAAGATTCTTGCTCAATTTGTTGAAGAGTATTTTTCACATTTAATTCGCTAGTTTTTAAAATTTTGGAAATTCGTTTTGTCTCCAACGGCTCCCCATAAACAAAAAGAAGCGCTTCGATTGCTCCGGTGATATTCTGATTTTCTGGATTTTTAACTTCGGTCATATTTCTTTAGTATTTATTATATTAAATTAAAAACATTAAAACAAACTTCTTTCGTGTTTCGTAATAGCTATTTCCGAAAATCCTTCCTTTTGTTCAACTTTAATAATTTGGTCTCGCAATAAATGAAGCAAAGCCAAAAAAAGAATAATCACTTCGGAGCGGGATTTTTCTTTAGTGAGTTCTCCAAATTGCTGAAGACCTTTTTCCAAACGATTAATAACTTCTTTGATTTTTTCTTCCAAACTTATCATTGACGATTCAATTATTTGGACTTCCGGCTCTAATTGTTTCAGCGCCTCAAAAATGGACTCTACGGATTTTCGAAGAATTTCAACGTTTAAATCTTTGGGCGGATAAAAAACCGGCGGCCGTCCGTGGAAAAGCGGCCGCGACACTGAATAACCTTTCCGCTCCCAGGCCTTTTTAAATAAATTAATTGCCGGCTTGAATTCTTGATAGCGCCGCAATCGTTCTTCCAAGTCATTTATGCCAATTTCTTCTTCTTCGGTTAATTCAAGGCCAGGCAACAAGGACTTGGATTTAATTAAAAGTAACCTTGAAGCGACGACGATGAAATCCGCCAAAAGACGCGGTTCAATCGTTTCAATCGTTTTAAGATAATTCAAAAAGTCGGCCGTCACTTCGGCCAAGCTCAAATCGGTAATAGACATTTTCTTTTCTTCAATAAATTCTAAAAGTTTTTCAATCGGCCCGGTGAATTGTTCTGTTTTCAACTCATAATTCTTCATTGTGTTAACGCTTCTTTTGTATAAACATTCCTTGGGTCCCAAAGCATATATCCGTTAATAAATTCCGGAGTGCTGGAAGCCGCGTCATAAACCGCTTTTATCTGCGCTTTTACTTTTTCCGCGTCATAATCAGCGCCCAAATCAAAATCCTGAAGCCAGGGACGTAGTTTAGCTTCTGTAATAGTTGAAGTTGCTATTCGTTTAAGAGCAGATTCAATAGAATATTTAACTACCTCGTATGGATGCTCGGCTGGATTTTTATATCCGTTAAAACCAGTGGCGTAATGCGACGGATAAACCATCGGAGCCACGAAATCAAAATATTGATAAGCGTCTTCAATAATTTGACCAATGCCTAAATCATCTTTTTGAACTGTTGTTAAACCGAAAAGGTCGGCAGAAATTTTAATTCCAACTAACTGCTCGCGCAGATATTTAAAAAAAATCTTTATAGTCCTACTTTTTAAAGTTTTTTCGTCCCAAAAAGGAAAAACCATATCGTCTAAATTGCCGTCAGAAGCAAAACGAATGTAGTCAAAATTTAATTCGTCAAAACCGCGGTTGGCGGCGTCTTTGGCAATGGCGATATTATAATCCCAGACATCTTTACTAGCCGGATCCATCCAAGCGAGTTTTTTATGGTCAAGCCATAGAGTTTCAGGTGTTAGGTTTTGGGTGTTAGGTGTTAGTTTTGAACGGCTGTGAATAGCCAAATCCGGTCTGGCTTTTGCTAAAATCGGGTCTTGAAAAATCGTGATTCTGGCAATGACATAAATTCCTTCATCATGAAAACGTTTTATTAATTTATTGATTTGCGGAATTCTAATTTCTTTGGCTCCATATTTTTCAACATCGGCGTTTTCAATTTTATAAGCGACGTTGCCGGAATAATCTTTAATATCAATAATGATGGCGTTAAGTCCGGTGGTTTTGATAAGATTGATAAAATAATCCACTTTGCTTTGCGAACCTGCTGACCAACCGGTGCTGTAAATCGCTTTAATTTCTTTCGGCGGATTTTCCAATGGCTTTTGAGGTTCAATATCGGCGTTAATTGGAATCGGGTCAATTTTTTCCGTTGGCTCGGCTTCAGGAACAATCAAAGAGGCCAGCTCTTTCTTAATGTCGATTTCCACTAAGTTATTTTTCTGAAAAAATAAAAAAACTCCGCTGACCGCGACTATTAAAATGACTATTTTGATGAATAATTTCATTATCAAATGAGCTTTTAATATCGGCATTTTAACACATTAAAATTCAAAAATTAAGCCCAAAGCTTGGAAAAGTTGAAAAAACGAAAAATTAATATACAATGGAACTATGTTGGCAATTTACCGAAAATATCGGCCTAAAACTTTATCCGACGTCTTGGGACAAGAAGCGGTTGTTGAAATTCTTCAAAACGCCGCTCAACAAGACCGTTTGGCTCACGCTTATTTATTTTACGGACCGCGTGGCTCAGGCAAAACTACAGTTGCTCGCTTAATCGCCAAAATCGCCAACTGCGAAACCAGACAGAAACAATTAAAAGAAGCTCCGACGCCCGAAAGGGGTCGGAGTCCCGACTTTAACGTCGGGAGCGAGCCGTGTAATAAGTGCCGGCCTTGCCAAGAAATAGACAAAGGACTGGCGCTTGATGTGGTTGAAATTGACGCGGCGTCAAACCGCGGCATTGATGAAATCAGGGACTTAAAAGAAGGCATCCGACTCTCCCCTTCTTCTTACAAATTTAAAATTTTCATCGTTGACGAAGCTCATCAATTAACTTCAGCCGCTTTCAACGCTCTTCTAAAAACATTGGAAGAGCCGCCTAGCCACGCGATTTTTATTTTAGCCACAACCGATTACGAAAAACTGCCGGCAACAATCACTTCCCGAACCCAAAAATTCCATTTCAAAAAATTGCCGCTGGTAAAAATTTTAGAAAAATTAAAATCTATCAGCAAAGCGGAAAAATTCAAAATCAATGATGACGCTCTGGAATTAATCGCTTCGGCCAGCGAAGGCAGTTTTCGGGACGCTGAATCATTGCTTGACCAAATAATTTCCCTGGAAGACGGCTCTGTTGGATCGCAAGTCAAAGCCGAGAACGTTGAAAAAATTCTCGGCCGTATTGGTTTTTCACGAACCGCGGAAATGGCAGAATTGCTGATTAAGCGGGACTTAAACGCCGCTCTTGATTATCTTTCCAAAATAAACGAAGGCGGATATAATTTACTGCAATTCAATAAGGATTTAATCCAATATCTCCGACGGACTTTGGCTTTGAAAGTCAGTCCTGATTTGGAAAAAGAATTTAAACGGGAATTGATTGAACAAGAAATTGCCCTTCTTAAAAAACACAGCCAAATTGTTGACGAAAATAAAATGATTAATTTACTAAAATCATTGATTCGGGCTTATACGGAGATGAGATATAGTCCGTTTCCGATTGTGCCGTTGGAGGTGGCCATCATTGAAAATCTGAAAGAATAATTATTCCGGGGTCGGCTAATGGTAGGCCCGTAGCCTTTGAAGCTATTAATCTACGTTCGAATCGTAGCCCCGGAGCATAAGGTTCTCAGCTAGGGGCTGATCCGCCTTTGGCGGAGAATCCCTGCCCGGCAGCAATAAAAATCACTCTAACGCGTTAGAGTGATTTTTATTTGACAATTACCTCAATATCCCTTATCATTTTTTTAGCACTAAATTAACTTAATAACTGATAACAAAACAGAAAGGGGTAAATGTAATGAATTTAAAACGAGTATCGCCGGGCGTCTGGGTTGAAAAAAGCAACAAAATAAACATAGTCCCCCATCCCGACCCATGCTGGTTAATTAAAGTAGAAGAAAGCGGCGGGATTTTAGGATGTTCCGCCAAAGGTCTTTTAAGAGGCAAAGAAAAAGAACTTATGATTGCTTTCTACAACAAAGAGACGACAGACAAATACATTGAGCGGATCGGGCTAAAAAACGGCGCGTCAATATGTATGCGTTGGAATGACATAATCGACCGCTTCGGTAAATTTTTTGACGGAGTCATCGTCAACCCGCCAATCGAATTTGATTTCTGTTGTGTCGCCCCACTGAAAAAAGACGAATATTATACATATTGTATGTAGAGGAATTAAAGAGGGTGTCTTTCATAGATGTCCTCTTTTTTATTTATACACTATATTATACACTACAAGTATTCTCCTTATAATTAAATCATTTTTTGAACGCAAAAATGGGCCCGGAAAATCAAACCAAACCCTTTTAAAATCAGCCAACTTTATTATTCTTAAATGTCCCAATTCCGGGTCCTGCAAATAAATATTTTTATTATCAATGCCGACAACCACTGAATAATGCCCGTCATCCCCTGAAAACCAATCAACTATTACGGGAATTTTTTTATCAATAACAAATTTCTTAATATCTTCTATGTTTGAAAAATCTTTAATAAAACCCTTAAAACCAAGTTTTTTAGCGGCTTTTAACAGGCCTTCTGCCTCAACGCCTTTTTCTTTCTTACAGCCAGAGAGTTTTGCCAGTTCCATTTCGCTTTTTTAAATTCCGAAATAAGATAGAACCATCTTTAACGAAGCAGGACCGCAATATCCGGGTTTTTGCCTAAACGGCTTTATATTAAGCATGTTTTCATTATAAACAGGATTATTGATGACAACAAGATAGAAATTTACTATAATTTAAGTATGGGTTCTGGAATTTTTGAATTAGCCATTGTTATTTTAATAGCAGCCGGTTTGGGAATCGCCGCCAAACTTTTTAAACAACCGATTGTCCTGGCTTATATTATCACTGGCATTGTTATCGGTTATTTCGGATTTTTTCATTTAGACAATAGAGAGGTTTTCAAGGTTTTTTCAGACCTTGGAATAATGTTCCTGCTTTTCTTGGTGGGCTTGGAAATAAACTTTACTTCTTTGCGATTGGTCGGCAAAACCTCTTTGATTGTCGGGTTGGCTCAAATTGTTTTCACTTTTATTATAGGATTTTTAATAGCTTTATTATTTAATTTTAACTACCTTCACTCGGCTTATATTGCCATCGCCCT
Organism: Patescibacteria group bacterium; assembly: GCA_038062875.1. GTDB lineage: Bacteria > Patescibacteriota > Minisyncoccia > UBA6257 > UBA9933 > JBBTWF01. The sequence goes on from JBBTWF010000007.1 coordinate 38,098, forward strand.
TACTTTTTCCAGCACCATTATTATCGTCAAACTGCTTTCCGAGAAAAAAGACCTTAACAGTTTATACGGAAAAATCAGCATCGGATTTTTATTGGTTCAGGACTTCGTCGCTATTTTACTTTTAATTTTCTTGGCTGGAATTGAAAGCGGAGAAGGTTTGGCCCTTGATAATATTGTCTTAACAATTATCAAAGGCGCGGTTTTGTTCGGTTTAATGCTATGGCTGGGCAGAAAAATTTTTCCTTTGATTTTTGACAAAATCGCCCAATCCCAAGAACTTCTGTTTTTAACCAGTTTGGCATGGTGTTTTATATTGGCGACCATTGTCAGCCATCCAAAAATCGGGTTTTCCATTGAAATCGGCGGTTTCTTGGCCGGTTTGGCTTTGGCAAATTCTTCCGAACATTTTCAAATATCCAGCCGCATCAGGTCGTTGCGGGATTTCTTTATTTTGATTTTTTTCGTTATTCTCGGCTCTTCAATGGTTTTTACGAATTTTTCAGGCATAACTTTGGCGATTATCGTTTTCTCGCTTTTTGTTTTAATCGGCAATCCGCTGATTGTTTTGATTATTATGGGATTAATGGGCCACCGGAAAAGAACGAGTTTCCTTACCGGCGTAACAGTAGCTCAAATATCGGAATTCAGTTTGATTTTAGCGGCTTTCGGCTTAAAACTGGGGCATATTGACGAACGGACGGTCTCATTAATTACGGCTGTCGGCATTATCACTATCACTCTTTCAACTTATTTAATTATTTACGCTGACAAAATTTTTAGATACTTATCGAACTATCTTTCAATTTTTGAACGCCGTTTCCCTAATAAAAACCACCGCTTAAAAAGTGGTTTTCATAAACCGATAATTTTAATCGGTTCTCACAGAATCGGTCAAGGAATCGCTTACCATATCCCAAAAGAAAAACTTTTAATAATTGATTTTGACCCGAATGTAATCGGCGAATTAAGGAGGGCAAAATACGATTATCTTTTCGGAGACATTTCGGACGAAGAAATTTTTGAACAAGCCGACATTCAAAACGCTCAATTGCTCATTTCCACAAGCCCTAATTTTGAGGATAATTTGATGCTTCTAAACGCAATCAATCAATTAAAGAAAAAGAATCCGCCAGCTGGCGGAAATATTAAATTAAAAGTCATCTTACGGGCTCAAGACGAAAAAGAAGCTGAAATTCTTTATCAACAAGGAGTTGATTACGCTTTATTGCCACATTTCACTTCAGGCCAATATTTGGGCAGAATCATCAAACTCGACCCGGAGTTGGCTCAACTTGAAAAATTAAAACAGCGTGATTTAAATTTGATTAGAAAAATAAACCACGCGCAATAAATAATAAAAAATGAACGCTTTTGCCATATCTTCCATTTTAATCGTTGTTACCAATATCTTTTTAGGTATTTTTGTTCTTTGGAAAAGCAGAGATAAAAACATTAAATTTATCTGGTCGGCTTTTTGTTTTTTAATAGCCATATGGGGAATAGGCGGGTATAAAATTTCTATTTCGGTTTCTGAAGAAGAAACGCTGTTTTGGTTTAGCATTGGTTTTATCGGATCGATTTTAGTCCCTGTTCTTTATTACCACTTTTTATATGCCGTTCTCCAATTAAACAAAAAACGCCACAAATTCATTCTTGGCGCGTCATATTTACTTGGCTTTGTTTTTTTATTCTTAAACGTCTTTTTTCCGTAGATTTTCTTCGGTCATTTAAAACTCAATTTCGTCAACCTATATTGGTTTTTGTTTAGTTCAGGAAAACTATCTTTTATTCACTACATAATTTTTTATTGGATTCTGCTTTCTTACGCTTTCTGGCAATTAATCGCGGCATACAAAAAATCGCAGGGCGTTTTTAGAAATCAGTTGAAATATTTTTTATTAAGCTCAATCATCGGCTGGCTTGGTCCTCACGGAGTATATCTTTTAGGTTTTGGTTTTTCTATTTATCCCTATTCTAATTTCCTCATCGCTATATATCCGATTATCTTCGCCTACGCCATCCTCAAATACCAGCTCATGGACATCAAACTCATCATCAAAAAGGCCTTTTTCTATTCCGTCGGCGTTGGTCTTGTCGGCGGTTTCATCACAACAATCACATTTTTGAGTTATTGGTTCGTGGCAAACGTTCCCGGCTTCAAATTCTGGACAATTCCGTTAATCGCGTCTGTTCTCACCTTTTGGCTGGGCAATCTGTTCTGGCGCAAATCCAAACAAGTGGAAAAGGCGTATATCATAGAAAAACAGGCTCACAGCGAACTTCAACATCTATCCGAAGTCAAAGACCAGTTTATCTTGGCAACCCAGCATCATTTGCGAACGCCTCTAACTATTATGAAAGGTTATTTGTCAGCCATTCTAGATAAAGATAAAACATTACAAACACAGACCAAAGACCGCCTTTCCAGAGTCTCCGTTTCTACCGACCGTCTCATCAAACTAGTCAACGAACTTCTGGACATTTCTCAGCTTCAGGTTGGCAAACAGCCGTTGAATATACATCCAATCAATATCAGAGATATTATTGATGAAATCCTCAACGAATTTCAACAGGAAATCCAAACCAAGAACCTCAATATCAAGCTCATTCCAACAAACAAACAGGACTGGCCTCTTATCCCCGCTGACCTTGAAAAACTCAAAATCGCCTTGTCTAATTTGATTGATAATGCTGTCAAATACACCCCGCACCAGAGCAAGCTCGGTGCGGGGCAAGCCCCCAAAGGAGAAATCATAATTCAAGGCAAAACCATCAATTCCTCCTTCCAAGTCGCCATCAAAGACAACGGCATTGGCGTCAATCCGGAAGAAATCCCTACATTATTTACCAAGTATTTTGAACGAGGCGAGCAAGCGCAAAAACTCTACACCACAGGCAGAGGCATTGGTTTGTTTATCGCCGCCTCAATCATAAAAGCGCACAACGGAAGAGTGTGGGCAGAGAGCGAAGGGATTGGGAAGGGGTCTGTGTTTTATGTGGAAATGCCGATGGGAGAAAAATTATAGATTAAAATATTTTTCCCACTTTTCGTAAAGTTCTTTTGTCGCCTTTAAATCCCCAGCGTTGTATCTGGCGATTTCCAAAAATTTCTTTTCTTTAAATAATCTTCCGACATCGTCTCCTGTCACGCCTTCCGACTTTGGACTTTTAATGCCGAATGCTCGGCTCCATAAATGAAGATTGCCTTTTTTACGAACAGCTCCGTAAAAAGTAAGCTGGTCTTGTAAATCTATATGTTTGCAATCCCTTTGTTGGTATAAATACCTCCCCTCCATCAAGTTTCTGGTTGGTTTGATGCCGTGAATAGCCGACCTTACCATAAGAAATGGAACGTCAAATCCTCTGCTGTTAAAACCAATAAATTCGTCGTATTCTTTCACGCCCTGCCAAAACTTTTCCAGCATTTCTTTTTCCGGCATTTGCTTGAATTTAATACCATCTTCACTGAATTCTTTTCCGCCAGCTGGTGGATTTTCTCCGGGCGCTTGAAAATAAACCGCTCCCTGGTTATTCCCGCAATCCAAAACTCCGATTGCGACAATTTCGCCGGTTAAAGGAGAAAAGCCCAAGCCAGATTTTAATTCTTTAAGCGCCTCTTCGTACTCAATTTCCGACGATGATTCTTTTTCTATCCAGCGCGTTAAAACTCCTTGGGTGGTTTCGTCAAGCGAATCAAAATCTTCTCCAACTGTTTCAATATCAAAAACGAGTTTTCTGTTTGACATAAATATAATTATAGATTAAAATCGTTATTATGGCACATACAAAATCTGGCGGTTCAACTAAATTAGGGAGGGACTCAATCGGCAGGCGGCTTGGCGTGAAAAGACAAAACGGACAAACGGTGAAAGCCGGCGAAGTTTTGATTCGACAAAGAGGAACAAAGTATTTACCGGGTTTAAACGTTAAACAAGGAAGAGACGACACTTTATACGCTCTTAAAAGTGGTGTTGTAAAATTCGCCTCCAAAAACAAAATTCGTTTTGACGGCAATAAACGTCATATTAAAGTTGTGAATGTAGGATAACTTTAATTTTTGTTTTAACTCCGCTACCCAAATCAATCTCCACTTGATGCTCGCCGAGCGTTTTAAGAGACCTCTCCAATAATATTTCAGATTCAATCCCCTTCTCGGTAAGGGATTTTTTAATATCTTCTTTATTGATTGAGCCGAAAATTTCTCCTTTTTTTCCGGTTTTAACCTCAAATTTAAACTCACGGCCTTCTAAGCCCTTGGCCGATCTTTCCAATTTTGCTTTAATTTCTTTTTCCTTCTGTTCAAATTTGGTTTTTTGAATTTCCAGTTCTTTAATTGCTTGGCTGGTGGCGATTTTCGCCAAATTTCTGGGAATCAAAAAATTTCTGGCATAACCGTCAGATACATTCTTGATATCGTATTTATTTCCTAAAGTTTTTATATCTTGGAGGAGAATTATTTTCATTAGTATCAAGAATTTAGAAGTTAGGATTTAGAATTTAGGAACTTTAATTAATAATTTTTAAAATAAGCCCTAAATCCTATATTCTATATACTAAATTCTCGTTTTAGTATTTCCATCGCTTTATCCATCTGCGGGTCTTTTTCAGCTTTTATATCCTCATCGGTTAAATCAACTTCATAATCCGGCGCCAAGCCGTTTTTTTCAATTACTTGACCCTTCGGCAACAGCCAATGAGCAACTGTGATTTTGACTATTGAACCGTCGTTTAAATTTTGAACCTCCTGAACCGTTCCTTTGCCGAAACTATGCTTGCCGATTAGTTTTATCCCGCGATTGTCGCGCAAAGCGCCGGCCAAAATCTCCGAAGCCGAAGCCGAACCTTGATTCATTAAAACCACAATCGGAGTATTTTTAAAGAAACCGTTTCCGCTGGACTTAAATACTTGAGTGCTTTCCGTGCCGGCGCGAAATTCTTCGCTAACCACGATTTCGCCGGGCTCAAAAAACCATCCGGCGATATTAACCGCTCCGTTCAGATAACCGCCTGGATTGTCTCTTAAGTCAAGAATAATCCCTTTAATTTCTTTATTAAGAGCGACTTCCACTGCCGCTTTATAAAAAAGAAAAGGCGCGTTTTCATAAAAATTGTAAAGATGGATATAAGCGATATTGCCTTCCTTTGTCTCCAAGTCAAGCGTCGGGATTTGAATAACATCTCTGACAATGGGAATATCTTTTGATTTGTCCCAGCCGTTGCGGAGAATCGTCAAAACCACCGTTTTCCCTTTTTCTCCCCTGATTAATTTAACCGCTTCTTCAACAGTTAAATTATTCGTTGTTTTATCGTCAATTTTTAAGATTTTATCGCCACTACGCAAACCGGCTTGTTCGGCCGGCGTGTCCTTTAACGGCGCGATAACCACTAATTGCTCATTGCGAATCCCGATTTCAGCACCAATACCGCCAAATTCACCGCTGATATCTTCTCCGAATCTTTTTGCGTCGCTAGGCGGCATAAAAGTTGAATTAGGGTCGTCAAGCGCCTTAAATAATCCGGAAATCGCTCCGTAAACTAAATCCTGATTATTAGTTTTTCCGGCATCCACGTATTTTGATTTGATTATGTTCCAGGTTTTCCAAAAATTATTAAAATCAACTTTTTCTCCGATTCCCCCTTCAATATTGGAAACTCCTTGGACAAGAACCATTTCCGGCTGTTTTTTGCCGTAATTCAAACCAAAATAAAAAGCCCCGACAGTTAAAGTCGTTACAACGGTTATGGAAGCGCTGATTATAAAAATCCTGCGCCAGGAGCGAGGTTGTCTCCCTGCGGGAGATGTCCCGAAGGGACAAAGTTTGATATTTTTGAAAAATTTCATCAATGCTGTAATTTTCATTAATTTTAATTTTACATTTATAAATATAAAATTGCAAGTAAAATAAAAAGCATAGAAGATTTTTAAAGATACTTTATCTTCTATGCTTTTTTAACTTTTTTTGGAGGCACCAAAGCTATTCCATGCGGTCCTTCGCTGTCCTCATACCATCTTAACTCCCATCCATTGTCAAATACAATCGCCGATGTAAATCTTTCTACGCAATATACCGATACTATTTTCGCGCCGAGCATTTTCTCCGCGAAAAGTTCAGAAACATAAAAATATTTCTTACTGTATCCTGCCATAATTTTTACCTCCAGTGAAATTTTTAAGGTTCAAATTCTAAAAATAGATTAGCAATTTCAATAAAAATGTCAACCCCACAAATAAAAAGCCGCTTATTGATATTATCTCAAAGCGGCTATTAAATATACAAAGTCAACAACCCTGACTTTTTTCTTTAAAATATCTTTTCGCGATTTTTATCGGCCAAGTCGGATGTTTTCGGAAAAGCGAACCGAATGAAACCGCGTCTGACCATTTCAGAGCATCTAAAACTTCTTTATACGCTTCATCAATATTCTTCTGCCAACCGATACTGGAAGAAATTATCGGCGTTTTTGTTCCCACGTCTTGTATCTTTAGCGCCATTCTTCTATTTATTTCTTTGATGACTTTTCCTGAAACAGCGCCTGAAACATCGTATTTTTCTATTAGCGGAGATTCTTTCCCCGGGAAAACCATTTCCCATGGCACGGAATTAAAACTTATCCATTCCGCGAATGGGGAAACCGCCAAAGCTATATCAAGATAATTTTTCTGGTGATAACCGATTTTAATTCCCACCGGCAATCTCGTTTGACCTTTTAAAATCTCCATCGCTTTAGCGACTTCTTGTATGTCCCATTTTTTATCCACATTGGGACAGGATGAATTAAACTCAATCCCTTTAATAAAAGTATTATTGAGTTTTAATTTCGCCAACTGAACAGAAAGATATTTTATTTCTATCAGCGAGTTTCCGCTAATAGAAATAATCACATCACGATTTATTTTTGGAAGATACTTATCTTTCCAAATATTAAAACCTGGATTGTCCAGCCCGACTGCGTTTACAACATAATTATCGCCATCGTAAATCGCTTTTAAATCCCCTTTTTGCGCTGATAGAGTCAAGGTTTTTATAACCGGAACTATAAGATTAAGATGTTTTTTTGAAATCATCCGTAAAAACCAATATTTTGGATGTGGCCATCCTCGTCCATCAAATCCGAGTGAACCGCTTGCCGCCAAAAACGTAAACTCAAATCCGTTGCTTAATTTTATCATAGCCGTTCTCTCCTTTTTTAATTGTTTTCATTTTAAGGTGCGTTTATATAAAAGATAATAAAATAAACAAAACAAATAGTCAATAAAAAAACTCCTCATATTGTTTATGGATATTTTAGGGTATAATTTAAAAATAATCTAATTGATTATGTTAAATAACGACTACCTGAAAACAATTAAAGAGCGAGGTAAAACAAGCCATGTTTATAAAAAATTTCAGCTAACCGGCTTGCTTATCGCCCAATTGTTAAACGATGAAAAACACAAGTCGCTTTATATTAAGCTGGCGAAAAAGCATAACAACGAACACTTATTAAGCATCGCAAAAGACGTTTCCGAAAGAAAAAAAATAGAAAACAAAGGAGGATATTTTATGAGAGTATTACAAAAAACACACCCGAATATTTTAAAAAAATAAAAAAGCGGAAGGTTGAGCGACCTTCCGCAAAGTTTATTGCGATTATTCATCTATTCATCGACTATGTCATCATGCAAGATGTCATCATATTCATCTACGATGGGACCGATCATCTTTGAATGATACAATTTTCTACTTCCTTCTTTCTCTTGTACTTTTTGATCGCTCGCTTTACGTGAGTTTCCACGAACTGCAACCAATCTACGTATCCTGCCACTAACTATATTATCGCCATCAGTGCTCATGCTTAGCACCTCCTTTCTTTTATTTTTTTATATTAGCCCAATTCTAATTTTTTATTTTAAGTTTTAAAAGGACAAAAACAAATTTATTTCAACGCATTATATCGCCTCGTATATTTTTCCAAGATTGACGCTTTCTCCGATATAAACTTTCGCCAATTCGTCGCGCAGAACCAATAAAAGCAATGGATTCTCCCGCCATTTTTCGTCATTCAGCGAAATGCCAACCAAGTCAATCGCCCGCTCAAGCATTTGGGAAAACGCGGTTTTATCTTTTATTGAATTGGCGCGCAAAATTTCAGAAGCAATATGCCCTAATTGGTCACGTTTTGAAAATGTTTTCCAACGTTCAAGCGTTATCATAAATACTTTTTGACAATTTCCTCTATTTTTTCCCTGATTGCCTGATTTTGAATATCCATTGAACGATTGCCAACCACAGGCCGTATATTGATTAGAGAAATAAAATCCAATTTAGCGTCCGGATAAATATTAAAACCCCACAAGTCATCGCTGTTTGAACCGTTTTTTATTAATTCTTCGGCGCAATCAATGTGAAGCTCGCAATCAATGGAAACAACTCCCTTTTCTATGTCTGCCACTGCTTTAATAAACGGCTCTTTTAATATTTCTTTGTTAATTTTATCTTTAATAATCATTTTTTATATTATAACAAATAAATAGATAAAAGAAAGCCTGTCTGCCGTAGGCAGACGCGGCGTAGCTTGAGTTTCAAAAAAACAAACTTACCTTATTAAAAGAGCCCTTTTAGAATTTTTTGTCCCTGGCCTTGACATTTTACCATTTTGGTTATAAAATACGATGTTGGCTTATTATACTGAAAACACTCAAAAGGAGGATATCATGGAAAAGGAAAAGGCCAAAAATCAGAGCTTTAAAAACTGGGAAGGTTACTGGACATCTGTCGGTATCATGTTGGGTTGCATTGAATTCCTGATCCGTAATACGCGAGAGAAAAAGATCTCATGGACTACGGATGGTTTTGTCGGCGATCTGAATGGAGCCATAACATTCAGAGGCACACTTCCAGGCGGTGGCCATGCAGTCATCGAGCAAACTATCGTTTGCACGCATTTCTGGAATTCAATCAATATTTATGATTCTTCCGGAGAAATTGAAAGCATGTGCATGCCGGATTGGGAGCATGGCAAGGATTTTTGGCTCCTCATTAGCATGGCCAGACAACAGGTTCTTGACCAACAACTCAGAGAGGCTTGCAAAAAACAATTAGCCAAAATGAGTTAAGCCAACTCAAGCGCACCTTGGAAAATCCAAGCTCTGCGCTTTTTCTTTTTAAAAAATTTCAAAAGGGCTCAAATATATAAAGTTTTGTTTTTGCTATTTCCGATAATGTATCCGAGTATGCGAAGTTTTCGCGACTAAAAGGAGCAAAAATTTTGGCGAAGATAAAATTCAACTCATTAATGTAATGTAAAAATGAATTTTATCGTAGCCGTATATTCGGTGTTAGGCGTTGTAAGGATCGGCGATTTATGCTTTTTTAAACTTTGTATTATATATACTAACAAGTAAGTATGCAACAATAATGTTAAAATAAAAAGTGTTAAAGTCAATGCTCTCACATGAATTTTTATCGGAAATTAATGCTGGTATAGGATATAGTAAATCTAGAATATAATCCAAAAAGTTAGAGCACGCCCCTGATGGGTTTAAGATTTTTACTATTGGAACATGGACAGAATATGATCCAGGGCACCCTCCAATGGCATCGCAAAAAGGACTCCCATAGTTTATCCAAAATACTGGTAAAACCAGAAGCAGTAATAAAGTTAAGTATATTTTTGATTTATTCGGTTTAAAAAATTCTTTCCAATTCATAAACTTAATAATTTATTAACTAAATATAACTTCTCTACTTATTAAGCCGAGCCTTATTTCGCCTAACGTTAGGGATATACGAAGTTTTTCTGGAACGAAGTGGAAGAAAAATTTGGGTGAAGCCCGAGCCGAGGGCTGAACCGTATATCCCTTGTTATACGCCCCGACGACTGAAAGGAGGAGAGCGCAGCGTGGTTCGAGCGATAGCGAGAAAGTCCGCCTCCGCCCGCCGATTATTTTAATTTTATAAACTCTTTACTATTTGTTCAATAATTTCTTTTGTTCTTCTTGAAAATAATTACAATTACCGCCTGGACGATATTCTTGTGTTTTGCTTAATTTTACAGCTCCCAAGCAATTGTCCTTTAAAGATAAATTAAATTCATCAATAATTTTTCCACAGAGATTTTCATCGCAAAGCTGACTCGCAGCCGAAGAGTAGCATTCGTTTTTAGCAGTTTGACCGATAATTTTTTCACAAATATTTGGATTTTTCCATGTATCTAAATGTGCATAGCACCAATCTCTATTTTCCTGCTCACCCAATTGGTCGCAATAATTTGAATTTAGTGCTCCTGCAGTTGATTGAGATTTTCTTACTGCAACCAGACCTAAACATTTGCTCGCTTCATCATTGTCTAGGATTTTATTACAAATCTGTGGGTCAACATTATATTCTGCTAAATTATAGTAGCAGGAATCAGCTGTTTCTGAATTAACAACTTTTTCACAAAGAAGATGTTTGGAATAACACATATCCTTTAGGCGAGCATCGCCTTTTGTTTCTAAATTACATTCATATGTCGTAGTAAAACTGAAAGCATAAAAACTTATAGAAACAGTTAGAATTAATATTAAAAATATCCAAAATATATTTGAAGAGCTTTGGACAGAAACACTTTCCTTTTTAAAGACTAAAGTTATCCAACCTATTGTTCCACCCAATATTGTGGAAAAGGTCATTATTAGCGTTTTAAGTATATATGAATCAAAAGCAAGAAAAAATCTAAAAATGCGAAGAATGTCATAGTACAAAAAAGTGCTCAAAAACACTCCGAGGGCAAAGCCGATGACAGAACCTAAAAGGATTGTTTTAAATTTGTTCATAAATCTGATTAATTATTAAAGTTTATAAAATTTTCTTTTTAAGGCGAGCGGAGGCGGATTGCGTTTAACTCGTTATTAAGTGACCCGAACGAAGCGTAGCGGAGTGAGAGCGCAGCGTGGCAAGGATTTTTTGAAGAAAAATCCGCAGAGTTCCGAACGCCGCCTATTTCATAGGTTGTATTTTCAGAATTGCACTATCAATTATCTTTTGTGGTATCTCTGGTATAATTTTATTGGTCACATAATATTCTGATGATTGATCTGGTTTTTCATAATAATCTAACCCCCAAAAATAATTGCCATATTGGACTATATGACTAAATTTTAATTTTTCATCTTCTGTTTTATATACACTAACTAATACATTTTTGTCAGATATTTGAGTTTCAAAAAAATTTATATTTGTTTTTGACCAAGCTTTTTTTAGGTCGTCATAACCCGTTTTCTTATATCCCTGTATATCCGTAGGAGTAGTATCTTGAATATTTAGATATGTAATTCGTATAACCTCTTCACCTTCGTTATTTGTTCCTTGAAGGAAATTATTTGGCATCTTCTGAATGGAATAATCCTTCGGGTACTGAAATGCAATTACATTATCTTCATATTGCTTCCATGTCTCTTTTGATTCTCGGTTTTGGGTATAGTTTATTAGGACAATTCCAATTAACAATATGCAAAATAGGAAGATTATTATAAATTTTTTTGAAATTAAGGTTCCCATATATTTGATTTGTTAATAGTAATATATAAACTTTACTTTTTAAAGGCGGGGTTTGGAATTTCACTTAACGTTAGGCATATCCGAAGTTTTTGCGTAATGAAATGAAGCAAAAATTTGGGTGAAAGAATTTTTTACTCCTTATCGAAATATATTTGATGAAAAATTCTTGAACCGGATATGCCTTGTTATGTGATGTAAATTTTTTTCTTTTTTTATTTTTTTCAATTTGCTTTTATTCTAAAATAATAAATAAGTTTTTCGTTTTTGATTTTGGGCAGAGGGGTTAAGGGTGAATGCCCAAAATCAAAAACTCCTTATTATTTCTAAACTGCAAATTCTTTTTGTTCTTCGGCAATTTCACGGATTATTTAAGTTTTACGTAACAATTTCCATAGAAAGCACGGAACTTAAAAAATAATATACATAACACAAGATTGAAAGCAATAAATATAAAAAAAGAATTTTTTTGCTTTTAACATAATGACGAATTACAAAAAACAAAACAATTATTACTATTAAAGGGATAAAAGTAAAGAGTATCCCATGATAATTTACAGATTGTAGACGTTCATTCCAGAAATTTCTTTGAATTAAATCAGTAAAAGAGTTCGGAGGATAATTAGTATCGTATGGACTTGTCATGTGTTTAATTTAAACAATGATTTTTTAAAATAAAAAAGATTGAAATCATTTTATTTATTTATACAATCGTCGGGACAGCTATCTTTATTTTCACCTTGATACTTATTGCATATATTATCTCCGCAAACTTCATTAATTCTTCCCATTAAGTAAATTTTATGCGAGTCGCCAACATCGCAGTTATATGTAGCCCCATAATGTATATTAACTGGATATTCTCCAAAATATTCTTTTTCACAGCTTTTGCAGTCATCAGGGCAAGAGCCTGTTTCAAATTCTTTATCACCGCATATGGTATTTCCGCACTCTTCATTAAGAATTAAATCATTCGGAATAATATAATTCTCCATTATCCAGCTAACGCTTTTTCTTTTTAATCCTTTGGGGTCTTTTTCAAAATAGTAATCCCATACTTTTTTTGCTGTTTCAAATCGGTCAGCTGCATAATCTTCAAGATGCGCAATAAAACCGCAAACCTCATCAGATGATGCTTTGTCACATTCTTCCACATTTATTTTCCAATCATCATTTAAATAACCAGAACGGACATTAATTCTGTATATTTTATGATTATTAAAAGTGTCAACTGCAACTTTTGAAGTTCTACCGTCAGCCCATGGATCAACCTTAAGGGAATCAAGTTCATATATATGTCCTGTTGGCATTTCACTTTTAAGCGCCATTACTCCGGATTTTACTGTGTGCGGATAGGCGAGTTTATTAAATCTCACATACGCTTCATCAAATGTTCCTAAATAAGGGTCTGTTTGATTTAGATAAAAAGGAAATCTATTTCCAAAAAATTTTTTATACACTTCAATTGCTATTTCTTCAGGAAGATTAGAATAACCATCCCATCCCGCATGATTAGCGCTGTGGTGTTCTATTGCTATTTCATGTCCATTTTCTTGCCATTCTCTGACTTTGTTAGTTTTAATTGGATCTGCCAAAATCATATCAATCCACTGGATATGAAATCCTAATGTAAGTTTTGTGTTGTAAGAGTCAGCAAGATTAATTAATTTTTCAAGTACACCAAACATTCCATTATTTGCCGATTCTGGATGTATATGAAGGTTAAAGAAAAGATAAGGGGTGCCTGACAATTCTTCTTTGCATTCTCCAGAATAATCTTGTGAAGTTTTTGCACTCTGCCTCAAACAATCATTATTATAAGTTTTTCCATCACAGCCACAAACAGGCTTAGAATCTAAAGGGCAATCTGTTGGAGCTATTATGCATTTACCTTCTGCATCACCACACGATTTGAAATTACAATAGCTATTAGTTTTACAATCTTTATCAGATTTGCAGGATCTTAGTAATAAATTTTGGAAAAAATTATCTTTTTTTCCTGAGGCAGCTGATTGTTGATATGTGTCAAGCCGTAAGGATATTGAACCTGACCAAATAAAAGTCGCGGATATTCCCAAAATAAAAGCTGTGATGAAAATAACGTACCATTTATTGTTTTTGATTTTGTTTATCATAGGTTTTTGTTATGTAAATTTAAAAAATAAAATTAATAAAAAAGTTATTTCACATAACGTTTCGGCATCATCCGAAGTTGCGTAGCAATTTGGGTGGAGCGAAGCGGAACTGGATATGCCGTGTTATCGGATGTAAAAATTTGAAATCTATTTTTTCCGCAAAGAAACAATAATGCTTGACAGCACAAATCCACTGAAAATTGATATGACCAAAAAAATTATATTGCCAGAAAACGATAAAGGACTGCAAACCTCCGGACAACGACTATATAGAAATGAATACGAAAATGTTGATAAAAGTATGTGGCTGGGTAGTAAATAAAGGGTTAGAAATATAAAAGACAGAGAAACGAATATTATCGTAAATATAATTTTTTGTTTTAAATGGTTCATAAAAATAGATTTTAAATTTTTATTTCCGATAACTCGTTATTATGCGAAGTGTTTGCGCAAAAACGACCTTTATTTGTATGTTATGCGAAGTATGGTATAATTCGCTTATTGACTTAACTGATTTTATTTTATAATAAAACATCAAATTATGCAACCATTATTAGAAAGAACAAGGCAAGAATTAAAATTAAGGAATTACAGCCCAAAAACGATTAAAAGTTATCTTTATTACATTAAAGAGTATTTATTATTTGCAAAACGCGCTAAAGAGCAAAATAAATCAAAAGAAGAAGCGATTAGAGAATTTTTGTTAAATAAACAAGACAAGGGATTTTCCAGCCAAACCACTAATTTATGCCTTAACGCCATAAAATTTTTTTATCGGGAAATTATAAAATCGCAAGATAAAATAGACATTAAATTCGCCAAAAGATCGCAAAAATTGCCAGTAGTCCTATCGCGAGAAGAAATCAGAAAAATAATAGAAACGCTATCTAATGATAAGCATAAATTATTAATTGCTTTGGCTTACGGCGCTGGTTTACGAGTAAGCGAAGCGACAAACTTAAAAGTAAAAGATATTAATATTGAAGAACTGACTATTCATCTTAAAGACGCAAAAGGTAAAAAAGATAGAATTACGATTTTTCCTGAAAAGATAAAATCTGATATTATAAATATAGTATCTGGCAGAGATAAAAACAGCTATGTTTTTGAAAGCGAACGAGGTGGGAAACTAACTGAACGTACCGCGCAGAAAGTTTTTGAAAACGCGCTTAAAAAATCAAACATCCAAAAAGATGCGACCTTCCATTCGCTCCGTCATAGTTTTGCTACGCATTTACTGGAAAACGGAGTTGATGTTAGATATGTTCAAGAATTATTAGGACATCAAAATATCAGAACCACACAATTATATACTCAGGTAACAAACCCGAGTATTAAAAAAATAAAAAGCCCGTTAGATAATTTATGAAAATTTTGACAATAGCTAATAAAAAAGAGGAAAAATTTTTGCGGACAAAAACCGCTGATTTTGATTTCAGTAAAGTTAATAAAACGCGTTTAAATCAAGTCATTAAAGAAATGCGAAAAACGATGACATTGGCGCGGGGTATTGGCTTAAGCGCCAATCAAGTTGGATTGAATTTAAAATTTTTCGTCGTTCAGATTTCCGACGAACTGCTGAAACGAAACGAAAATAATAAAATAATTTTACCGCCGTCGGAAAAAATGAAATTTTACGCTATTTTCAATCCAAAAATTAAAACTCCCCTGCTTCGCAACAAAAAAATCGAGATGGAAGAAGGGTGCTTAAGCGTTCCAGGGGTTTATGGAATGGTTAAAAGATATGGAAAAATCACTTTAATCGGTCAAGATATTAACTCCAAAAAAATCAAAATCAAAGCGGAGGGATTGTTAGCAAGAGTTTTTCAGCACGAAACAGACCATCTCAACGGGATTTTATTTATTGATAAATGCAAAAAGATATATAAAATAACTAATATATGAAATATATTTTTTTTGGAACACCAGAATTCTCCACAATTATTTTAGAAAAATTGATCAACGCCGGCTTTATCCCCGAGGCGGTTGTTTGTAATCCCGATAAACCGGTTGGGAGAAAAAAGATTATTACTCCGCCAGCAATAAAACTTCTGGCGCAAAAATATAATATTCTTGTCCTCCAGCCCGAAAAATTAGAAATTGGAAATTGGAAATTAGAAATTAATAAACTTGGCGGCGCAGATTTCGCAATTGTCGCGGCATACAGTAAAATAATTCCTAAAACTATTCTGGATTCTCTGCCCGCCAAGTTTATTGGGGTCCACCCTTCGCTTTTGCCGAAATACCGCGGTCCCTCCCCTATTCAAACGGCGATTTTGAACGGAGACGAAGAAACCGGCGTTAGTTTATATTTGATGGATGAAAAAGTTGACCACGGAGCGATTTTGGCAAATCGCAAATCGCAAATCGCAAATCGTGATACTTACGAATCGCTTCATAATAAACTGGCGGAATTAGGGGCGGATTTGTTGATTGATTTCTTACGAAAAATTAAACAAATTAACAATCAACAATTAGCAATTAGCAATCTTGCTGTGCCTCAAAACGAATCGCAAACCACTTATACGAAGAAATTCAAAACCCAAAACGCTTTTATTGAGCCGCAAGATTTGGAAAAAGCCCAAAATGGTTCGGCTTCGCTCACCACAAGTGGTTCGGCAGGTTCATCACAAGTCGCGGCGGAAATTGACCGTAAAATCCGCGCTTTAAATCCCGAACCCGGAGTATGGACTATTAAAAACAATAAACGGATAAAACTTTTAGAAGCGAAAATTACGAGTGAAAAACTTGAGTTATTAACAATTCAACCCGAAGGAAAAAAACCAACGAAATGGGTCAAGTAAAAAATCTTTTCGCAGTGAGTATTGCCGGAGAACGTCTTAAAATTCGCGAGCGAGTAGGAAAAATGCGGGGTACCCGCGTAGCAGGGTCGCATTTTTACGTTATGAGCGAGCCGCCACTCAATTTTATTGAGCGAGCCTCGCCCCTTCGGGGCGGGAATTTTGACGCTCGGAGGCCTACGAACGAGGAAAGATTTTTTACGAGGTCTAAAAACTCTGAACTTCTTCAAGAGAAATAGTTTCTAAATTATAACTGTCAACCACTAATTTTAAGTTGGTGGTTTTGTTATTGATTATGGCTTGAGATTTAACGGTTATTTCCGAGGGCGCGGTTTCAATCGGCAAAATTTCACATTGATAATCCCCTACCGCGATTATTTCATCTCCCGCATAAGACCCGGCGGATAATTTCAAAAGAGCGGTTTCCAAACAACTATTGGATAAAAAATAGCTTATTTTTTTTGATTCAAAATTTTCCGTGTCAAAACGCGCCAATAAAACTCTGACTCCTAAAGCCAAAGCGACTAAAATAACTATTAAAGTTAAAATAATTGAAGTTGTGATAGCTAAATATCCTTTCATATTGTTTACTCAACGACAAAAAACATTTTTAATGTCGTGGAAGCGATTCCGCTTAACCGACCTCCTGATTTATTTTCTAAAGATAATGTGATTTTTAAAGTTGAAGGATTTTCAGCTGTGGAAAAATGTTCCGCTAAAAATTTACCGACCCGAACATTATCATTTGTTAAATTAATCGCAGTCCCGCCTGATTTTGACAATGTGATTTTATCGCCGCTTAAAGCGAAAACTATAGGATTAGAGCTGGAATCAAATTTATTGATTGAAAATTGAGTTGAAAAAGAATTAGCTGCCGGAAAATTGACGGTTTCCGCTCCGTTCATCGCCCATTCTATTTTCCGCGCCACAAACTCCACGTTAGCCGATGTTTCAGTTTTTATTCTTGTCCTTTCGGCGTTTTCCAAAGACCTACTAACCAACAAGAAAGCGGAGCTGATAAAAACCGCCATAATCGCCAAATAAATTACCACTTCAATCAGTGTCAACCCCACTTCATTCTTATTGCGATGTAATAATTCTAAGGGCGTCATTGCTTTTGACTGAAACAAAAATTAAATTATTCTCGTAATCAATGCCTGTGGCCTGCTGTGGAAAATTGAACGAACTAATCTGTTTGATATTGGCGGGGTCAGCGACATTTAAAGCGATAAATTCTTTATTGGCGTTGCCGGTTGCCAGAAAAGCGAAATTACCAACTGCTACGATATCATTAACCGAATCATAAATATTTATTGACCCCCTTGACGTTATGCTTGAAACATCAGCCGCGTCCAGCGCGTAAAATTTATTTTCCGTCCCCAGAAAAACTCTTGAGTCGGTTTGAACAAAAACGCTTTTCCCTTCTTGCCCAGATACGTTCCAAGAACCGATATTCTGAAGAGACGAGGGATTAGAGACATTAATAACAATCATAGTTTTACCGATGTTATCCTCAACCGCTAAATAAGCGCGTTCAGCCAAAACAAAAATATCTTTGACATCAGCCATAATCGGAATAGTTGATAAAATTTGAGGATTAAGAGGATTACTTGCGTTTATCGCCATTAATTCGTTTCTTCCGATGTAAACTATATTGTTGTCATAAAAAACGCTCAAAGCGTCAACGGTTCCGTCAAGGTCAAGCTGGGCGACTTTTACCGGCGAACTCGGGTTGCTGACGTCAATCACCATAAATTCCCTGTCATCGTCCGAAGAAACGGCATAGAGATAATTTCCGTTCATCGCCAAAGAATTAATGCCATTGCCACCTGTTTCAAATTCTCCAAGTAAAGTAGGAACCGAGGGATTACTGACATTAAAAATTGATAAATCTTTTTTAGACTGACTTGAAGCAATACTGGAAACATAAACTTTATTATTTTCAATTATTACATCCGTGCCTTCTCGACCGGCTCCCAAATCAATACTGGATAATGTCTGAGGATTAGCCCAGTTGCCGCTTAAACCAGAATCACCAGAGCCCGGACCGCCGCCGCTGTCCAAAACCGATTCCCAATCAGTTAAAAGTAGAGGTAATTCAACTTTCCCGGAATTCCATTCTGCGCGGCTCGTTATTTGTTTTGTTTTAAAATCAACATCGGAAATAATAATTTTTCTGGTAAAAATATCGTTTGTGTCCCCGCTTCCGGAGAATTGCCATTCTCCATTGGAAAAAACCAGCCCATGTTCACCGACCGTTAAAGAACTCCAATTTTTTTGAGCAATCGCTTTAACCGCTTCCAATCCTTCCGAAGATAAAGATTGCGCTCTGATATTTTTTTCTTTGTCCACTGCCAAAAACTGATGTTGAGAAATCAAAATTAAACCGCTGCTTACGCCTATGGCAAACACCGTCAAACCGATTAAAATTTCCACCAAACTAAACCCCGCACCTTTAGAAGATAATAACGCTTGAACGCTTTTTTTTGTTTTGCGTTGATTTTCTTTAGGATTAGGACAAGATTTTTTGAAAAAAAACATATTTTTAATAGAAGCGTTGTAAAAACAAAATCTTCAAAAGGTGCGGGGTAAACCCCTTATTATTAATTAATAACACCTTCTTCATTGATTTGAATTGATAAATTCTGACGACCGTTGCTTAAATTGAAAGTTCCGGTCGCGTTGGGTGTTCCGCTTAACGGAGTAAAAATAATTTCTGAAAGTCCGCTAATCGTAATGCCCGATGGTTTTGCGAATTTCTCGTCAAAAACTGAATCGCGTTCTGTATAAGAATTACCCTTGAATACTACATATTGATTTTCCAAAAGTTCAACTCCGTAAGAACTTTGACCTTGATTAGTAAACGCCAATGATTGGGCTTTTCTTAAAACCCCGATTAAATTGTCGCGTTCGGAAGTGAGCTGAAAATCCGAATATAAATTATTAATTACCGGAAAGCTTACTGCTGATATCGTCCCTAAAATTCCAATAGTGATAATTATTTCAAATAAAGTGAAACCTTTCATTTTAGAATCCCTGGCTGCTTTGGTATATCGGAGTGATAACCGAAAGAGCGATAAACCCAACCATTACTCCGATAAAAATCAAAAGAATCGGTTCAATGATTACGCCTAAATTTTTAACCGTTTCATCAACTTCGGCTTCATAGTATTCCGACAAATAAAAAAGATTATCTATTAAATTGCCTGTGTTCTCGCCTATTTCTATCATATTGGCCATCATAAAAGGAAATAAATTTTGATGGGCTTTCAAATATCGCGAAATTTGCTCTCCTTTTTTGACGGTTTCGGACATCATTCGCAATTCTTCTTGATAAACCAAATTCGTGAAGCTGTTTGAAGTAATTGACAACGTGTCAACAATTTTAACTCCGCTTTTTAAAAGCAAACCGACATTGCGTGTAAAATTAAATAAATTAATATTGCGATTAAGTTTTCCGAAAAAAGGAATTTTCAAAAAAAACCATTGAATGAAAAAACGAACTTTTTTCATTTTCATTAATAACCAAACAACTACCGAGATTATTAAAAATCCTCCAATAATTATCAACCAATATTGAGAGACAAAATTCACCGTGCCAATTAAAATTCTGGTAGTTAAAGGCAATTTCATATTAAGGGACTGAAAAATCGGGAGTATTTTTGGAAAAACGAAAATAATCAGAAGAAGAATAAGCCCCAAGGTGGCTGTTAAAATTACAGCCGGATAAATTAAAGCTGACCTGACCTTACTTTTAAATTCTTGTTTTTTCTTTAATTCTTGGGCCAAATAAAGAAGATTCTCGGCCAATGTTCCGCTGGTTTCTCCGATTTTTATTATATTAAGAAAAAGGTCTCCGAAAAGATAGCGGTAATTTTCCATTGATTGAGAAAGAAATTGTCCGTTGCCGACTTCAATAATCGCTTCATCAAGAATTTTTAAAAGAATTTTCGATTTAATCTGCCCTTTAAGAAATTTCAAAGCGTCTAAAATCGGCATTCCCGCTTTAATCGCCATTGAAAGATGGCGGCTGAAAAGAATTTTTTCCTCTAAAGGAATTGATAAAAAAGGATTATTCATGAATAACTCTGAGAATTTCTTCAATAGTGGTTACGCCTTTGATAGCTTTATTGAACCCATCCTCAAGCATAGTAGTCATCCCCATTTTAATAGCAGCTGCTTTAATCTCGCTGGCGTTTGCGCGTTGCATAATCATAGAACGAATTTCATCGTTAATCTCCAAAACCTCATGAATGCCGATCCGGCTGTAATATCCGCTCTGGAAACATTTCTTGCACCCCCTGCCAACAAAAAACTTTTTATAAAGTTTCCCTTTGGTAACTTGAGGCAAAATTTCAGCTAAACTTTTTGCTTCGGCTTCATTTAGAGTTTTTTCAGTACGACAATCTTCACAAATCATTCTTACTAATCGCTGGGCGATTATCGCGTTAACCGTGGAAGTGATTAAAAATGGCTGAGCGCCCAAATCAATCAAACGCGGCAGAGTCGTAGCCGCGTCATTGGTATGCAAAGTTGAAAGAAGAAGATGGCCTGTTAAAGCGGCGTTAACCGCAATGCCGGCGGTTTCCTGGTCTCTGATTTCTCCGACCATTAAAACATTCGGGTCTTGGCGAAGAATTGAACGTAAACCGTCGGCAAAAGTCAAACCTGTTTTAATATTGATCTGAATCTGACTAATTCCTTCAAGAGAATATTCAATCGGGTCTTCAATTGTAATAATGGAAACATCGCGGGAATTAAGGGTTTTAAGAATAGTGTAAAGAGTTGTAGTTTTCCCGCAACCGGTCGGTCCTGTGGCTAAAATCATTCCGTAGGGTTTTTTAGCCGCTTGCTCAACTTTAATTAAGTCCTTTGACGTAAATCCTAAACCCTTAAGGTCAAAAATCTGGGATTGTTCCGCTAAAATTCTCAAAACAGCGTTTTCCCCATAATAAGTTGGAATAATAGAAACCCTGACGTCAAAATCGGTTTTCGGATTTTTTAAAGTCGCTTTAAAACGACCATCTTGGGCCGCCTGATGTTCATCGGTTCGTAAATTAGCCAAAACTTTAATTCTGGTGATTATCTCTGATTGAACTTTTTTAGACAAAACGAATATGTCCTGTAAAATTCCGTCAATTCTCAATCGCACTTTTATTTGGTCCTCAAACGGCTGAATATGAACATCGGAAGCCCGCGACTGGTAAGCGTATTCAATTAAAGCGTCAACCAAGCCGATAATTGACATTTCCTCAATCGGTTTAGCTAATTCTTTTTGAATAATTAAAAGTTTATCCTCTGCCATTTTTTTATTATATCATACTTTTAATAAAATACAAAAATGTTGATAATTAAAGGCGGAATTTGATATAATAAAATCAATTGCCGGATCATCTAATGGTAGGATAGCGGACTCTGAATCCGTTCATCTTGGTTCGAATCCAAGTCCGGCAGCAAAAAAATAGAATCGCCGTTTTCGCCAAAATTCGGAGCGTCGCAAAGCGAC
>JBBTWF010000008.1:0-63150 GCA_038062875.1 Patescibacteria group bacterium
TCTTAATCCGTTAGGAGTGGCCTCTAGAATGAATCTGGGGCAGATTCTAGAAACGCACTTGGGATTAGCCAGTAATAAACTGGGATATCGAGCTGTTTCTCCAGGGTTAAGCGGCGCCACCGAAGAAAACATCAAAACCGAACTTAAAAAAGCCGGACTTCCGGAAACCGGCGAACTGACTCTTTATGATGGTCGAACCGGCAAACCATTTCCAAGGCCAATCACTGTTGGTTATATGTATATAATGAAACTCAATCATTTAGTGGAAGACAAAATTCATATGAGGTCAATTGGCCCTTATTCGTTAATCACCCAACAGCCATTGGGAGGCAAAGCGCAATTCGGAGGCCAACGTTTCGGCGAGATGGAGGTCTGGGCGCTTGAAGGACACGGAGCTAGCCATATTCTCCAAGAAATGCTTACCATAAAATCAGACGATGTTCTCGGGAGGTCAGCGGCTTTTGAATCTATAATCAGAGGAGAAGATATCAAAGCTCCAAACATTCCTTCGGCTTTTAATGTGCTGGTGAGCGAATTAAAAGCTCTAGGATTAAATATAGAAACGATAGAAGAGGATAGAAAAAAATAATATGAACTTTAACGCCATAAAAATTAAAATCGCTTCGCCAGAAGATATCAAAAGATGGTCCCATGGCGAGGTTATAAAGCCGGAAACCATAAATTATCGCACTCAGCGACCGGAAAAAGACGGGCTTTTTTCCGAACGAATTTTCGGACCGACAAAGGACTACGAATGTTATTGCGGTAAATATCGCCGAATCCGCTATAAGGGAATTACTTGCGATAAATGCGGAGTTGAAGTCACTCGTTCTTTGGTGCGACGCGAACGAATGGGGCATATTGAATTGGCCGCTCCCGTATCTCATATTTGGTTTTTGCGCACCGTGCCTTCAAAAATCGGCCTTATTCTTGACGCGCCCTTACAAAAACTGGAAAAAGTGATTTATTACGCAGCTTATATAATTACAGAAGTCAATGAAGAAAATAAAAAGAAAACTCTGGAAGAATTGAATCGCGAACTTAAATCGCGGAAAAAAATCAGCCGTAAAACAACGCCAAAAACTATTAAAGGTTCCAAAAAATCCGAGGCGGATTTAAAAGAGAAAGAATTAGAAAACGCGGCTCTTCAAGCCAAAGAACTTTTAATTTCATTAAAGCCGGGAAAAACACTAAATGAATCTGAATACCATAATTTAGCCAGACGCTTTGCCAATGTTTTTAAAGCCGATTCGGGAGCCGGAGCAGTAAGAAAAATTTTAGAAAAAATTGATTTAAAAAAATCGGCTTTAGACGTTGAAGCGGAATTAAAAGAGACGAAAGACGCCGGACGAAAACGCAGACTACTTTACCGTCTTAAACTGCTCCGTTCTTTTAAGAAAAACGACATTAGACCGGAATGGATGATTTTGACTTTACTCCCCGTTCTTCCGCCCGATCTTCGTCCGATGGTAGCTTTAGAAGGCGGACGTTATGCCACTTCTGACTTAAACGACCTTTACCGACGCGTCATCAATAGAAACAACCGGTTAAAAAAACTTCTAGACCTAAAAGCTCCTGAGGTAATTATCACAAATGAAAAAAGAATGCTCCAAGAAGCGGTTGATTCCCTTATTGACAATACAGCCCGACTCGGCACTCAACAACAGCTCTCCAGCCAACGCAGGCCGTTAAAATCATTATCGGACATTCTTAAAGGCAAACAGGGCAGATTTAGGCAAAATCTTCTGGGAAAAAGAGTTGATTATTCTGGTCGTTCGGTAATCGTAGTGGGTCCAAAATTAAAATTAAACGAATGCGGCTTGCCTAAAAAAATGGCGCTTGAGCTTTTTAAACCTTTTATAATAAATAAAATTATTGAACGAGGAATGGCGCATAATATCCGGAACGCTAATCGTTTAATTGAACAAGCGTCGCCGGAAATCTGGGAAATGCTCGAAGAAGTTATTGCCGATAGGTGGGTCCTTTTAAATCGCGCGCCTACGCTTCACCGCTTGGGAATTCAAGCGTTTAAACCGATTCTTATTGAGGACCTAGCAATCAGAATCCCTCCTATGGTTTGCAGCGCGTTTAACGCGGATTTTGACGGCGATCAAATGCCGGTTTATTTGCCGTTGGGCAAAGAAGCCCAAAATGAAGCAAAAACGCGAATGGCGTCAAATCTTAACATATTAAAGCCATCTACCGGCGACCCTATAACCGTCCCCACTAAAGATATTGTTTTAGGATGTTATTTTTTGACTAAAATAAAGCGGGACGCTAAAAGCAGCGGAAAAACATTTAGCTCTTCGGAAGAAGCGGTTATCGCCTACAATCTTGACCACCTTGAAATAAACGCCCTGATTAAAGTTCCTAATCCAAAACCCGACGTCGGGACAAAAAAATCCGATTTAATCGAGACCACTTGTGGCCGATTGATTTTCAATCAAGTCCTACCTGAAGATTTTAATTTTGTTAACGAACTTTTGAACATGAAAACTCTTCAGAAAATCGTCTCTGATTTAATACAAAAATACGGCATTGAACCAATTTGGAAAATTTTAGACGAAATTAAAAATCTCGGTTTTGAATACGCGACCATTTCTGGAATCACTTGGGGCATGACTGGTTTAACAATACCGTTAGAAAAAAGAAAAATCCTTGAAACGGCTGAAAAAGAAATAATCCTAATTAACGGACAATACGAACAAGGACTTCTTACTGAACCCGAACGCAAAACGCGGGCAATTAGTATTTGGGATAAAGCCGGAGAAGAAATCGCAAAAATTGTTCCAGGCGCCCTTGACCCAGAAGGTTCAATTTACGCGATTATTGATTCTAAGGCCCGCGGTTCATGGTCTCAATCAACTCAGATGATGGGAATGAAAGGATTAGTACAAAATCCAAAAGGTGAAACAATTGAATTGCCAATCAAGTCGTCTTATAAAGAAGGACTTGGCGTCTTAGAATTTTTTATCAATACTCACGGAGCGAGAAAGGGGCTGATTGATACTGCGCTTAAAACCGCTCAAGCCGGTTATCTGACACGAAGATTAGTGGATGTATCGCAGGACTTGATTACAAGAGAAATTGATTGCCGAACAACGGAGGGGATTCAAATTAATCGCTTTGACCAAAATGATATCGGAAGATCGTTTAACCAGCGACTTTTCGGTCGCACATCTTTAGAGGATATAAAAGTGGAAAATAAAATAATTGTTAAAGCCGGGGAAATAATCTGCGGACCTGAATCCAAAATAATTGAAAAGTCAAAAAATGAAACAATAAAAACAAGATCGCCGATTACTTGTAAAACATTGCATGGAATTTGTTCTCGCTGCTATGGCTTGGATTTAGGCAAAAACAAACCGGTTGAAATTGGAGAAGCTGTCGGTGTAGTAGCTGCCCAATCAATCGGCGAGCCAGGCACTCAATTAACCTTAAGGACTTTCCATCAGGGCGGAATTGCCGGAGTAGACATTACTCACGGTTTACCAAGAGTAGAAGAGCTTTTTGAAGCCAGAACGCCGAAAGGCAAAGCGATTTTAGCCGAAGATGACGGGAAAATCGAAGACGTAGAAGAGAAAGATGGACTAAAAATCATAAAACTTAAAATAACCGAGAAAACAACGAAAACAAAAAAGAAACCGAAAATTCTCGAGTATTCCGTGCTGCGAACAACAACCATTTTCGTAAAACCAAACCAGCAAGTTAAAAAAGGAGAGCAACTTTGCGAAGGGAGTATTGACCCTAAAGAACTTTTTGAACTTAAAAACAGGGAAGAAGTTGAACGTTATATCGTTAACGAAGTCCAAAGAATCTACGCTTCCGAAGGAACTCCTATAAATGAAAAACATATTGAAATAATTATCAGACAAATGTTTTCGCGAGTAATGATAAAAGAGTCCGGAGACACCGATTTTGTTATTGGCGAAATAACTGAAAAATCAAGATTCTTGGAAATAAATCAGGAAACAAAAAAGAAAGGCGGCGAACCGGCTAAAGCGAAAGAACTTTTAATGGGCATTACCAAAGTCGCGCTTTCAACCGAGAGCTTCCTTTCGGCCGCCTCTTTCCAAGAAACCGCTCGCGTCTTAGTGAACGCCGCCAGCGAAGGCCGAACCGATTACCTGAAAGGACTTAAAGAAAATGTTATTATCGGTCGCTTAATACCGACGGGAACGGGATATAAAAAAGAAATTCCTAACGACTAATTTCTAATGTCTAAATAAACCCCGTTAGAAATTCCAACGAGCTATTAAATTTCTAACGGGGTAAATCTTTGACATTTAATTTTTTTTGATTAAAATATACCCTATGGATGAAAAAGACGTAAAAAACTACGAAATCGGCTTTCTGATAAAAGACGAATCTGACGCTCAGGAGATAATCAAGACAATCGGCGATTATAAAGCGACCATAACCAATGAGGGTCCGATTAAAAGAATCCAGCTGGCTTATCCGATAAAAAAACAAACATCGGCCTGTTTTGGATATATTTTTTTCTCGATTCTTCCGGAAAATATAATCAAATTAAACGATTCTTTAAAGATTAATTCAAAGATATTAAGATTTTTAATTATCACTCCTCCGATTATCGGAACTTCATTGCCGTCAAGCAGGCCTGTCAGAAAAATTTCTCCGGTTAAACCGATTAAACCAACGCAACCGATTAAAAAATTTGAGCCAACCCAGATATTAAGCAACGAAGCGTTAGAAAGAAAATTAGAGGAAATATTAAAATAATATGAATCTAAACAAAGTTTTCGTCCTCGGCAGATTAACAGCCGACCCGCAATTAAGAACCACGCAAACAGGCCACCAAGTGGCGAATTTCAGCATAGCCACCAATCGCGTTTGGACCGATAAAGCCGGCGCTAAACAAGAAGAAGTTGAATTCCATAATGTGGTACTTTGGGGAAGGCAAGCGGAAATAGCCAGCCAATTTTTATTCAAAGGAAGTTTAGCTTTAATTGAAGGGAGATTACAAACAAGGAGTTGGCAAGACAAACAGGGCCAGAATCGGAAGACCACCGAAATAATCTGCGAACGCCTTCAATTAGGCCCTCGCTCTACTCAGCCCGGCGCTCCAAAATCACAAACACAAACCACTGAAGCAAACGTTCAAAAAGACGAACTACCGGCAATTGACATAGACGAAGAAGACATAAAACCGGAGGATTTACCTTTCTAAAAATATGCAATGTTTTTTCTGTTCACAAAACTTAAAAGAGGTTGATTATAAAGAAGTTGATTTACTTCAGCGTTTTGTTTCCAGCCAGGCGAAAATCACCGACCCGCAACACACCAAAACCTGCGCCAAACACCAACGATTGCTGGCTCAAGCGATAAAAAGAGCCCGGATAATGGGGCTGTTGCCGTTCGTTAAACGATAATTTACTTTAATGGCTTTTGACACTGCCGCGTTTCAATTTATCAATTCTCTTGCGGGCAAATTTAAAATCCTTGACTGGCTCGGAATTTTTTTAGCCGATTATCTCGGATATTTTTTAATTATTTTAGCCATTCTGCTTATCATCACGAAAAAGAATTGGAAAGAACGGTTTTATTTTTTCTCTTTAACCGCTCTTTCAATAATTTTATCCCGTGGGATAATCACTGAAACAATAAGATTCTTTTATTCCCGTCAACGACCATTTTCGGTTTTGGAAATTCAACCTTTGGTACAACACGACTTAGGCGGTTCTTTCCCGTCCGGACATATGACATTTTATTTTGCTTTGGCTTTCTCGGTTTTTCTCGTTAATAAAAGATGGGGTTGGAGATTTTTAGGCGCGACTCTTTTAATCGGCTTGGCGAGAATTTTTGTCGGCGTCCATTGGCCGCTGGATATTATCGTTGGCGCGTTCATCGGCATTGCCAGCGTTTTATTGATTAAAAAAATTCTGCCTTCTATTGATAAAGACGCCACGACTTTAGATAATTAATTTTTAGACGATTTATAAAAAAATAAAAAATGGCGTCCGTAAACGGGCGCCATTTTAGTCTTGCTTAGCAAGGATTCAGTCGCGGCCGCAATTCTTTGGCGGTCAGCTTGAAAATAGAAACAAAGTTTTTTAACCCGTGTTTGTCTTTGGTGTCTTTATCTTTGGGCACTTTGTTTAAAAATTCAAGCAAAAAGCCGTCTTCAAGTATCGAATCTACGCCGATAAAAACATAACGCTCTTTTAATATTCCGAGAGCTTCACTGGGCGTAAGATATCCTTGCCTAAGCGCGAAGAGTGTCTGCATACAGTAACACTTTTCCATATCGCACCTCCATCAAGTTAAGTTTCTGCTAAAAAGATAGCAAACCAGTTAGAATTGTCAACCATATCAACGCTCTAACCCATTAGAACGCTTTGATTTAATAAAAATTTGAGCGGCTTCGCCGCGATCTTTGACAATTTCAAGTTTTTCTTTGGCGGCAACAAATCATAGCAGATTCCTCAAACTCTGAAAATTTTTAAGGCGAGGAAAATGATAATAACAGCCATGACAGATAAAATAATCCAATCAGTATATTTTTTATTAATTTTTAAAAGGGATTTTCGTCCTATCCAAATACCCAACACCGTGAACGGAATTATATATAACAAGGGCAGTAGATCTGGAACGACTACTTGTTTAGTGTATAGACGCGCAACTGTTGCTACAAGAAAATTCGCAGATCCAATGATGGCAGTAGTACCGTGTACCTGTGATAAATTAAGACCCTCGGAGTATAAAAAATTATTCCTCAAATCGCTACCAGCTAGGCCGGTGCCTTGCAAGAATCCAGATAAAAGGCCGGTCGTACTAATCGCTAACTTGTTGGTTGGTGTATAGGCGCGATTATGAAAATGTTGCTTCAGTATTTTATAAAAGAAATATAGAGTGAAAAATAATAATATTAACAAAAGCGGTTTTGTATCTATTTTTACAAGAGATAACGCTCCTATGGTAGCACCAACTAAAGAGATTGGTAAAAGGGGTTTAATATATTTGAACTGTATATCTTTACGGAAAATGTAAACACGAATTATTCCGCTCAATAAGAAATAAAAAGAGGCTAGAGCAATTGCTCGATGTGGGTCAGTAAGTATGGCTAAAAAGGGTGTTACAGTCGCAGAGCCAGAGATGGGAACTAAAATATTAACAAAAGAAGAAAGTGCTAATGCAATATAAATAAAAATATCCAAAAAATTCATATGATTAAAAAATTTCTTCCCCCAAAATCAAAATATGATTAGAGCCGATTATTTTTAACATATCATTATTTATTTAATAAAGGTATATCTACGCCTTTTTTCTTTTGAAATTCTCTCTATCGCTTTTTCGGCAATAATTCTTTTTCTTTTAAATAAATGGGCGAGGTGGGATTCGAACCCACACGGGATTGCTCCCATAGCATTTTGAGTGCTACGCGTAAACCGTTCCGCCACTCGCCCTTATTTTTTTATTGATAATATCACGGAAAAACGATATAGTAAATAATTATGGCGAAAGTTATCAGTATTTGCAACGCTAAAGGCGGAGTTGGGAAAACCACAACCGCCGTTAATTTAAGTTCTTATTTGGCGGCGCTGGGTAAAAAAATTCTGCTTATTGATTTTGACCCGCAAGCCAACGCCAGCTCAGGACTGGGATATTCTCCGAAATTAGAAAATGATAGTATTTATCACGGCATTTTCGGCTACGCGACAATTGAAAATTTAATTAAAAACACGACGATTTTCAACCATCATTTAATTCCGGCTAATCAGCACTTGGCAGGCGCTTTGATTGAATTGGTTGATTTGCAAGACAGAGAATTTTATCTGCGTAAATTTATTAATCGCCTCCGTCACCAATACGATTATATTTTTATTGATTTGCCACCGAGTTTAAGTTTGCTGACCATAAATGGCTTGGTGGCGGCTGACGAGGTTTTAATCCCGATTCAGTGCGAATATTACAGCTTGGAAGGATTAAGCCAGCTTTTGGAAACGATAAATCTTATAAACCAAAATCTCGGCCAGCGAATAAAAGTTGCCGGCGGTCTTCTGACGATGTATGATAAAAGAGAAAAACTTTCCAATGAAGTCGCCAAAAATGTCAGGCGGCATTTTCCGCATTATGTTTTTGAAACAGAAATCCCCCGCTGTATCGCTTTAGCGGAAGCCCCGAGTTTCGGAAAACCGATTATTCTCCACGAACCGAATTCTTCAGGCGCGAAAGCGTACGAACGGTTGGCAAGGGAAATTATTGAATTAGAATTTAGGATTTAGAATATAGAATTTAGGACTAGTTAAAACCCCTAAATCCTAACTACTAAATTCTAAATCCTTTTATTTATGCTCGGCAAAGGACTTGAATCATTAATACCGAAAAGGAGAGAGATAGCGGAAAAGCCGCTTTCGAAAGACGCCATAGTTTTGCCTTCTCAAACGGATTTTCCGCCTTCTCAAAAAACACAAAACAACGAGAAAAATTTCCAAAATTCTACCAGAAAATCATCGGACGCCGACGCTATTTTTCTTATTGAAATTGAAAACATCAAACCAAACCCTTTTCAACCGCGGAAAAATTTTGACGAGGAGTCGCTTAAAGAGTTGGCGGCTTCAATCAGAGAATTCGGCATTATCCAGCCGCTGATTATTTCAAAAATTGAAAAAGAAACAGAAATGGGAACATCGGTTGAATATCAGCTGATCGCGGGAGAACGACGTCTTAGAGCAGCTGAAATGCTTGGCTGGGAACGAGTACCGGCAATCATAAAAAAAATTGAGCAGAAAGCCGACCAATTAGAAATAGCTATTGTCGAAAATCTCCAGCGCGCCGATTTAAATCCAATTGAAACAGCCCGGTCATACTCGAAGCTTCAGGACGAATTTAGTTTGACTCAGCGAGAAATTGGAACTCGCCTCGGCAAAAGCCGGGAAACCATTGCCAACACCCTGCGATTATTGGACTTACCCACGGAAATCCAAGACGCTCTTAATAAAGGAATAATAAACGAAAGCCAAGCGCGTTTACTTTTAGTTATCAACGACCCGCTCCAGCAACAAAACCTTTTCAATGAATTGCTTGCCGAAAATCTAAGCGTCCGCGAACTTCGAAATCGAATTAGAAAAAACCAATCGCCTAATTCCCAAGTTCACCAATCAACCAAAGAAGTTGACATTGAAACTAAACACCTAGAAGAACAGCTTGCCGAACTTTTAAGCGCTCCTGTAAAAATACAAAAAACAGAACAGGGTGGAAAAGTGGTGATTACTTTTTATTCTCCGGAAGAAATCAGAGGAATAATAGAAAAGCTAAATCCTAAATCCTAAACTAGTTTACAGCTTATCTCCCTAACGCCTTTTATCTCTTTTAATTTAAGAATTAATTTCTCTGTTTTCTCTTTATTATTTATTTCGCAACGAACTCTGATAATCGGGAATCGGCCGCGGTTTTTTTCATTAAAATTAGCCGCTGTTTTGGTAATATTAACGCGAGCCCGAGAAAAAACCGAAGAGATGTCCTTTAATAAACCGACTCTGTCTTCAACTAAAATCCTGAATTCGGTCTGATTCGGTTCTTTTTTAAAAAATCCTAAAGGTTTGTCTTTCACCATTAAACGAATTCTTCTTTTGGCGACAGAGGTCTTCACAAAATCCAGCCACGATTCCGAAGGTTTTTTGTTTTTCTGAGTTAAAATTTCCACAACATCGCCGGAATGAAGCTGGTGATTAAGAGCGGTTATTTTATTATTAACTTTTGCTCCAACGCATTGGTCGCCTATATCGGAATGTATTTGATAAGCAAAATCAACTGGTGTCGCGCCTGCCGGCAAATCCGCCACTTCTCCTTTAGGCGTAATAACAAAAATCCGGTCTTTAAAAAAATCCACCTTTAACGAACTGATGAAATCCTCGGAATCAGGATGTTCTTTTTGCCAGTTTTTTAACTGCTGAACCCATGCCAAATCTTTTTCTTTCGCGAATATCGGCTTTCCTTCCACGTAATCCTTACCTGTCTTCGCCTGATGATAAGCCCAATAAGCGGCGATTCCGTTTTCCGCCTCTTCATGCATTTCCGCGGTTCTTATTTGAAACTCCGTAGGCCGGTCGTCAACGCAAAAAACAACCGTGTGCAAACTGCGATAACCGTTCGGTTTTGGGAGAGCGATGTAGTCCTTTATTTTCCCTGGAAGAGGAGGCCAAAGATGATGGATAATCCCCAAAACCGCGTAGCAATCTTCTATGGTTTTAACGATAACCCTCAAAGCGACCACGTCGTAAACCTGATTTATGTTCATATCGCATCTGAGAAGTTTTTTATACAAACTGCTCCAGCGTTTGGCTCGGGAATCAATTTTTATTGGTTTGATATCTCCGTCTTTGAGCGCCTTTTCAATAATTGGTTTTATTTTTTCGGCGTATTGCCGACGTTCTTCGTGTTTCTCTTTAATATTATTAATCAACCATCTGTATTCTTGGGGATGAATGTAGGGAAAAGATAAATCCTCCAATTCGCCGGCAACCATCTGCATCCCCAAACGATAAGCCAAGGGCGCGTAAATTTCTTCCGTTTCCAAAGCGATTCTTTTTTGTTTCGCTGCTGCGACCGCTGACAATGTCTGCATATTATGAAGACGGTCCGCCAATTTAATAATTACCACTCTTATATCCTGACTAATCGCCAGAATCATTTTGCGGAGATTTTCCGCTTTTTCTTGAACGCCGCGATATTTAAGCCGGCCCAATTTTGTAACGCCGTCAACCAGAAAAGCAATTTCTTCGTTAAATTCTTTTTTTATGTCCTCAATATTATATTTAGTGTCTTCAGCCACGTCATGAAGCAAGGCCGCGGCAACGCTTTGAGCGTCCAACCGCCATTGCGCCACTTTTAAAGCAGCTTCAAAAGAATGGACAAAATACGGCTCGTTTGTTTTTCTTTTCTGGCCATGATGGGCTTCTTTGGCGAAATTAAAGGCCTTGCTGACGAGGTTGGCGTCGCTTTCTGAAAGAGGTTTTAATATATTGACAATTTCCTTAATATCCATTATATTGATTATTATAGTTGAGGATTATTAAAAATCAAAATGAATCCTTGGTTTGGGGGCGTAGCTCAGTTGACGGAGCACCCGGACGGAATTCCGGGAGGACGGAGGTTCAATCCCTCCCGTCCCTACCAAGAATTTATTTTTTGTTCTTTTATAAATAAATATACGGGGCGGGGAGGAAACCCTCACTTCTTTAAAAAAGGAGAGAATCCGATTAGTGACCGGACGCTTCACCAAAATTTTAAAATAAAAAAGGAGAAGAAAATGAGACAAAAAATGGAATTAGAATTAACACAGAAACCGACTATTTTGTTAGAAGATATGATTGACTTGCAAGGTTTTGCGTTGTCCGCCGAAGCAACAGCGCAAAAACTAATAGAAAAATACGGGAATAATTTAAAAAAAATAAAAGAAGAGGTGAATATGGGCATCGGAGGAGAAGATAAAGAATTCGCCAAGGAAGTTATATGGGCAGCTTGCTGGATACTGTCAATGTCCTAAAATAAATCATAAACCGGCTATTCAAACAGTCGGTTTTTTTTTATTTTTTGTGCGGATTATGATTCAGGCAGGTTTTATTTGAGCATCTTTCAGGAATAGTTTTTGAGCCATCCATCATTAATGAACCGCAGGAGTCGCAGATTTTACCGGTAGGCCGGGATTTCATAATAAAATCACATTTGGGATAACCGGAGCAAGAATAAAACGGACCAAATTTCCCGCGGCGCTCTACTATTTCGCCTCCGCCAGCCGGCGGAGCGCACTTCA
The DNA here is from genome assembly GCA_038062875.1 of Patescibacteria group bacterium. Taxonomy (GTDB): domain Bacteria; phylum Patescibacteriota; class Minisyncoccia; order UBA6257; family UBA9933; genus JBBTWF01. The sequence continues at coordinate 11,777 of JBBTWF010000008.1, forward strand.
AGCATTTTACTCCGGTTTTCGCTTTGGCTTCTTCTTCGGCGCTCTTTTTGATAAATCGACATTTCGGATAATTGCCGCAAGCGATAAACTTTCCAAATCTCCCTTCTCGCTCCATTAATTTTCCTGTTTTACATTCAGGGCATAATTCTCCGGTTTCTTTCGGACCCTCCATTTCTGAACCATCAATTTTTCTGGAACCAACGCATTTAGGAAATTTTTTACAACTTAAAAATTTACCTGTTCTGGATAATTTAATAACCATTGAACCGTCGCAAACGAGACATTTATGTTCTTCTCCGGCTTCGCCAAGATTCGTTATTTTTTCCGCTGTTTTTTCTTTCTCTTTTACTTCTTTGGAAAATGGCTTATAAAAATCGCCTAACATTTTTTCATATTTTCTTTTGCCTTCTGCTATTTCATCCAATTCATTCTCCATTTCCGCGGTAAACGAATCGCTGATATATTTAGCGAAATTTTTTTCAAGAAAATCACTTACCACTTCGCCGGTATCAGTCGGACAAAGCGCTCTCCCGATTTTTTCAACATAACCCCTGTCAACGATTGTTTTAATAATCGAGGCGTATGTGCTTGGTCTTCCGATTTCGCGTTTTTCAAGTTCTTTCACCAAACCGGCTTCGGTATATCTTGGAGGCGGTTCTGTTTGCTTGCCCTGGCTTTCGATATTATTCAATTTTAATATTTCGCCTTCTGATAATTTAGGAATTTGCGTTTCGTCTCCTTGAGCTCTTGTATCAACGGCGAGCCATCCAGGGAAAATAGTTATACTTCCGATTGTTGAAAAATTCGGGATTGTCGTTCGTCGTTGGTCGTTGGTCGTTGGTCGTTGGTCAATATTAGCCGACACTTTCGTTTTTAATATCTTGGCGTCAGCCATTTGCGAAGAGACCGCGCGTTCCCAAATTAATCTATAAAGATTTTTTTGTTCGTCAGTCGTCCCGGCTGTTTTCTTACCGACATTAGTCGGTCGTATGGCCTCGTGCGCTTCCTGCGCGCTTTTACTTTTTGTTTTATACAATCGCGGTTCCAAATATTCTTTGCCAAAAGTTTTTTCTACTTCTTTATGGATCGTACCTAACGCTTCTTTACTGACATTCACGCTGTCAGTTCTCATATAGGTAATAAGCCCCTGCTCATACAATCTTTGGGCGACAAACATTGTTTTTGAAGGAGAAAAACCCAGGCGCGAGCTCGCGGTTTGCTGAAGAGTTGATGTAGTAAAAGGAGCGTAAGGAGTCCTTTTAACTTCGCTTTGTTTTATATTGATTATTTTCCACGGATTTTTCCGCCCCTCTTCAATAATGCGTTGCGTTTCTTTTTCGTCTTTGGGCTTAATATCGCAAGTTAAAATAATTTTGCCGCCTTTTTCGGTTTCCCATTCACCTGTTATTACCCAATAATTTTCCGGTATAAAATTCCTTATTTCCCGTTCGCGCTCCATTATTATGCGGAGCGCCGGCGATTGTACGCGCCCGGCTGATAATCCATAACGGACTTTTTTCCAAATAAGCCCGCTTAAATCATAACCGACAAGTCGGTCAAGAACCCGCCGGGACTCTTGGGCTTTGCGCAGATTTTCATCAATATCTCTGGGGTGTTTGAACGCTTCCTTTATGGCATTTTCCGTTATCTCGTGAAAAATAACCCTCTTTGGATTTTTTAAACCGCATGCTTCTTTTATATGCCACGCTATCGCTTCTCCTTCGCGGTCAGGGTCGGTCGCGAGTATAACTTCGTCGGCTTTTTGAGACAAATTTTTTATTTCCGCGACCACTTTTTCTTTGCCTTTTGATATTTCGTAATATGGAATAAACCCGCCAGGGATATCAATGGCTTTTTTATTACTTTTCGGCAAATCGCGGATATGGCCGAAAGAGGACTCTATTTTATAATCTTTCCCTAAAAATTTTGAAATTGTTTTTGCCTTTGTTGGCGACTCAACTATTATTAAATTCATATTATATATCCTCTCTCCGTCTCCTTGATTAAATCCTGGATAATCAAAAGCGCGAGAGATTGATTGACTGTTTGCGGTTCAAGTTTAGTGAGTTTGATAATTTTGTCAATGTTAAGCGGCTGGCCGACCTCCTGGATTGTTTTATAAATAAGTAATTGATTTTTATCTTTGATGTTTTGTAATTTTAAATTTTGTCCGCCAGCTGGCGGATTGGATTTAGGATTTAGGGGCTCTAAATTGAGATCTTCTAAAACATCTTCCACCGAAGTAATCAGCCGCGCGCCATCTCTGATTAACTGATGCGAACCGCGATAATTTGGATGGTTAATCGGACCTGGCACAACAAAAACTTCCCTGCCTTGTTCGGCTGCCAAACGAGCGGTCACTAAAGCGCCTGACCGCTCCGGGGCCTCAATAACAATTGTGGCAATACATAAACCGCTTACAATTCGGTTACGCTCTAAAAATTGATGCGGTAAACTCGGTGATTTTGGCGGATATTCTGAAATAATTGCTCCGTTAGAGACCAAAATTTTCTTTGCCAAATTTTCATTCTGACGTGGATAAATCTCATTAATACCGTTGCCTAAAACCGCGATGGTTTGGCCGTTAACCGCCACCGCTCCCTCGTGAGCCGCCGTATCAATGCCCATTGCCAAACCGCTGACAATTATTGCTCCAGTCCGGGAAAGCGACTGAGCGAATTGTTTGGCGATTAAACGACCATCAACGGTGGCCTTTCTGGTGCCGACAATGGCGATTTTAATTAAGCCGTCGTCCGGCAATTCTCCTAAAATATAAATTTTTTTCGGCGAGGAAGATATTTCTTTTAAAAGAGAAGGGAACTTTGGATTGTCTTGCGATAAAATTTCTATCTCTTTGAGTTTCATAATGATTATTATATAATATAATTAATAAAAATATCAGTAAAATTTCACGACGTTCTCAATAATATGAGTTTCAAGAAAAAAATAATTCTCAATATCGGCGTAAGCTTAGGGATTGTCCTGCTTTTGGGAGCAGCCTTATTTTTTCTAAACTCGGAAATCCAAAACAAGGTAAAACAAATCACTGAAGCGAAAAAAGGGTTAAATTTCCGTAGTCAATTATCCGAATCTATAACCTTATTGCGTAATGAATCAGAACAAGTTGAGCCGTATTTGAACGATTTGGAAAACATATTGATTACCAAAGATAAATTGGTAAACTTTTCTCAAGACATTAAAACTATTGGTCAACAAAATCAAATTAATCTAAATTTTTCTTTCGGCGCTGAAACTCCCAAAACCAAAGATGAACCGGGCAAAATAGGTCTTATAATAACAGCTGACGGGAATCTTAATAATTTAATAAGCTTTCTTAGGGGTCTTGAAAATAGTAAATATTTTGTTAAATTGAATAAGCTTGATTTAACCAAACAAGGCGATAAATTTAAGGGGATATTAAACGGCGAAATCTTTTATTTCTAATGGGCTTTGTATGAAAATAAATCTTAAAAACAAAAAAGAGCTGCTATTTATAATAAGCGGGATATTGATACTGTCCGCGATAATCGTATTTTTTATTTATTCCATTAATTTTCTTATCCGCAATCTTAATGCGGCCTTGGGCGCTGATTCCGCTAAACCGACCCCGATTGTAAGGTTTAATATAGAGGGATTAAAAAAATTGGGGATAGCGGAGTGAAAAAAGTTATGAAATTTGCGCGCATAGTTCAGTGGTAGAACGCCATACTGATAATATGGAGGTCCTTGGTCCGATTCCAAGTGCGCGCACCAAATAATAAACCCGCCCAATTGGGCGGGTTTTGGTTTGCGCTTCGTAATTATCATATTTTTAGTAAACGGCAATCCAAACGGCAAACGGCAATTGTAAACGGCAAGTTGCCGTTTACTTGCTGTTTACAATTGTCAAATTACGACCTTAAAAAACCTAGCATTCATCTTCCGATCGGATCGGCTGATGAATACAGGGTTTTTTAAAAGTCAAGGATTCATCGCACGATCCAATCGGAAGGCCATTACTACACTTTTTCGTCTCCTGTCGCACAATGTTGTGTAGACGGCAAACACTCGATTTCAGCGACAAGCCAATCGCCGCATAAAACCTACACTTTTGAAAAAACCTTGTTTTTGATGTTTGCCGTCTACACACTAGTATAAACAAAATTTTTGTAAACGGTGTGTAGACAGATTACACGCGTTACAAAATTTGCGCACTTAGAAAAATACTATATACTTAATAATAAGAATCCTAAGTATTATTTACATAAGCAAGAAATCTTTTCGCAGTGAGTATTGCTGGAGAGCGTCTTAAAATTCGCGAGCGAGTAAAAAATTTGCCGGGGACACGGGAGCGAAGCGACCAGGGTGGCAAATTTTCGTCATGAGCGAGCTGAATTTTGACGCTTGAAGGCCTACGAACGAGAAAAGATTTCTTGCGATAATTTATGACCTACAAATCTCAACTCGGCGCTATTGGCGAAGACATCGCCTGCCAACATCTTATCAAAAAGTGCTATAAAATCATTAAACGCAATTATCGCAAGCCATGGGGAGAAATAGATATTATAGCTAAGTCGCCGGATAAGATACTCGTTTTTGTTGAAGTAAAAACAGTAAGTGGTGGTTCAAACAATAACGCCCGTTTACAACCCGAAGAACAACTAACCAAAGCCAAACTCCAAAAACTCCAAAGAACCGCTTCTTTATATGCCGGAAATTTTCCTAAATTAATTGATGATGAAAAAGGATGGAGAATTGATTTAATCGCCATAACTGCGAATAATTCAACCTTGACAATATCATCAAAAAATTGTCTTATAAACCATTACGAAAATATATAAAATCGGCTCGTAGTTATCCACAGCGTCAATCAATCTAATTGTGATAAAATAAAAACAATGGACGAAAATATCAAACAACAAAATTTTTCTACTGGCGAAAACACCGGCTCGGTGCCACCTCCTCCAGCGCCTGCAATAGGAATTCGAACGATGAAGTCCGATCTTGAATCAATCAGGCAAAGTGGCGGAGAAGCGCCGGCTCCTCAAACTTTTATTCCGTCAGAATTAAAACAAGAAATGCCGCAACCGGCCGTTGAAGAACCAAAAATTGAAGCCGCCCTTAATATCCCCGGCTATACTGGACCAGAAAAACCGATTTTTGAACCGCAACAAAGTGTTTCAACCAGCCAGCCAGCGCCGCCGCCTCCGGTTCAGCCGTCGATTCAACCAACTCCTCAACCAACGCAAACATCAACAACAACACCTCAGGCAACTAAATCTTCGGCTTTAAAAATAACCCTCTTGATAATCTGCGCCATTTTAGTTGTTATTGGATTGGGACTTTTAGGATATTACGTTATTTCTCCGCTGATTTTTAAAAAATAATAAAAACAATAGACAACCTGCCTACCGGCAGGCAGGTTTGACGGATAACGCCTAATGCGTTATCTTTTTTATATATGAACATACATAAGGAAAATTTAGCAAAATTAAAAAATAAACTTGAGGAAGAAAAAGAAAGTATTCTTTCGGAATTAAAAAGATTGGAAAAAATTCCGGAATTTGGAAACGATGTCGACCCAGACGAAGAAACAGATGAGTCGGAAGAATACGGAAATCAATTAGCGATTGCCCAAGAAATTAAAAATCGTTTGGCGGATATTGACTCTGCTTTACTGAAAATTAATCCGCAAGCTGGCGGAAACGAATACGGAATTTGCGAAAAATGTAAAAAAGAAATTTCTTTAGAGTTGCTGGAAATCGACCCGGAGTCAAGATTGTGTAAAAGTTGTAAAAAATCTTCAGACAATTAAAAAATGGCGAAAAATTTCTCCAAAACTTTCTCCGCCGAACTTGACGGCATTCATGCCAAATTGATTGAAGTGGAGGTTGACATCAATGTCGGCCTCCACTCTTTTAATATTGTTGGCTTGGCCGACAAAGCGCTTTCCGAAGCAAAAGAACGGGTGAGTTCAGCGCTTAAAAATACCGGCGTCAAACCGCCGAATAAAGAAAACAGAAAAATCACTGTCAATCTCGCGCCGGCGGACATTAAAAAAACCGGCTCCCAATACGACTTGGCCATTACCGTGGGCTATCTTCTGGCAACCAAACAAATAAAGGACTTTGAGACAAAAGATAAAATTTTTATCGGCGAATTGTCTTTGGACGGAACGCTTCGGTCGGTCAACGGATGCTTGAGCATTGCCCGTATGGCGAAAAAACTCGGTTTTAAATATTTGTTTTTGCCCAAACAAAACGCGGTGGAAGCCGCCATTATAAAAAATATAAAAATTATTCCGACAACAGATTTAGAAGAATTAATAAACCATTTGGAAAATCGAAACCTGATTCCTCCCCAGCCGACAACCGAATTCAAACCAAACCAAGAATCAATACTAGTTGATATTTCGGAAATCAAAGGCCAGGAAAACGCCAAAAGGGCATTAATGGTGGCAGCTGCCGGAGGCCATAATATCCTAATGGCTGGTCCTCCCGGCGCTGGGAAAACAATGCTTGCCCAAGCGCTAATTTCAATTCTTCCTTTACCGTCGCTTGAAGAAGCGATTGCAATCACTCAAATATACAGCGCGGCCGGACGACTCGGAGAAAACGCTTTTTTAAATTATAGACCTTTCCGCTCGCCTCACCATTCCGCTTCGCCTGTGTCGGTTATCGGCGGCGGCGCCAATCCAAAACCAGGAGAAATCAGCTTGGCCCATCGGGGAGTTTTATTTTTAGATGAAATTCCGGAATTCCGGCGCGACCTTTTAGAATCGCTCCGCCAGCCGTTGGAGAGCGGTTGTGTCTTTGTTTCTCGCGCAAAAAACGCTCTTATTTTTCCGTCAAAATTTTCTTTAGTGGCCGCCATGAATCCCTGTCCGTGCGGATATTTCGGCAATTCGGAAAAAGAATGCCGTTGCACAGCCAACGAGGTCTTTCGCTACCAGAAAAAAATATCCGGACCGCTTTTGGACAGAATTGACATCCAAATTGAAGTGCCGCAAGTGAAAATAGATATTTTAAGAAGCTCCGCCGCTCGTGGCACCAACAGCCAAGAAATCAAAGATAAAATCCAAAAAGCCAGAGAAATTCAAACAGAACGGTTCAAAAAAATCAAACCGAAAATTTACACCAATTCCGAAATGAGCTCAAAACAAGTTGACGAATTGATAGCTCTTGACGATTCGGCTGAAAATTTTTTAAAAAATATTTTAGAAAAGTCGTTTATTTCGGCGCGGGGATATTATCGTGTTCTTAAAACCGCTCAAACCATTTCTGACCTAGAAGAATCGGCGAAAGTAACGGGCAACCACTTGGCCGAAGCGTTCCAATATCGAATCAGAGAAAAAGAATAAAAATGGAAAAATTAGGCCAGCATTTTTTAATAAATAAAAATAAAATAGATAAAATTATCGACGCCTTGGAATTGAAACCCAAAGATACGATAATTGAAATCGGGCCAGGGCACGGGGAACTCACCTTGCCTTTGGCAAGGAATTTTCAATTTCTAATTTCTAATTTTCAAATAATTGCGGTTGAAAAGGATAAAAAATTAGCTGAAAATCTTAAAAGGAAATTCGCCAGTGAAAAAAATATTAAAATTATTAATGACGACATCCTGAAAATATTATCAAAAGTCCCTAAATCCTATATTCTAAATTCTAAATCCTATAAAATCGTTGGCAATATCCCTTATTACATAACCGGATATTTATTGAGAATTATCGGCGAACTAACCGCCTCGCCACAGCGAGGCGAGTCTCGCCCAAAAATCTCTGGGCGGAAAAACAAGCCCTCTCTAATTGTTTTAACAATCCAAAAAGAAGTTGCTGAAAGAATTGTCGCTAAACCGCCTAAGATGAATTTATTAGCTGCCAGCGTTCAATTTTGGGCAAAACCGGAAATTATTGATTATATCCCAAAAAAAGATTTCCGACCGGCTCCGAAAGTGGATTCAGCGATAATCAAATTAACACCTAAAACTAAAACCCAAAACCTAACACCTAAAACCTATTACTCTTTTATTAAATTTCTTTTTAAACAGCCGAGGAAGACGATAATGAATAATTTAGAATTTAGAATTAAGAATTTAGAATTGAGGGGGAAAAACAAACAAAAATTAAAACAGAAATTGTTAAAAATCGGCATTAATCCTCAAGACAGACCTCAAAATCTAAGCGTTGAAAAAATCAAACAATTATCAAAAACAATTAAGGTTTAAAAATGTTCGATTATCGTAAAAATTAAAGATCAAAATCAAATTCGGCGAATATTATAACTTTTCCGGGACCGCCTGCTCCATAACAATCAACTTTTTCTCCCAACTCTCCAATAAGCCACATCCCTACTTCTGGTATTGTGTAGGGAGCATAAGTAGTCGTGTCCTTAGAGCCAAAAATGGCAGTTAATGCGTTTTCTAATTTAGATTCGCCCATTTTCCATATAAATCTTCCACCTTCTTTACCCAAAATTTGGACAGAATTATTCCGAGGAGGAATAGTGCAAGGACTTACGTTTGTTACCATCCCTCCAAATGTTTGATTCTCTTCCGAGGAAGCGGTTTTATCGTCTGAAGAAGCTGGATAAGTAGGAGAAGCGATAGAAGAAATATACACACTTACCGAGTCAGAAACAGAACCGGCGTCACCGGAACAAGTTAAAGTGTAATATCTATATTCGGTTAAATTACTGATTGATTCTGACCCGTCAAGAGATTTTTCTCCTAACCAATCACGAGAAGCATTACAAGAACTGACGTTTCTGGAAGTCCAGGATAAATTAACAGAACTGTTTTTAGAAATCGTAACAGAACTGCTGTTATTAACTTTAAGGTCAACAACCGGAGATGTAGAGGTGGCGATTGATGAAGTTGTAGATGTGATGCTGGAAGCAATACCCGCAGAAACATATACAGTTACTGAATCCGAAACAGAACCGTTTTTGCCAGAACAAGTTAAAGTGTAATATCTGGATTTGACTAAATTGCTGATTAATTCCGTTCCGTCAATAGATTTTTCACCTGACCAACCGCTGGAGCCAACACAGGATTCAACATTACTAGATTCCCAAGACAAAGACACTTCGCTATCCACCCCAACAGTAATTGGCTTATCGGAATTATTGGCCTTAATATCAACGGTTGGTATTGAAGTTAATACCGGCGTTGTGGTAGCGCCGCTAGAAACTGTACCTCCAGAAAGAGACTCCCCGAGATAATCTGCCGCTATCCAGCCAATTCGACCATCGCTTATTACTTGCGCTTCCCGCATTTGGAATTTTTCATCAGCGATAACGCAGTATTTTATTTCATCGCTGGTTATTTTTAAAGACGTTCCTGTTGTGACGGCCCCAATTTTTTGGCAATTATCATCTCTTAAATTTATAGTAACGACCGTTTCAGTGCCCGATATTAAATATTGGTTTGAGGAGTCTGACGATAACGCTAAATAAGTTGAGGCCCCAGCGCCGTAAAGCTCATTAAGAACGCTTATAGTTTTGGGTCTAGCGTAGCCCGTTTGTTCAATAAAATACGCTTTTTGAAATTTTTTAAGGGCAATTAAGGTTTGTTCGTCAAAATTTCCGGTAATTTGGTCTGACGATAAAAGATACTCCGAAAAAAGAACCTTTTGAAGAGCGACTACATCTAAGTCGTTTTTCGAACCGAAACCAAAATTTTTATTCCAAGTGTAGGAGAAATTTTTAAGAGAGTCACGATTGATGGCTGAAACGGTTGAAGTCACGTTCGCGGAGATGGTTTTTTCATCAATATAAATGACAACGGACGATGATGCTGTTTCGTTTTTTTCATTAACACATAAAAGAAGATAATTTTTCGCTTCTGTGATGTTTTCAATTAATCGGGAACCAGAACCCGGAACGATTTCTGACCAGTTGCCGGAGATTTCACAATGGACAGCGTTATTGGACTCCCAACTTAATTTAATAGAATCGTTATACGGAACAGTTATCGCACCAACAGTATCATTAGCCTTAATAACAACAGAAATCGCGTTTGGTTCAATGTTTGGCTTGTAAAAATTTTTCAACGCCACAATACCGCCTCCGACAAGACCGATTATAACGATAAGAGATAAAACGATTATTTTTATATGCATATGTCGATTATTGGACTTCCCCCCCACTCCACATAATTACACAATAGTATTATAATATTTATTATAAGAAATTGCCAAAAATAATACAATTTAAAAAATGACAAAAAAATCTTTATTTCTAATTTCGTCTTTTTTGGCCGGTTTTTCTTTAATGACAGTAGAACTAATTTCAACAAGAATATTGGCTCCTTATGTAGGCGCTTCAATTTATACTTGGACGTCCGTTATCGGTGTGATTCTATTGGGATTATCCGTTGGCAATTATTTAGGCGGATATCTAATTGATAAATATCGGTCATTAAAAACACTATTTAGTTTTTTTATTCTGTCTTCGCTTTTTACGGCCGCTATCCCCATATTGACGACTCAAGCTCAGTTTTTTGTCTTTCTTGATTTGTTATTGCCTATTGTAATTATATTGATATCTATAATATTATTTTTTCTCCCGGCTGTTTTTATAGGTACGCTTTATCCTTCTATCCTTAAATTTTATTCCGAAGACGTCGGGACGATTGGATTAAAATCCGGACAATTATCTTCCTTATGGTCTATCGGCAGTATTGTTGGTACTTTTTTAACTGGTTTTTATTTTATAGGACATATCGGAAACAATACCACGATATTTTTTATATCTGCCGTCCTTTTTATTAATGGATTGTTTTTTTATCGCCCAAAAATTAAAAATTTAATTATTTTAATTGTTATTTCAGCGACAATAATTTATTCTCCACAATTAATCAATAAGCAAAATAATGTTATTTTTAATCACGAAAGTAATTATTACACCATTCGCGTTGTTGACGGCGTTCATAATATTTTTGGCAATATTAGAGTGTTATTTTTGGACTTTGACGCACATAGCGCGGAAGGATTAGACGGCCAACAACTTAATACTTATCCGGAAATTTATCCGGTTTTTTCGGTTCTCAAATCAAACATCCATAATATTTTAACCATTGGCGGCGGTTCATACTTAATAGCTAAAAATTTCTCCGATTTTTATAAAAATTCCAAAATAACGGTTGTTGAAATCGACCCTGCTGTTACAAAAACCGCCGAAGAATTTTTTAATTTAAAATCTTATCCTATCCAAACCGTTATTTCGGACGGCCGAATTTTTCTTCAAAAAAATAATCAAAAATACGACCTAATATTTTCAGACGCTTATAACTCTTTTGTTTCAATCCCTTGGCATCTTGCAACTAAAGAATTTAACGATTTAGCCAAAAGTCATCTCACCGACGGTGGAATTTACGCCGTTAATTTTACCTCGGCGTTTTATGGCAAAAATTCCGCTTTTTTCCGAAGTATGCTGTCAACTTTTAAAAAAACATTTGAAAATTATCAAATATTTTCTTTTGGCGAAGTTTTTCCAACTGACCCGCAAAATATAATATTAGTTGGCGTTAATTCCAATGAACAAATTGACCCGCTTGAATTAAGAGAAAAAATTATGGCTTTAAAAAATGGTGAACTCTTATCATCTAAATTAGTTATTAAAAAGCCGCTTGATGACAACGCGCTTGTTTTAACCGATAATTTCGCGCCAATAGAAAAATTAATGACGCCCTTAATTAATAATTATTTCTCGCGTTATGCCGAGTTTTACTATTCTTTTTTAAAAAATCAAAAAATCTGAGAATTATCCACATTGTTTTGAATATTAAATAATGTATAATAAATAATATATGAAAGCCCTAAAAATCGCGGCGATGATTTTGGTTATCAGCGCCGGATTACTCGGTTCTTATTGGATTATTAAAGACGCAAAAAAAGCCGACAGCGAAACTGCGGGTTTTTCTTTGGAAGACGCGATTAAACCAGGTGGCACGCTTTTTAAGTACATAGAAAAAGCGGCTCAAGATATTCAAGGAGCGGTTCCGAATAATAACGCGACTTCTTCCATAAATACCGATGACTCTTCTAATCTCACCGAAATGATTGCCAAAGTCATCGCTAATAAAGTTATAGAACAAAATAAAAACGGCTTAACCAAGACCGAAACCGGCGAACAGAAACTCGCGGCGCCGAACCAAGAAGTTATTATCCAAGAATTGACTAGGCAACTCTCTAATTTAGATTCTAATTTACTTAACCCAAATCAACCAATTAACGAAAACGACTTAAATATCTCCCAGGATAATTCTCAAGAAGCGCAAATCAAATATATCGAGAAGATTTCAAAAATCCATCAAAATTATTTTTGGGGGTTTAATAAAGATTTTTTAGCAGTATTATCCGATGCTTTTGAAAGAAATGATACTGTGCCAGCTAACCAATTAGCCAATATTTACAAAAATACATCCGATGACTTTTTAAATTTAACTGTGCCTTCGGACTGGCTAGAAATCCATAAAAGATTAATTTCTTATTTTCAAACCTCGGAATTTGTTTTACGGGCAGTTGCCAATTATTCCAATGATCCGGTAAAGGCTCTAATGGCGTTGGATGTTATTGACCATCTTTTAATTGACGGCAAAACCAATCGGGAATTGTTTAATCAAAAAATTAAAGAATTAGAGTTATGAAAAAAATTGTTTTAATTCTTATAATCGGTATTCTTATTTTTAATTTCCCTGGGATTTCTATCCGGCCAACTAAAGCTATACTCTCCCTAGTTCCTGTTGATATCGCGAATTTGGTTTGGGACATAGCAAACCGTGCCTGGACTTGGTTTAAAGGTAATTGGCAACACATGATGAGAGATCTAATTGTCAGGCGGATTGTGGATGCGATGGCTGACGATGTTATCCAATGGATTCAAGGAGGCGGGGAACCGGGATTTGTCACTGATTTTGGTGGCTTTATGGAAGACGCTTTTCAAGCCGGGGTCGGCGATGTTGCCAAAGAATTAAATATGGCTTGGCTTTGTAGCCCGTTTAAAGCCCAACTTCAACTTTCGGTTAATTATTTGCCGGTGCAAAGATTTTCTCAACGGGTTGAGTGCACGCTTGACGACATTGTCGCCAATATAAATGATTTTTACGCGAATTTTGAAAACGGCGGCTGGATCGCTTACAACGAAAGCTGGAAACCACAGAATAATTTTTATGGCGCGATGCTGATGGCGCACGACGAAATGTTGATTCGTGGCAGCCAAGAACAAGAAGCGGCCAAAAATGAGGCCCTGGCTGGCGCTGGATTTCTTTCGCAAAAAAGATGCGAAACCGCTGCTAATTATATTGACAGAACAACCTGCGAATCGGTTGAAAGCGGAACCTGCGCCAAAGACAGCGAGGGCGATTGGTGTTCGGCAAATGATATAAAAATTATTACTCCTGGCGACACTATTGGCGAAGTAATAGCTAAGACCGCGATAAAAGATTTTGATTACATAGACAATGTTCAATCCTATGTTGCCGCTATTGTGAATGCCATTATTAATCGGCTCTTCAGCGAAGGACTTGCCTTAATGAAAGACAGTACTTCTCCAGGCGGCACTTCTTATGATTACGTAAGTCTTGGCTACGGCGATGTTGCTCAACAAGATTTAGAAAACCAAAAACAACAAATGAATAGTGAATACAAAAAATTCATTCAAGAAAAACAATACATCCTTAATGCCAAAAATCAATCGCTGTCGTATAATCAACAAGCTCTTCAAACGCTTCAATATATTAAAAACAATTGCGCGAGCTGCCAGCCAGTGGTTACTGACGCGGAAATCAATAATGTTCAATCAGAGGTTAATCGCTTGCAAAACGAAGTAAATGAGCTACGGGCAATAATTAATAAAATTAATGGCTGGATAGCTGAAATTGATAATATGTCTTTGGATAATCGCGATAGAGAGATGGCGATTGTTATTCAGCATTATGATGAATTTACAAATGAATACGCCGCAGAGATTAATCAAGATATTGCGCTTGGCAAAAAAAGAGAAGCGGCTGACAGCGAAGCCCAAAGCAAACAAACCGAATTAACCAACGCCCAGAATCGATTAAATTCCTGCAAGACGATGAATTCCTGCACAATTCCAACAGCCACCTCAACGCAACCATAATAACCAAAATGAAATCCCAACGGAATAAAAAAATAATATAAATATATGAGTGTACTAACAGGGCTCACCAGTGGAGTTATTGGCGCTATTGTATTGGGGATAACCTATATAGTCGGAAAAATAGGCCAAGTTCTTATGACGCTGGCTGCTTCGCTAATTGATATAGCCCTAGAAGTAAATAAATTAATCCTGAATAGCCCCATAGTCACTGAAGGATGGCGGATAGTTCTTGATCTCGCTAATTTGGGTTTTGTTTTAGCGATTATCGTCATTGCTTTTGCCACAATTCTTCGCTTAGAAAGTTATGCGATGAAACAGACGCTTTGGAAGTTAATTGTGGCGGCACTTTTGGTGAATTTCAGTTTGGTGATTGCTGGAGCCTTTATAAGCAGCTCTGATACCGTTACCGCTCTTTTCAGCGATCAATTCAAGCAAGTGGACCTATCAACAAAATTAACGGGCCTATTGGAAGTTCAGTCGTTAAACAATCCCTTTGACCAAAACACTGGTAGTCTAGAAAAATATGGTATGTGGTACTCAAGGCAAGTACTTGGACCTGTAGCGGACTGGATTTACGAAGTATCCAGCGGTGACTCAAAAGCGCCAGCTTCCCCGACGCTTGAATCAACTTTGCCATTAATTGTTACCGGAATTTTTGCGGTTATCTTTACTCTTTTATCGGCATTTGTAATGCTGGCAATAGGAATAATGTTGTTTATCCGCTATGTTTATCTCGGAGTTCTTTTAATTTTATCTCCGATTGTCTGGCTTCTTTGGATTTTCCCTAATACCCAACACCTTTGGCAAAAATGGTGGAATAGTTTTTTAAGATGGGTATTTTTCGCGCCATTGTCATTATTCTTTCTTTATTTAGCAATATTTGCCTTAGAAAAACCGCCAGCGACTCAACAACAAATTATCAACCAACAACAACAAGAATTTGTAAAAAATTTATCGGAAAAACAAAAAGGAGTTGAAATTCCTCTCGCGAAATACGGCAATATGATAATTTTGCTCGGCTTATTAATGGGTGGCTTAATTGCGGCGAATTCTTTAAGCATCACCGGTTCGAAAACCGCCATGGGCGCGGCGCAGGGCGCGGGCAAAATGTTCGGGGGTTGGGTTGGGAAGAAAGGGGTTGCGCTTGGAACTAGGCCACTTAGAGGCGAATGGGGAAGGAAGGTTACCGAAGGAATGCAAAAATTTGGAGCTGGGAGAGGAGCGCTCGGCAGATTAATGACTGCGCCGGTTAGACATTTAGGAACAGCTGTTAGCGGCGTTGGTGTGGGACAAGGAGAAAAATTGATAAAAAACGCTGGAGAACGTTTAAATAAACGTTTTATTAATGATAAAAACTTGGCAAACGCCTGGGACACTTTAAGCCGCGATGAAAAAATCGCCGGTGCTAAAAGATTTATGAAAAATAAGACGATGAATTTATTAAGCGACGAACAGTTAAATCGTGATATTGGCAATGAGGGAACAAAGAAATATTTTGAAAGACACGGGGAAAAGAAATCATACGAAGATTTTGAAAAAGCGGCTATGCGCAATACATCAATGGTAAACAGTAAAAGCGCTACTCAGCGAGGAATTGAAGCAGAAAAATTTTTCAGGTCATCTTATTCTGTTAAAGATTTTGAAACGGTTAGAACAAAATCAATGTATGAAGACGCTACAGCAGCCCAAAATATCAAAATAGTTCTTGAAACGCATCCCGGCGCCCTTGGCAAAATAATGCCGAAACTTGACGGAAAAGATTTTGACAAACTGCACGAACTTATAAAAGAATCTGTTATGACTAAAGATTCGTCCGGAAACGTCGTAATCCCAACAGGGCAAACAATCGCCGGGCAAAAAGTTGGCGTGGCTAAAAATATAAAAGATATTACCGCTGAAGAAACAGAAAGGTATTTGGGAGAAGCCAAAAAAATAGACGCAAAACTTGGAGCTATCCATAAATCATTCTCAAAAAATTTAGGCAATCGCGTAATCGGTTCTTCCTGGGAATATATTCCGCCCGCCACAACATAAATAACAAATCAAATAATTTATGCTTAAAATCACTCGACAACAAGCTCTACAAAGATGGGATATATTGCCCGACAATCTTAAAGAGGCGTTATTCTCTGAACAAAACGCCGATGTTTTGTGGCGCGCCTGCGAAGCACAACATTTATCTGAAGATAAAATTCGGGTAGTGGCGACTTTAGCTGGCGACGTGATTATGGGTTTTATACACCCCGAAGATTTGGCGCAGGAAATCAAAAATACGCTCGGCATAAACTCTGAAATAGCCGCTTCAATCAGCCGCGAAATTGACCGGAAAATTTTCAGCCCGATTAAAAACGATTTGGAAAAAGTTTATTCGCCCATAACAGAGGAAAGGGAATGGAAAAAAGAGGAAAGAGAAAAAGAAATCGTTGATTTAAGAACTGAAATAAAAAAACCTGAAGAAATTAGGGAAGAAAAAATTTTACCGGAAATTATTCCAATTATTCTTCCAAAAATTTCCGAAGTTCAACCTCCGAAAATTGAAAAAACATCCGAAGAAATTAAACCTCAAAAAATAGAAATACCTTCAACATTTCCAATAATTCCAATCCTCGAAGAAGACCAACCAAAAATCATCCACGAAGAGAAAAAAATCACTCCGCTGACTGACACAAGAAAACGTTCTCTTGCCGGACTGTTTGGTTTTCTTAAAAAAGAGGAGGTGGAGAAGGGGAAAGAGAAAAGTGCGCCGCCAGTCAAAATTAAATTAGAGACAAAAGAATCTTTTGCCGAAATGGCGCTTCCACAAAAATCCGAAATCGCCAAAACAGAAATTCCTAAACCGCGAGTCGTTCATTACAGCGATTTGCGAACGCCACTCTCGCCGTTCGGCGCAACACAAAAGGAAAAAGAGGAGAAGAAAGAGAAAAACAAGGAAATAAAACCGCCGGAGAATTTACCGATTACCGAATCTCATAAAATTGAATCCAATGTTGAAAACGAAGAAGATGTAATCGATTTGAGAACGTTTGAGAAATTTAAAAAACCACAATAATGCAATTCCAGATTCCCCAATTCATTGATGTAGAAAACAAAATCGTCGGGCCTTTGAGTTTAAGGCAGTTTTTGTATTTGGCCGGCGCCGGGGCGATTAGTTTTATGCTTTTTTTCGTTCTCCAAATGTGGCTGTGGTTTTTAGTCACGGTTTTTTTAACAATAATAGCCCTAGCTTTAGCTCTTATAAAATATAACGGCCAGCCGTTGCCTAAAATTCTTTGGCTCGCTTTAGGTTTTCTTTGGAAACCCCGCCTTTATCTATGGCAAAGAGAAATAGAGGAAAAAATCGTTAAAATTCCGCAAATGCCGAAATTTTCTTCGCTTCCAAAAACCCCTCAAAGAATTTCAATGCCCTACTCGCCGATTAACCAACCAACACCAACTCTAAAAGAAAAATGGGATTCAACGGAAAGTGTTATTTCTAAAAGGGAAAAATTAAAAACATTTTTTTCTGAAATGCCGAACGTAAAAAAACTCTGGCAAGACCTTCTGACAACAAAAAATCCGGTCCCGCAAAGAGAGAAAACCGCAAAAACGCCTTTCTGGGGCAAAAAACCGACTGAACGATTCCAGGTTTTCAGAAAAATTACTGGGGAAAAAGATATAGCGAGAAGAATAGATTACAGATAAATTAAAAAAGGATATAATAAATTTATGGCGAAAAAAGAAAACATTTCCACCCAACAATTCGTTGATATTGAAGATATACGCGATGGAGTGATTATTCTGAAAAACGGCTCTTTGCGACGGGTTTTAATGGTTGCCGGAATCAACTTTGAACTCAAGTCCGAAGACGAACAAAATATCACTATAAGTACATATCAAAATTTCTTAAACACGTTGAATTTCTCCGTTCAATTTGTAATTCATTCCCGGAAACTTAACATTGACGCTTATCTTGAAAAATTGTCGGAGCGAAAAAACCAAGAAAATAACGAACTGCTAAAAAACCAAATCTCTGAATATGTGGAATTTATTCGTTCGTTTGTGGAGCAAAACGCCGTAATGGCAAAGACGTTTTTCACTGTCGTGCCTTATGATCCGATTATAATTCCAACCGGCGGCAAAAAATTCATAGAAATGTTCAAATTCGGAAAAAAAATAACGGCTATGCAAACCGAACAAACTCTGGAACAAAAAATTCAACAACTCGACCACCTGACCGACCAAGTTATCAACGGCCTTACTCAAATCGGCCTTCGGGTGGTGCCGCTCGATAATGAAGAACTGATAGAATTATTTTACAATCTTTACAATCCAAGCGTGACGGAGAAAAAAGATTTAAAAATCGCGCATACATAATCACTATTAAATTTCAATAATATATGAACATAAAAATCCAACAACCTTATACGGCAAGCGAGAAAGACGTAAAAAACGTTATCGCGCCCGCGGCTATGGAAGTTAATCCTAGTCATCTAAAGCTTGGCGATAAATTCGCGAAAACAATTTTTATTTTTACTTACCCCCGATACTTGGCAACCAGTTGGTTCAATTCAATTATTAATCTGCCAAATCTTTTAGATATTTCTATTTTTATCCATCCGGTTGATACCAGTTTGGCCTTGCGAAATCTCCGCAAAAAAACCGCCCAGATTGAAGCCCAACTAATGGAACGGCAAGAAAAAGGTCTAGTCAGGGACCCGCTTTTGGAAACCGCTTTTCAAGACATTGAGGCGCTGCGCGACACGCTCCAACAATCTCAAGAACGACTATTCAACGCGGGAATCTACATTACAATTTACGGCGAAACCATCGAAGAACTTAATAAACTAGAAGAAAGCATTAATTCTTTATTTGAAAGCCATTTAGTTTATGTTAAGCCAGCTATTTTCCAGCAATTAGAAGGTGTCCAGTCAACTCTGCCTCTCGGTCAAGACAAACTTCTTGTTCATACTCCGCTTAATTCCGGACCTGTTTCTTCTTTTTTTCCATTTGTCTCCACTGACCTGACTTCGGACGAAGGGATTCTTTATGGCATCAACCGCCATAATAATACCCTTGTGATTTTTGACCGCTTTTCTTTAGAAAACGCCAATCAAGTTGTTTTCGCCAAAGCCGGCGCCGGCAAAAGCTACGCCACTAAAATAGAAATTATTCGCTCTCTGATGATGGGAATTGACGTCTTAATTATTGACCCGGAAAATGAATACCAAAAATTAGCCGAGTCGGTTGGCGGTAGTTTCTTCAAAATTTCTTTAACTTCTGAAAACCAAATCAATCCTTTTGAAATTCCGATTATTCCCGAAGACGAGGACCCAGCCGATGTTTTCAAGTCGCATATTCTTAATCTAACCGGCCTGGTTAAATTAATGCTCGGCCAGATTACGCCGGAAGAAGACGCCCTTTTGGATAGAGCGGTTACCGAAACATACGCTTCACGAGACATCACGCCTGAAAAAAAAGATTTTACTCAAGCCCAACCGCCGACCTTGGGGGATTTACAAATTATTTTGGAAAACACCGAGGGCGGACGAGGATTGGCTCAACGATTGGAAAAATACACACGTGGAAGTTATGCCGGATTCACCAACCAACAAACAAACATTGATATCAAAAATCGTTTGATTGTTTTTTCAATCCGCGACTTAGAAGAACAACTTAGGCCGATTGCCATGTATATTGTGCTTAATTTTATTTGGAATCTTATTCGGGCTGATTTTAAAAAACGGGTAATGATTATTGACGAAGCGTGGTGGATGATGAAATATCCGGACAGCGCTTCATTCCTTTTCAGTTTGGCAAAGCGCTGTAGAAAATATTATCTTGGCCTTACCACAATTACCCAAAATGTTGAGGACTTTTTAGAATCGCCTTATGGACGACCAATTATCACGAACTCCTCTCTCCAATTACTCTTGAAGCAAGCTCCTGCAACCATAGATCTGATAGCTAAAACATTTAATCTAACGGAAGCGGAAAAACAATTATTATTGGAAGCGGCTGTTGGCGAAGGATTATTTTTCGCCGGATTAAAACACGTGGCGATTCAAATCATCGCTTCTTACTTTGAAGACCAAATTATCACGACCAGCCCGGAGCAGTTGTTAGAAATGAAGAAATAAAAAAATTTATGGATGAAGAGAAAAAAATATCGTTGCCGGAAATAATTCTGATGGTGCTGATTGTCGGCGTAGCCGATATTTTTGGAATAATAGCGGGGTTGGTTGTCGGGATACCAGCGATCGGACAAATATTAATTATTGTCAGTCTTTTTATTAGTATCATCGTTTGGCTTATTGTCCAATTTTGGCTTATAATGAAGGGGGTAAATGGCTGGTGGTATGGTGGAGGAAGCTTGGTTGATATTATTTCTGGCGGCAGCCTGCCACTACAGACTCCTACCTTAATAGTCACTATTTTTATTGCCAACAATCCCAAGTTAAGCAAGGTGGCTGGAATAGTAAAGGGGAAACCCCCAACTATATTAGCAAAAGGCAATATCGCAAAATGACAAATTTTAAATTAAAATTTAAAAATTTTATATTTTACATTGTCATTTTGATTTTTACATTTTTATTTTTACATTTTGCCGTTGCTGCCTCGCCTCAATTTCTAACCTCTTGGCAATCTAATAGTTACGTCCCATCTTGGTATCAAGGCAAAATTTTCCCTACTCGCGGATCTTTAATAAATGTTAGTTTTGAAATTATCAACAACGACAAAATCGCCGATATTTCAAAAAATAAAATCCGTTGGTATATTAACGATAAATTAATAAAAAATGAAAATAACGGTTTGGGGATAAGGTCTTTAAAATTTATCAATGATGATTTTCCGGGCGGAGAAATTAGTGTAAAAATCGCGGTTGTTGATTATGCCGCCGAACCGCTGTATAAAATAATCCGAATCCCAGTTGTCTCGCCCGAAGCCGTGATTGACGCGCCTTACGCCGAACGAAAAATAAATACCGGAAAAAATTTATTCCGCGTTTTTCCATTTTTCTTTAATATCAAAAATTTAAACTCGCTATCTTTTGAATGGCAGGCAAACGAACAAACATCTGAGGCCGCTGAAAATCCGCAAGAACTTAATTTAAATATTGACCTTCAAACGCCGTCAAGAACCGTAATTAATATTGCGGCAATAATTAAAAATATCTCCAATCAATTGGAATTCGCGAGTAAAAACATTAAACTGGAAGTTAAATAAATCTCATGACCAATAAAATAATTTTTATAATTTTACTCTTCGTTCTCTGTTTTTTTAGTTTTAGCGCGGTTTTTGCGGCTAATATTGATTACAAATATCCTTGGAAAGGGGAAACAACTCCTTCTGGTCTTGTAAATAGAATTTACATCTATGCGTTAAGCGTTGTTGGCGCCGTTGCGATGGGAGTACTGGTTTACGGAGGAATTTTACATACGATTTCCGCCGGTAATTCCTCAAAACAGCAAGACGCTAAAGAATGGATAACCGGAGCGATTTGGGGGTTGGCACTTTTATTAGGAGCGTATCTGATTCTTTGGACGATTAACCCCGATTTGGTAAGTTTAAAGGATCCAGTAATTACTGGTATATTCCCCGGTGGAGGTGGTGGACAATTCAAGGGGGCAGGCACAAGCGGAAGCTGGGGGCCTACGACGCCTGCGCCAGGAACATTGTCTGACCAGCAAGCCAAATCACAACTTCAGCAAGGAATGGTCAGTTATAAACCCAATGTCAGTTTTGACAATATTAAACAAACGACCATTAATGAAGCTAAAGCGTTGAGTTTTGACTTGCAAAATAAAGGAGTGGGCATAGGCAACGAAACAATAACCAGTGGCACAGAAGGAACCCATAACGAAGGCACTTACAGCCATGCCAATGGCTATAAGTTTGATTTAAGAATAAATAATGATCTTACAAATTTTATTGAAAAAAATTATACATTAATTGGGACGAGAAGCGATGGTGCTCCTCAATATCAAAATTCAAGAGGCGCTATTTACGCTAAAGAAGGAGACCACTGGGACGTTCTAGTAAGAACAGAAGGATGAAAAAAACAATTATCACAATAGGCGTTATTTTGGGAATTATCGCTATGGGGCTCGGCGTTTATTTCGCTTGGAAAAAATCGCAAGAGATTTTGACGCCACCTATTTCTGACCAACAACCAATAACTAACAACCAACAACAACTCCCTTCGGCAACTGAAAAACTTAAAGTTTTAAGCGACCAACCGGTTTTTGATTATTGGACAATAACTACCGGAACTTCCACTAAAATTTTTTACATTAACAAAACCGGTCAAATATTAAAAGTTAATCCGCCAGCTGGCGGAGGAAAAGATGAAATTATCAGCTCGCAAACAATAAACAATCTTCAACAAGCAAAATCCAGCAATAACGGCGAGCGGATTTTGCTTAAATTAGGCGGCGCTGATTCGCCTCAATTTAATATTTTCAACGCAACGAATAATATTTGGGAATTGCTACCTTCGGGGATTACGACGGCTGACTTTTCTCCAAGCAATAAAGAAATCGCTTATTTAAAAACCAACGGCGACAAAAGCGATTTAATAATAAAAAATTTAACCGCTTCAAAAACCAATAAAATTATTTCAATCGCGCAAAATGACTTTGACTTAAATTGGCTTACAGACGAAATAATTCTTTTAACCGATAAACCGTCTTTCTATATTGACGACGACATTTGGGCTCTTAATATTAAAAATAAAACCATTAAAAAAATAACCTCTGGAAGAGGATTATTAACCAATTGGTCGCCCAACGGCGACTCTGGGATAAAATTCTCCGTTGACCAACAAAGAAATTCTTACTTAGAGTTGATAAATAACGATGGAACGATTCGAGCAAGTTTTGATTTTTCAACACTTCCCGATAAATGCGTTTTTGATTCTTTAAAAATATATTGCGCCGTTCCTCAAATTAATAATTCTATTCAAAAACCAGCTTTCCCCGATGATTATCTAAAAAGAGCTGTTTATTTCAAGGATATTATTTATAAAATGGACATAGAACAAAACACTTTTGAAATGATTTACGCCAACCCTGAAATAGACATTGACGCCTCTCATTTGTCAATTTCCGACAACCAACTCTTATTTATCAACCGCTATGACAGCAAACTCTACGAATTAATTCTTGAATAATCCTAAATTCTATATTCTATATCCTCGCTTTATATCGGCTTAATCACCACGCGCCGCTCTTTGCCTTCGCCAACGCTCTCGGTGCTTATATCCGGACGACCAACCAACTCTATGTGGACTAACCGACGCTCATAAGCGTTCATCGCCGGCAAAGAAACTTCTTCTTTAATGGAAACGGCTTTTCTGGCGGCGGCCCGCGCCAATTCTAAAATAATACCTTCGCGTTCGCGCCGATAATTATTCACGTCAACAAAAACAATCCCAAGATTATTTTTTTTGGCGATTAATTTAACCAAGTGGTCCAAGTCGTTCACGAAAAAAGGCAAAAATCTTTTAAACCCTTCTCCTTCGTTAAGAAAAATCAGAAAACGGCTGCTTTCCGAATCGTAATTAACGGAAAAATCGGCGAAGCCCATTAGTTCTATAAGTTTTTGGATTATATCTTGTAGTTGCTGCATATTTTTTTATTTATAGTTTATAGTGTAATTTTTTGTCTATTTCAATTAAATTCTTGTCGCTTGTTTGAAGTTGTTTGTTAATCGCTATTTGTTGGATAACTGAAAAAACCGTTGTTGTCAGCCAATAAACCCCAACCGCCGAAGGGAGTTTGAATGTATATAAAAAAACAAATGTTAAGATCGGACCCATAAAAACCATCTGCCGGCTCATTTTCTCCATAGGAGACAACGATTTTTCGACTTCGCCTTTATTTTTATTTTTAACAAGCGATAGTTTGCCTTGAAAATATTGCGCGACGACCGCTAAAATTATAATAAAAATATTGCGGACGCTCAAATCAACTATGCCTAAAAAATGAAAATTTAATAAATCCGGCCGAGGGATAAAAGAATACAAAACATCAAATGAGCCGCTGGAAAGTCCCTTTAAAAAAACTTGGTATAGAGCTATTAGAATAGGCAACTGAACGATGAGTAACAAAAACCCGGAAATTGGGTTAA
This sequence comes from Patescibacteria group bacterium, assembly GCA_038062875.1. Taxonomy (GTDB): domain Bacteria; phylum Patescibacteriota; class Minisyncoccia; order UBA6257; family UBA9933; genus JBBTWF01. The sequence continues at coordinate 35,986 of JBBTWF010000008.1, forward strand.
CCTTATGAAGACGGTAAAGCTCCATCATCTCTTTGGCTTGTTTTTCTTTGTCGTGTTTATGGTTTTGTTGAATTTCCTTTATTTTCGGCGCCAGACGCTGCATAATCGCCTGGTCTTTAGCTCCCTTATAAAACAAAGGGAATAGAATTAACCGAATTAAAACCGTTAAAATAATAATCGCGATGCCGAGATCGTGGAAAGAAAGATTTTGGTATAAAAAAATCAAAGCGTTGAATAACGGCCGGTATAAAATTTCGTGGAATAAATTAGCCATAATATTTTTCTAATTCTTTTTCTAATTCTTTTTTTGTCAGTTTATTTACAAGCGGCGAAACGATAGTCAGTGTATCTTTTCCGATTTTTAGATGGTACTCTTTTAATCTGATAAAATCAAAAATTATTCTTTTTATTTTATTCCGCTTAACGGCGCTTTTATTTACTTTATTGCTTATAATCACGCCGAACCGACTAAATAATAATTTATTTGGCTTGGATTTAATAATAAAATACTTACCCCGCGCAACCTCGAAAAGATTGGCGCGGGGTTTAGAAAGTCCTTGAATCGGTAAACGATATTTTTTAGACAGCATGACAAATTTAAATCCCTACACTAATCTTTTTTCTGCCTTTTCGTCGTCTTCTTTTTAAAACGCTTTTTCCTCCGGCAGACCTAGACCTTTTTAAAAATCCATGAGCTCTTCTCCTTTTCCTTTTTTTAGGTTGATAGGTTGTAGACATATAATTTTACTCCTTTTTATTTATAGCTGGGCGTTCGACTCTTTTATTAATTATAATGCGGAATAAATATTAATTCAAGGGTTTTAATGTAAAAAATTAAAAAGTTCTCCACAGGAAATCAACAGGTTTAAAACTTTTCCCAATTTGACTAGTTTTTTTATCTATATAGAATATAAATAGTTTACGCTTTATTTTTTAGAAATTAAAATTTTTTATATTTATGGACATTAATCAACTTTGGCAAACAACCCTATCGGAACTTGAACTCCAAATTTCGCGCCCCAATTTTTTAACTTGGCTAAAAAACAGCCGACCGGTTGAAAAAAACGAGGAAGGAAAAATATTAATCGGCTTGACTAATAATTTTGCCAAAGAATGGGTTGAAAATAAATATCATAAAACCATTTTAAGTATTATTCGTTCGTTAGATGAGACAATTAAGGGAGTTGAATACACGGTTTTGACAGGAGCGATTAACGAACAAGCGCAAAAAGTCCGCGGCGCTCAACGAGAAAAAACCGAGCAATCGCATCCGAGTTTCCCGGAATTAAAAATAGACCCCGAAACAAATCTCCACCCTCGCTATAATCTAAATTCCTTCGTTGTCGGCTCTTCTAATGAACTGGCTTACGCTGCCGCTTCCGCGGTAATTAAAGATGTCGGTAAAAAATATAATCCGTTTTTTATTTACGGTGGCGTTGGTTTGGGGAAAACCCATCTTATACAGGGCATCGGCAATGAAATCAAAAAGGTTTATAAAAATAAAATAAAAGTAAAATACGTGCCGTCAGAAAAATTCGTTAATGAAGTAATTTGGGCGATTCGCAATAAACGAATGGACGACGTTAAAAGTAGATACCGCAATATCGATGTCTTAATTATCGACGACATTCAGTTTATCGGCGGCAAAGAAAGAAGTGAAGAAGAATTTTTCCACACATTTAACGCTTTATACGAAAACGGCAAACAAATAATAATCTCGTCCGACAGACCGCCGGCAGCCATCCCGACGCTGGAAGAACGGCTACGTTCACGTTTTTTGGGCGGAATGATTGCCGACGTCTCCCAGCCCGATTATGAAATGAGAGTAGCTATTATCAAGACTAAGCTCCAGGAAAAAAACAACGCCCTTTCAGACGACCTCTGTGGGCTAATCGCCAATAAAGTAAGAAAAAACATCCGTGAGATCGAGGGGATTTTAAATAAAATAATTTTTTACCGAGAGAATAAATGTGTTGACTTAACGCCCGCCATAATCGGGGATATAATTGATTCCGCAATACAACAATCAGTTAAAAATATCAGCCCAAGCCAAGTAATTAAGGTGGTGGCTGAATTTTTTGAAATTACGCCTAGTGATTTAACTATTCGTTCTAGAAAAAAAGAAATAGTCGAACCGCGCCAAATAACGATGTTTCTTTTGAGGGATATCCTGGGGTTATCTTACCCGCATATTGGGGAAAAGATGGGGAAAAGAGACCACAGCACCGCTATACACTCATATGAAAAAATATCAAATGAAATCAATAAAAATCGCGATTTAAGCCAAAAAATAATCTTAATAAAGGAATTAATTTATAAACAATAAATTTTTAGTTTTCCACAAGATGTTAAAATTAAGTTATAATTATTGTATTGTTAATATTATAAATAATTAACTTATTAACTTATTAACAGCCACTACTAATACTACTATATGAAATTAATAATACTTAGAAGTAATATAAAAGAAGGGATGGGGGTAATTGATAAAATTATCGGAGAAAATCTTAATTTACCGGTTTTAAAAAATTTTCTTATTGAAACCGTGGAAAATAAAATAAAACTATCATCAACAAACCTTGAATTGGCGATTACTAATTTTGTTTCGGGAAAAATAATAGAAGAAGGAAGCTTAACGGTCCCGATTAATATTTTTACATCAATAATTAATAATCTTCAAACCGAAAGGATTAATTTAGAAGTTAAAGACAATAATTTAATAATCAAAACAGACAATTATCAAGCGAAAATACAAGGAATTAAAAAAGAAGAATTTCCGATAATCCCAAAAATCGGCAACAACCAGCGCTTCTTAGAAATCCCAACCTCAATATTAAAGCAATCGTTATTTTCGGTGATTAGCGCAGCTCAATTTTCAAATATCCGGCCTGAACTTAACGGCGTTCTTTTTGATTTTCAAATAAATTCCATTAAGTTGGCGGCTACTGATAGTTTTAGGTTGGCGGAAAAAACAATTACCAACGACCAATTTAAAACAGATATTAATAAACAATTTAAAACAATTATTCCATTAAAAACCATTCAAGAAACAATCAGGACAATTAAAGACAACGACGGCAAAACCGAGATTTATTTTGATTCCAACCAGGTTCTTTTTAAAAATAACGATTTAGAAATTATTTCACGGTTGATTGACGGAGAATTTCCGGATTATCAGGCGATTATTCCCGAATCAATCGAGACCGAGGCAATTATTAATAGGGAACAATTAATTAACGCAGTAAAACTTGCCAGCGCTTTTATCGACCGGCTTAATGAAATAAAAATAACCATCAAGGAAAAAACGAAAAATATTGAAGTTTATTCGGCTGGTCAGAGTTTAGGAGAAAATCAATATTTAATTCCGGCTAAAATCAAAGGGCCGTCTTTGGAAATTATTTTCAATTGGAGGTTTCTTTTGGACGGACTTAAAAATTTGGACTCCGAAGACGTGATTTTAGGATTAAACGGCAATAACAAGCCGGTGGTGATTAAGTCGCCGAACAACATCTCTTATTTTTATATTTTGATGCCGATAAAAACAAATTAATTAATAATTAATTGTTGACGCTGGAATTTCTATTAGCATTTCGATATGAGCGTCTGTTGGCACGGGTTGATTATATTGTTTGAAGTCGGGGATATTATTTTTAATCCACATTAGAATTGGTTTCTCCCAATTTTGGAATTGTGGGTCTTGTTCCGGGCTTGACGGCTCGGGTCCGAGTGGGTCGTTTTTATCCACATAATAAAGAATATTATGGATTTGTGGGAAATTTTTATCGCTTAATTTATAATTTACAACATATTCTCCTTTTAAAACGGGCTTAGTTTGGAATATTGGCTCGGGCTTATTAAATGATTCAAACGGCTGGCTGACAAGGGCTTCGTTTAAGAAATTATGCCAGATTGGAACAGCAGCCAAAATACTGCCGCCTTGTTTTTGCATCGGCTGATTATTATTATTGCCCGTCCAAACACCTACAACTAAAGACGGCGTATAGCCGATTGCCCAGGCGTCTTTATAATTATTAGTGGTTCCGGTTTTGAGGGCTACTTCCCTGTCGCTAAAAACAGTGAGGTCGAAACTATTTTGGAAAAGAGCTTTTCTGGCTTCTTGGTCAGAAAGAATATTATTAATAAGTTTTGCTGGTTGCGGTTCAATTACCGCGGTCGCCTGGTCAGAATATTTTTCCAAAGTTTTTCCTTGGGAGTCCTCTATGTTTAAAATTAAAGATTGCTGATGTTTTATCCCCTCTTGGCTAAAGACCGAATAAGCGCCGATCATCTCAATAAGTTTCACTTCCCCGCCTCCCAAAACAAGAGAAAGGCCGTAGCGGCTGCGTTCTTTTAGGGTGGTAATCCCGAAGTCCTGAGCGGTTTTTAAGGTGTCGTCAATATTCGCGAGGTATAAAACTTTAACCGCCGGGATGTTAATTGATTGAGCAAGGGCTTGGCGAAAATTTATGGGTCCGCGGAATTTTTGGTCAAAATTTTCCGGCTGATAGCTTTTAAGCGGATTACCGCTTGTGTCAAATTCGGTTGGTAAGTCAAAAATAACTGTTTCCGGGGAATATCCTTTTTTAAAAGCTGTTACATAAGCAAACGGCTTAAAGGCCGAACCTGGTTGTCTTAATCCTTGGCTGGCGACATTAAAATTACCATCGTTTTTAATATCAAAATAATCGCGCGAACCGACTAATGCGAGGATTTGTCCGGTTTTGGCGTCTTGAGCAACCAAAGACGCGTTTTTTCCTTTGTATAATTCTTCGTTTCGTTCAGCCCCTTCTTTTATTATTCGTTCGGCGATTTCCTGAAGCGGCCAGTCAAGGGTGGTGGTTATTTTCATTCCGCCCTTTTCCACCTCTTCTTCCCCGTATTTATTATTTAAATATTCTCGCACCATCATCACGAAATGAGGCGCTTTTATTGAGCCGATATTCGGCGAAGTGAATTTTAATTCTTTGTTTTGACTGCGCGTTTTTTCCTCTTCGTCAATAAATTTTAATCCGAACATTTGGTTTAAGACGTAGTTTTTTCGGCTTTCCAATTCATCAACATGAGTTCCCCAAGGCGAGTAGTAAGACGGCGCTTTAGGAAGGGTGGCTAAAACAGCCGCTTCGGCAAGTCCAAGATCTTTGGCGGGCTTATTAAAATATGTTTGGCTGGCGGCTTCAACCCCGTAAGCGTTTGCGCCGTAAGGGATTTGGTTGAGATACATATTTAGAATTTCATCTTTGGAATAGCGGCGTTCTAGCCAGTAAGATAAAATCATCTCTTTGATTTTTCTTGAAAAAGTTTTTTCGGAAGTTAAAAAGGCATTCTTAGCTAATTGTTGGGTGATGGTTGAGCCGCCTTGGACTACTCGTCCTCTTAAAAGATTAACGGAAAAGGCCCGAATCATCGATCTCCAGTCAAGCGCAGGATGATTATAAAAATTTTGGTCTTCAATAGCGATAGTCGCTTGCTTAACGTATTCGGGGATTTCCATAAAAGGGATAATAGCCCTTTTTTCTTCTCCGTGAATTTCATAAAGTAATATTTCGCCGGTTTTGTCGTAAATTTTAGTTGATTGGGCTATTTGGCGATTCGCGAATTGTTCTGGGTTTGGGAGCTCTTTGGCCATTTTAGACAGAATGGTTAGCCCCGTTAAAACTAAGCCAAAGGCGACCAAAAAAAATAAGCCAGCGATTTTTAGCAGAGTTTTTTTCTTTTTTGTCATTATGGGCATATTATATCAAAAAATTTGGAATTTATAAGAGCTGGCGGCCGTTAAGGCGATTGCCAAGGCGTCGCTTACGTCATCCGGCCCATTTATTTTTTCAATTTTTAAAATTTTAGCAGTCATTTTAGCCACGGCTTTTTTATCAGCCGCGCCGTAGCCCGTGACATTTAATTTAACTTCTGAAGGCGTGTATTCTAATAAAGATATTTTATGTTGAGCGACAAGCAGGGCCAGAATCCCTCGCGATTGCGCCACATCCAGACCTGTTTTAAGATTTTTAACGAAGTAAAGTTTTTCTAGGGCGACAATATTAGGCCTGGTTTTTATGAGTAGCTTTCTAAAAGATTTTTCCAATTCTAAAAGACGCTGGCTTTTGTCTTTTGAAGTTATTTTTAAAAGGCCGCTTTCAACGTAGCAAAATTGGCTGCCATCTTTTTTTATTAAACCATAGCCGACCCTGGTACTGCCTGGGTCAACGCCAAGAATTTTCATATATTTGTGTGTACTTTTTGTATATCGTCGTGATTTTCTAATTCGGCGATTATATTTTTAAGTTTTTCTTTTGTTTCGTTTGATGCGCTTTGTTTGAATTTCGCCTGCCAATCCCCGTTTTTATTTTCAAAGGCCCATTGGACAGAGCCGGGGTCGGCCCATTTGGCGTTTTGCTCGTTTAAAATTTTTTTAATTTCCGCGACGGTTCTGTTTCTATTATCCGTGGCCGCTTCAATTAAAATCGCAACACCTTCCGGTCCATAGGCCTCAATAATTAATTCTTCCAAATTTTTTCCGATTTCCGAGGCGCGTTTGATCGCGCGTTCAATATTGTCTTGCGGTACGTTGTTCTCGCGGGCTTTTTCAATGGTCGTTCGGAGACGAGGATTAAATTGTGGGCTTGGTTCTTGTTTGGCGGCGATAGTAACGGCTTTTAAGAGTTTAGAAAACAGTTGGCCGCGTTTTTGGTCAGTCGTTCCTTTTTTGTGTTTTATGCCCGCCCAATGGGAATGTCCCGACATAGTTGTTATTTTATAAATTTTTAAGCGGAAGCGCAAGAAAAAAAGCTCTTGCGAACAAGAGCTTTTATTTTTTGTATGGCGCGATAGATTAAACTAATCGCGTCGCCAGCAAAGCAATCATTACTATTATTACGCATGCTATTACGCCGAGTATAACACCTTGTAATATCCCCTCTACTGGCCGTAAAGGGTCGGACGCTTTTAATTTTGAATGGAAAAAATTTTTCATACCATTCCTCCTCTTTTAGTGGTTTTTAGTCGCACATATTTGCATATCTACAAGCAGGGCTGTTGGGTCCGTAATCCTCATAAGGACCGCGTCTGTTGCGGTTATTGCCGTTCCATGGTCCGCCCCAGGTCTTTACTTTTACTGAAAGAATCGGCCAATAATTTTTCTCGGCGTAGCTATTATAACCATAAGAGCGCTCGCCGGTACGCCCATACCAATAAGCGGAATTTTCGCGCGCTTGTTGAAGCTCCTGCATCCCAACTGCTTTCCCTTTTTCGCAAGCGATCTTTTCGTCTGCTGTGGGAAATTGGTTGCAATCCACCTGTTTATAGGCCATAGTGGTGGCGCAACCAACCAAAAAACTAAAAACCAAAACTAAAAAACTAAAACCTAACGCTTTTTTCATTTCACACCTCCTTAGTAGTTTAAATTTTTATAATTAAATCAATCTATACTCATTTTTTAATGTTCAGTATTCTTACTGGCGATTATACACCTTTTTATTAATTTGTCAACCCCGTACCTTTCGCTATGAAAATTGTGGTATTTTATGATTAATAGAGGCGAAGCCCTGCCTGCCGGCAGGCGCCTTACGGCTCTGGCTGGGTAATGCCTCTTTGCCTTTACTACGAAAGGTGCGGGGTCAATATATTTATTTTAACAATGTTTTTATTAAAAGAGTGGTGTATAATTAATGACAATTATGATAAAAGGCATTAAAGAAAAATTAACTCAAATGCGGCGTCAAGCTGAAGAAAGAGCTGCTCAGCGTCGGGCTCAGGAGAGCGGATATCAATACGCCGACTTGGCCGCCGCCCCTGTTAATGTTGAAGCATTAGGATTAGTTTCCGAAGAGACGGCCAAAGAATTAAAAGTTGCTATTACTGAAATTAAAACCAAAAAAATAGCGCTGGCGGTTTTTGACCCGAAAACCCATGAGATAAAAGATTTGGTTAAAAGCTTAGAATTGAAGGGGTATCAAGTTTCTATTTTTATTGTTTCTTTAAGCGGGTTAAAATACGCGTGGGATTTTTACAAATTCGTTTTTAAAAAACCGACTCAAATCACCGGCCGGGTGGAAATAGAAGAAAAAAAATTAATTGAATTAAAAAAAGTTCTCATTACGCTGGAAAACATAAAAACGGCGCTTCAAAAGACGGTTAAAGAAAACGCGATGGCGGCCGAGATTTTTGAAATTGTTTTGGCCGGCGCTTTGGCTAATCGGGCGTCTGATATCCATTTTGAACCGGAAGAAAATCAGGTGAAATTGCGTTTAAGAATAGACGGCCTGCTCCACGATGTTTTTACGGAATTCAAAAAAAACGATTATTTATATTTGGTCTCGCGAATTAAACTGCTTTCCCGTTTAAAATTAAACATTCATAATGAGCCCCAGGACGGCCGTTTCACTATTTCTCTGCCGAACAAAGATATTGAAATCAGGACGTCTATTCTTCCTTCGGAATTCGGCGAGACAATTGTTTTGAGAATTCTTGACCCGGAATCAATCCAGGTTGAACTTGAAGAGATGGGGATTAGGGAGGACGATTTAGAAATTATTAAGAAGGAATTAAACAGGCCAAATGGCATGATTTTAAATACTGGTCCGACCGGCTCAGGCAAAACAACAACCCTCTACGCTTTTCTAAGACATACTCAAAACCCGGAAATTAAAACCATCACTATCGAAGACCCGATTGAGTATCATCTCGAAGGGATTGAACAGACGCAAATTGATTCGTCTGCTGGTTATACGTTTGCCGGCGGTTTGCGTTCCATTTTACGCCAGGACCCGGATATGATTTTGGTCGGCGAAATCCGCGACTTAGAAACCGCTGAAATCGCTATGCACGCGTCTTTAACTGGTCATTTGGTTTTTTCCACCCTTCACACCAATCAGGCGTCAGGAGCCATTCCTCGTCTAATTGATATGGGCGTAAAACCGTCGATTATAGCGCCGGCTCTTAATTTAATTATCGCTCAGCGTTTAGTCAGGCGGCTTTGTCAAGATTGCAAAACCCCTCAAAAAATTGACAAGGAATTAGAAAAAAATATTAAGAGTTTTATGGGGAAATTACCGCCTCGCGTTGACAAGAATAAATATCAAGAAATTAAAATTTTTCAAGTCAAGGGTTGTGAAAAATGCAGCGGGTTTGGGTATAAAGGAAGAATAGGGATTTTTGAATTTCTTTTAGTTGACGCGGAATTGGAAAAAGCGATTGTCCAAGAAGTGGTTGACGCTGAAATTGAGAAAATCGCGGTAGCCAACGAAATGGTTACGATGCAACAGGACGGAATTTTAAAAGTTATTTCAGGGTTAACAACTTTCGACGAAATAGGGAGAATTTCCGGTGAAATTGAGTGGTAAAAAACCGCTGTTCTGTGGGCGCTGTTTAAAACAATATTCCCCTAAAAAAGAAGATTAAGAGTTTTTTCGAGGAACAGCCCAGTCGGAACCAGATTGCCCATTGCTAAAAAAACTCCATTAACCCACAGAACAGCGGCTTCTTATAAAACACGCCGTTGTTTATTTACAAAAGGATACTAACATAAAACAATTTCATTGTCAAGACCCACAATTTGCCTCTTATGTCTAAAAAAATAAAAACAAAAATAAACAATAAAGAAGACCAATTTATAGATTTGATGCTTAGGCCTCGCTCTTGGCAGGATTATATAGGGCAGGAGCGGGTGAAAAGGGGCCTAAAGGTCATTTTAACAGCCGCTAAGAAAAGAAACGAATCAAGCGACCATTTGTTATTCTACGGTCAGGCGGGGCTTGGCAAAACTACCCTGGCTAATTTGGTTGCCAAAGAAATGGGAGCCAATTTAAAAACGGTTTCCGGTCCGACCTTGGAAAAAGTCGGGGACATTGTATCCACTCTTTCTAATTTAGAAAGCGGGGACATTCTTTTTATTGACGAAGCGCATCGGCTTAATCGGACGATTGAGGAAGCGCTTTACCCTGCGATGGAAACTCGGAAAATAAATATTATACTCGGTAAGGGCCCGGCAAGCCGGACGATTTGTCTGGATTTGCCTCCTTTTACTTTGGTTGCCGCCACTACTCGGCCAAACCTTTTATCTTCTCCTTTGCGTTCCCGTTTCGGGGCTTCTTTCCGCCTTGATTATTACGAGATTAAAGATATGGAGATTATTATCAAGCGTTCGGCTGAAATTTTAGGAATGGAAATTGATTCAGGGGCGATTTCGGTGATTGCCGAGGCATCGCGTTTTACGCCGAGAGTGGCAAACCGCTTACTTAAACGCAGTCGGGATTTCGCCGAAATAAATAATTCGAAACTTATTAATTCTGAAACCGCTTTTAAAACCTTAAATCTTTTGGAAATTGACGAGATCGGGCTGGAAGCGGTTGACCGCCAACTTTTAGAAATTATTATTAAAAAATTCAAAGGAGGTCCGGTTGGAGTAGGCGCTTTAGCCGCGTCTCTGGGCGAGGACAAAGGAATAATAGAAGAGGTTTTTGAACCGTATTTAATGAGGATAGGAATGATTCAAAGGACGCAGGGAGGAAGGGTGGCGACAGAGAAGGCGTATAGGCATTTGAAGGTTTCTAATTAAAAATTAATTATTATGGTAATTTCTGAATTTCTTCCAAATCCGGTTGGTAAAGACACCGAAGGCGAGTGGGTAAAATTATTCAATGATGGCAAAGAGGAAGTCAATCTTGGGCAATGGCATTTGAAAGACGCTTCAGGGAAAGTTTTTTATTTTAAAGACATAGATATAAAACCCGGAGAATATTTATCGTTTGGTTATCAAACTACAAAGATTCCCTTAAACAATAATGACGAAACGTTGTTCCTTTTTGATAAAAATAATAATCTAATCGACCAACTCGGATTTTCAGGCGCTATTAACGAAGGCGAGGTTGTTAAAAAAGACAGAGGCTTGGCGGATATCGCGACCAATTCAATCCAAAATCAGAATTCCATCTCTCAAATAGTTAATTTATCCGATAAGTCCGCGTTTGGTTTAAATTTTTTATTAAGCGGATTGGCAATATGTCTGGTTTTGTCTTTTTTAGGTATAATACTTGTTAAGAAAATCAAAATTAACAAACAGGACAATGCCTAAATTATTTTTTCAAATTTCTTTTTCGTCTAATCAAACCAAGAGAATCGCAAAATTTTTAGCCAGCCGGCTTTTTGAAAAGTGTTCTCATAAAAACGCTTTGGTCTTGGCTTTAATCGGTGATTTGGGCTCCGGCAAAACGACTTTTATCCAAGGATTCGCGCGGGCAATGGGCGTGAAAAAAAGAATCACCAGCCCGACTTTCGTAATCGTTAAAAGCTATAAATCTCGACGAGAAGTCGGGATCCCGACTAAGGCGTCGGGACTAAAAGCTAAAAGCTACCAAAAAATTTACCATCTTGATTGTTATAGAATAAAAAATCCGAAAGAAATTTTAGATTTAGAATTTAAAAAAATTGTCAGCAACCCAGAAAACGTCGTTTTAATAGAATGGGCGGATAAGATTAAAAAATTATTGCCCAAAAAGACGATTTGGCTCAATTTTAGCCATGGAGATAAAGATAGGGAAAGGATTATAAAAATCAAAATATGAAAACTTTATTACTTATTGACGCCAACGCCTTAATACATCGTTGTTTTCACGCTTTGCCGCCGTTCACGAATAAAAGCGGAAAGCCAACCGGCGCGCTTTACGGATTGGCAAGTATTTTAATAAGAATTTTTAGAGAACAAAGATTTGATTTTATGGTCGCTTTTTTTGATAGACCAGAACCGACTTTTAGAAAAGAGGCGTTTGACGATTATAAGGCGCATCGGCCAAAAGCGCCTGACGAATTGGTCTCGCAAATAATAGAAGCCCATAGATTATTCGAAAGTTTTCATATAAAAACATTTGAAATCCCGGGGCTTGAAGCTGACGATTTAATCGGAACTGCCGCGGAAAAATTAAAAAAATTACCCGATTTGAGAATTATTATTTTAACAGGCGACTTGGATACTCTCCAGCTGGTCGAGGACGATAATGACAAGGTTTTGGTTGAGACCCTTAAAAAAGGCGTAAGCGAGACGATTATTTACAATGAAGCTGCCATCAAAGAGCGTTACGGAATCAAGCCGAGCCAGCTTCCGGATTATAAGGGATTAGTTGGTGATGCCTCGGACAATATTCCGGGAGTGCCCGGGATTGGTCCCAAAACCGCGACTCTACTGATTAATAAATATAATAATTTGGAAAATCTTTTAGAAAAAGGCGGCAGAGAAAAATCCTATAAAAAAATTTTTGAGTTTCAGGACCAGGCGTTACTTTCGCGGAATTTATCGGTTATTAGGCGCGACGCGCCGCTGGATTTAAATATAGACGATTTAAAGTATTTGGGCTTGCCAAAAAACGAAGTAATTTCGTATTTTGGAGAGCTGGGCTTTAAGAGTTTAATTGATAGAATTAACGGGGCGAATATGGCATAATTAAAAAATGGGGTTTTTTCAGCGCCAATTCAAAAAATTCTTTTTATACGCCGGCTTGCCGGAAATGAAGTTGTTTTGGTTATTTTTACCGTTGGTTTTGATAATTCTCGGCATTAATTTCCGTTATTTGCCACAATCTTGGTTTTTGATAACAGCCGTCGTCTTTTTTGTTTTGGCAACTATTATCTTTGTCGGCAATCTCCGTTTGGCGCGGTCAAATCTGGATATCAAACTTGAACGTAACGAATTGACGGGAATTGTTTCCAACTTAAACATCGGCGTTATCGCTTACGACCCGAATTTTAGAATTTTAATTTTTAATCGGGCAGCCGAAGGGATTTTTAGCATTAAGGGGGAAGAGATTATTGGTAAGGTATTTGATTTAGAAAAAGCCAAAGGTCCTCGTTTTAGATTATTAGCCCAGATAATTTATCCTTCCTTAGCTCCTTTAGTGGTTAGGCGTTCAGACGCCGGCGCTTATCCTCAAATATCTGATTTTTCTTTTGAAGAGCCGAAAGCGGAATTAAGAGTAACCACTAATAAAATTATTGATTCGGCCGACCATTTGTTGGGCTTTGTGAAATTGGTTCATGACAGGACTCGGGAGATTGAGATTCTGCGTTCAAAAAGCGAATTTATAACCGTGGCGGCTCATCAACTAAGAACCCCTTCAACCGCGGTTCAATGGGCGCTGGATTCTTTATCTAAGGAATCTTTAGCGCCGAGCCAAAAAGAGCTGGTGGATACCGGTTTGGGAGCGGCTACTAATCTTTTAAAGACAATCAACGACTTATTAGATGTCTCTAAAATAGAGGAAGGAAGGTCTGGTTATCAGTTCGAGAATGTTAATATTGTAAGTTTCCTTGAGGAGATTCTCGGCGAGTTGATGTTGTTGGCGAAACAAACTGGTATTAAGCTGTATTTTCAAAAACCGGCCGAATCGTCAATTGTTGTTTCTGTTGACCAGCAAAAATTAAAAATGGTTTTATTTAATCTTGTAGATAATGCCATTAAATATAACGTGCCTAACGGCGAAGTGACTGTCGGTCTTGAGCGCGTTAATGGTCAACCATATATTCAAATAAGCGTAAAAGATACCGGCATTGGCGTGTCGCCTGCCCAAATTAATAAATTATTTACTAAATTTTTCCGGGCTGAAAACGCCGTCAAAGCTGTTCCGGGCGGATTGGGGCTGGGACTTTATATTATTAGAAATATTGTTAAGCGCCACGGCGGAGAAATTAGAGCGGAATCTGAATTAAACCGCGGCACCACTTTTTATTTCACTATTCCAACTGACCCGAAACTGATTCCGCCGAAGGAAATAGTGTATGGGGAGGAGTAATTAGCCGTTAATTATTAAATTTATGCGTAAATATATTTTCATCGTCGGTGGCGTGATGTCCGGAGTTGGAAAAGGCGTTGCCGCGGCTTCAATCGGAAAAATTATCCAGTCGCGGGGGTTTGAGGTGACGGCAATTAAAATCGACCCCTATATCAACGTTGACGCCGGCACAATGAACCCAACCGAGCACGGCGAAGTGTTTGTTTTGGATGACGGAATGGAATGCGACCAAGATATGGGAAATTACGAACGATTTTTGGACAGGGATTTATCAGGCGCTAACTATATGACTACCGGTAGCGTTTACCAAGCGGTGATTGAACGGGAGAGGGGGTTGGGTTATGCCGGCAAATGCGTTGAAGTCGTTCCTCATATTCCCTTGGAGGTTTTAAACAGGATTGATAAAGCGGCGACTAAAAATAAGGCTGATTTTGTAATCGTTGAAATCGGAGGCACGGTCGGCGAATATCAAAATATTTTATTTTTAGAAGCAATTAGGATGTTAAAAATTAAAAAGCCGCAAGATGTTCTTCTATGCTTGGTAAGTTATTTACCGCTTCAAAGCGAGGGAGAATTAAAAACCAAACCGACCCAATACGCGGTTCGTACTTTGAATTCAGCTGGTCTTCAGCCGGACATAATCATCGCGCGCGCGAAAGTCCCTTTAGATAAAAAACGCAAAGAGAAGATCGCTTTTAATTGCAATATTAACGAGTCCGATGTTATTTCCGCGCCAAACATTGAGAGTATTTATGAGGTACCGGTAAATTTTGAGAAAGACAAAATAAGCGAACTTATTTTAAATAAATTAAAACTTAAACCGCGGAGTCGCGATATGCGGCGTTGGCAGAAATTGGTTAAGAATATCCACTTTTCTAAAAAACCGGTAAAAATAGGGATTGTTGGCAAATATTTCAGCGCCGGAGAATTTATTCTAGCGGATTCTTATATTTCGGTGATCGAGGCCGTTAAGCAAGCGTCTTATTTTTTCAATAAAAAACCTATAATTTCATGGCTTAATGCCGAGGCCTACGAAAAGACATCGAGCCGTCTTTCGGAATTGGACGAATATCATGGCATTATCGTGCCCGGCGGATTCGGAAGCCGCGGCACAGAAGGAAAAATATCTGTTATCCGTTATTGTCGTGAGAATAAAATTCCGATTTTTGGGCTTTGTTATGGAATGCAATTAGCCGTTATTGAATTCGCTCGTTCAGTCGGAAAAATGAAAAAAGCCAATACCACAGAAGTTAACTCCGAGACGCCGTACCCTGTAATTGATATCCTACCTGAACAGAAAAAAAATCTATCCGAGCAGAATTATGGCGGCACCATGCGTTTGGGCGCTTATCCGGCAATCATCAAAAAAGGAACAATCGCTTATCAGGCGTATAAGCAACACTTAATTTCCGAACGCCACCGCCATCGTTACGAAGTTAATCCCCAATACATTGAACGGCTGGAAAAGAAAGGATTGATTTTTTCTGGTTTTTCTCCGGATAAACGGCTTATGGAAATTTTGGAATTGCCGCGAGAGAAGCATCCCTTTTTCGTCGCCACCCAATTTCATCCAGAATTTAAGTCCCGGCCATTGAATCCACATCCGTTGTTTATGGAATTTATTAAAGCGACCATAAAATACAAATGATAATTTTTCTTTACGGGCCCGATTCCTATCGGCGCCAAAAAAAAGTAAAAGAGCTAGTTGATGATTATCGCCGCAAAGACGCGGCTTTTGATTTGGAGTATTTTGATTTTTCTTCTCAAAATCAAAACGGAGAAAATTTAAGCGAATTTTTGCGATTAAGAGAATTCGTCGCCACGCAGTCGCTTTTCAGGAAAAATAAATTCGGAGTCGCGGAAAACGTCTTTTTCAAAATAAGCGCTTATTCTATTTCCCGACGCAAAGAACTGAAAAATTTTCTTAAAGCGCAAATGTCTCCGCAGGACCTGGTTTTAATTATTTCCGAAGACGGCAAACCGCTGGCTGATTTTAATTTTTTGATTGACGAAAAAGCGCCGTCTACCGAACTTAAATTTCAGGAATTTGAAAACCCAAAAGGCGCTCAATTAGAGCATTTTATCAGAAAAGAGGCGAAAGAACGCGGCGTTAATTTTACTCCAAGGGCGATTGGTTTTTTAGCGGAGAGTTTTAACAACGACAGCTGGGGATTAATTAACGAATTAAATAAATTATCTTTTATTAAATCAGAATCAGTCGATGTGGATAAAATTAAAGAAATCAGCGATTATATTGAACCGCCGACCGATGGGGGGAAAATTTATTATTCTATAATGGACATTGTTGGTAATCGTTCGTTGTCGCAAAAATTAAGGGATTTGGAGATTTTATTCTGTCGTCAGGAAGAACCCGCGAAAATTTTTAATATTTTAGCTAGTCAGGTTGCGTCGTTGGAATTGGCGCAAAAATTGGCTGACTACGACCCATTAATAAAATTCGGCCGAATTGATTACGAGGAGGCGTTGCTCGACTTAGTAATTAGCCACTAGCCACTAGTGGCTAAGTTTTTTAGCCAATCTTGATTTCATTCTGTTGGCTGTATTTTTTTTAATAAGATTCGTTTTCGCCGATTTATCAAGTTTTTTATAGACCAAAGATAATTGTTTTTTTGCTTCTTCCGGGTTGCTTTCCAGCAGTTTTTTGTATTGCTTAATAACCGATTTTAATTCAGT
The DNA here is from genome assembly GCA_038062875.1 of Patescibacteria group bacterium. Lineage (GTDB taxonomy): Bacteria > Patescibacteriota > Minisyncoccia > UBA6257 > UBA9933 > JBBTWF01. Next base: position 52,452 of record JBBTWF010000008.1, read on the forward strand.
TTTTCTTTTGATATTTTTCTGGCGGCGTCTGATATTCTGACGCAGCGCTTTTTTCGCGGATTTTGTAATAGGCATAACAAATAGAATTTAGGATATAGAATTTAGAATATAGGATACGGCTTTTAATGTCAATGATTTTGGAATATAATAACTATCACGTCCCTAAATTCTAAATCCTATATTCTATATTCTTAATTTATGATTCATTCTCTTTCCGGAAAATTAATCGTCAAAAAAAGCGCTTTCGCGGTTGTTGAGGCGAACGGCATCGGTTTTAAGGTTTTTATTTCGCCTAAGACATTTAAGGCCTTACCAAAGATTAATTCGCGGTTAAGGGTTTTTTGTTCTTTTCACGTTAAACAGGACGGAGCGGAATTATTCGGCTTTTTAAAAGAAGACGAATTGGAGTTTTTTGAAATGCTTAATTCAATCACCGGAGTCGGCCCGAGAACCGCTTTAAAAATAACCGGCATAGCGGATATTGATAAATTATTGACCGCCGTTAATCAACAACGAGCGGACCTCTTAATCAAAACCTCGGGAATCGGCAAAAAAACAGCTAATCGGATTATTTTGGAACTCTCCGACAGGATTAAAAGCAAAAAAGACGAAGAATTGATTTCGTTAATGGAATCAGACGGGGATATTGAAGATGCGTTAAAAGGTCTTGGTTATAGACAGCGCGAAATTCTGGAAGCGCTCAAAAAAATTCCTTCAAAACTCACGAAAACCGAAGAGCGATTGAAAACGGCGCTAAAGTTTTTAGGCAAAAGATAAAATTTAAATATGAATACTTTTTTTCGATTTCCATTTATCGGTCTAATTGTTTTTTTTGCTTTTCTCTTTTCTCTTTTCTTTCATCACTTGTCTTTTGCTGCCGATCCTCAGGAATTAAAAAATTCCATTGAGCAGAAATCTTTAGAACTCAAAGAAATCAACACTAAAATTCAAGAAACCCAAAAAGGGCTTGAAGAAACCCAAGAGGAGGGTCAAACATTAAAAAAGGAAATCGGAAAAATCGGCAGTCAGCTTAACCAGCTTAATTTGGGTATTCGTTCAAGCGAGGTGACAATCAGTAAATTAGGATTGGAAGTGGAATCGCTTCAATACGACATTGTCGACACGGAGAAACAAATCTCCGTCAATAAGGAAGCCATTGCCGAGATTTTACGGCAACTTCAACAAAAAGAAGGAGAAACCGCTTTGGTTATTTTTCTTAAAAATAAAAGCTTGGCTGACAGCGCTTTTGAGGTTCAAGGTCTATCTGATCTTAACGCTAAATTATCCGTTGAAATCACTGATTTGAGGGGTTCAAAGACAAAATTAGCCGGCGCCTTAGATGAGACAGCCGATAAAAAACATTCCGTGGAAATAGAAAGTTTTAATCTTAAAAATAAAAAAGGTATAGTTGAAGATGTTAAAAAAGAAAAACAAGTAGTTTTGGACGAAACCAAAAATAAAGAAAGCAATTATCAGAAGATTCTCAGCGACTTGGAAAAAAAACAGAACGTTATTAGTGATGGAATTGAAGAGTTGGAAGACGCGCTTCGGCGTTCATTTGACCCGACGCTTCTACCATTAAAGCGCCCGGGTGTTTTAATTTGGCCGATTCTTAACCCAAGAATCACGCAAAATTTTGGCGAAATTTCCCGACTCTATCGTGGCAAACCACATAACGGCATGGATTTCGGCGTTTCCATCGGCACGCCTATTTTTGCCGCTGACGACGGTGAAGTGATGGCAACAGGTAACAACGGTCGTTTCCAGTACGGAAAATACGTGCTTATCAAGCATAATAATAATTTAGCCACTTTATATGCCCATCTTTCTCTTAATTCCGTGGTTAAAAAAGGAGATGTCGTTAAACGTGGACAAATAATAGGATATTCCGGCAATACCGGATACGCCATTGGTCGCGGGCATCTTCATTTCGGCCTTTATTGGGAACCAAGCATTCAACTTCAATCACTTCCGAATTGTAATTGTGGGCTTGTGCCGATTGGCGTAACCGTTAACCCTAGAGATTATCTTCCATTGTAAAAACGTTATGGAAAAAGTTTTAAGATTTTTTGAAAAATACTTTATCTCCAAATCGCTCTATCGTTTGGGCCAACCTATTTATCATTTTTTGATGGCGTTTTTTGCCGTTTTAATTTACGGTTTTCCGTCAAAAAAAATGATCGTTATAGGCGTTACCGGAACTAAAGGTAAAAGCACAACCTGTTATTTAATCGCCCAAATTTTAGAAGCTGCTGGTTTTAAAACTGGAATGGCGACTACGGTTCTTTTTAAAATCGGCGAGAAAGAATGGATTAACGATTCTAAGCAGACAATGCTCGGAAGATTTCAGCTTCAGAAATTATTAAAAGAAATGGTTAATGCGGGCTGTCTTTATGCGGTAATTGAAACATCTTCAGAGGGCATTCTTCAATATCGGCATCGTTTTATTGATTATGATATTGTTGTTTTCACTAATTTGTCTCCAGAACACATTGAACGGCATGGCAGTTTTGAAAATTATCAAAGCGCAAAAATAAGATTATTTGAGAAAGTCGCTCAAAAATCGGACGGCGTAGGCGTTTATAATCTGGACGACGAGAATGTTAAATTCTTTTTAGAACCTAAAATCAGCCAACAACATCTTTACGCTTTAAAATTTAAAAAAATGACAGGCGGGATTCAGAATCTTTATAAAATCACTGATATAAAATCCAAAAAACGCGGCACAAGTTTTTTGTTTAATAACGAAAAATTTGGAATGTCTTTAATCGGCGAGTTCAACATTTATAACGCGGCCGGCGCGATTTGCGTTGCTTTATCGCAAGGTATTTCAATGGAAAAAATTAAAACTGCTCTGTCCCAGGTCAAAGCGCCTCCGGGGAGATTTGAGGTTGTGGATAAGGGGCAGGATTTTACGGTGATTATTGATTACGCCCATGAGCCGGCGAGTTTGGAGGCGGTTTATAAAGCAGCCGGAAAATTAAAAACTTCCGCCATAGGCGGATCCGCCAAAGGCGGAAAAAATTCAAAACTGATTTGTCTATTGGGGGGGCAGGGTGGCGGAAGGGATAAATGGAAAAGGCCTAAAATGGGAGAAATTGCGTTAAAGTATTGCGATAAAATTATTTTGACGAATGAAGACCCATATGACGAAAACCCGCTTCAAATTATAAATGATATTGAAAGCGGATTACTAAAAATCAAAAATATTTACAAAATAATTAATAGAAAAGAAGCTATTAGAAGGGCTCTTTCTTTGGCGAAAAAAGGCGACATAGTGATTTTAACCGGTAAAGGTGGCGAGGTCTGGATGTGCGTGAAAAACGAAAAGAAAATCCCGTGGGACGAGCGGAAAATCGTTGAGGAAATATTAAATGAGAATAAAAAAAGAGGGGATTTGGAATGAATAAATTATTCGTTATCCCCTCGTTTCGTTTTGCTTCAAGCGACATCGTATGTGGATCGCGGCGCGCCAAGTAATAAGTTCAAATTCCGTCAATGTTTCGTTCGCGCCTATTTCTTCGTGTAGGTTTTCGTCGCAATTACCGCATTTCGTCGCGCCGTGGCTTGGGTTACTACAACCACAACGTCTACATATATACCCCATGCCTTCCGAGGTAAATATGAGAGGTTTTTCTTTTGTTTTCGGCATAGAGTACCTCCTCAAAACAATTTTATCAGCCATTTCCATGGCGTATGCCAAAATGGCATATATGGAATGTTTTCGCCATTAGCGACGGTTAAGAACGAAACCGCGCCGATAGACAAATAGATAACCGCTAAAAACATAACAACATTAGCTACCTCTTTCATTTTTTCTATCATTTCTCCTCCTTTTAGATTTATTAACGTGCAACATCCGTAATGCCAAATTTTTGTTCCAATTCTTCAATTTCCTTCGCCGAATATTCTTTAGATAATAATTTTTTATTCAAGAAAATATTGGGGCTCCCTCCACATTTAATACATCTATTATTGTGCTTAAGAACTTTAATATGATTTTTACTGCCTTCTTTGTATTTCCTTCCGCAATTAATACAAGTCATACCCCCTCCTTATTTATAAGTTAATATAGATTCAGTTATTTTAATAGTACTAAAAATAATATAGCATATTTATTTAATAAAGTCAATACCTGATTTTTAAGTTTTAAAATGTGATATAATACTTTAAAATATACTTATGAAACTTACTTTTTACGGCGGTGCTAAAATGGTGACCGGCGCCAACTACTTGCTGCAAACTACAAACGACAAACGACAAACAACGAGAATTTTGATTGATTGCGGGTTATTCCAGGGAAGCAATTATTACGAGCGGTTGAATTTTGAACCGTTTCCTTTTGACCCGAAACAAATTAACGCGGTTTTAATTACTCACGCCCACATTGACCATATCGGCCGTTTGCCAAAACTTTACAAAGACGGATTTCGCGGAAAAATATTCTCAACCAAACCGACGAAAGAATTTGCTGAATACCTTTTAATTGATTCAATGGATATTTTAAATAAAGAAGCTGGCAAGAAAAATCTCTCGTCTATTTATAATATTGACGATATCCAGGGAGCGATGAATTTGTGGGAAGGGATAGAATATCATCAGAAAATTAAAATCCCGCCAGCTGGCAGAGGTGGACTAGGGGCGGAATTTTTTGACGCAGGCCACATTCTCGGTTCGGCTTTTATAAGGGTTTCCGGGGAAGGCAAATCCGTTGTTTTCTCAGGCGATTTGGGGAATGTTGCCGCTCCGTTGGTTAAAGACACCGAAAATTTACCAGAGGCGGATTATGTTTTAATTGAATCAACTTACGGCAATCGGATTCACGAAGACGTAAAGCAACGGAAAGATATTCTTGAAGACACAATTGAAGAGACATTCAAAGCTGGCGGCACTTTGATAATACCGTCTTTTGCTTTGGAAAGGTCTCAAGACCTTCTTTATGAATTGAATAATTTAATTGAAAACGGGAAAATACCGAGAATGCCGATTTTTATCGACAGCCCGTTGGCGATTCGGCTGACTGAGGTTTACAAAAAATATTCCCAGAATCCGGAATATCTTGACGACGAAGCCATAAAATTGGCGAAGTCTGGAGATTTGGTTTTTGATTTTCCCGGCTTGAAATTCACTTTAACAACCCAGCAATCAAAAGAGATTAATAATGTCGTTGGTCCGAAAGTGATTATCGCCGGAGCCGGGATGTCGCAAGGGGGCAGAATTTTACATCACGAATTCCGCTATCTCTCCGATCCCAAGAGCGCTATTTTATTTATCGGTTATCAGGGGATAGGAACGCTTGGAAGAAAAATTATGGACGGCGCTAGAGCTATTAAAAAAGGGTTGAGTTCGGGTTTTTCCGTAAAAATATTCGGAGAAGAAATTCCGGCGCGCTGTCGCGTTAAGGCGATTGGAGGATATTCGGCTCACGCCGACCAAACGAAACTTTTAGAGTGGCTGGAGCCGATGCGCGCTAAAATTAAAAAGGTTTTTATAGTCCAGGGCGAAGGCGATCAAATGGTGCCATTCGCTCAAAAAATCAGAGATGAATTCGCGATAGAGGCGATAATCCCTTCAACAAATGACGAGGTTATGCTATAATTTATAAAATTATGGATAAAGATATTTGCCATACAAGTTTTAAATATAAAATTTGCGTTTCGGGCGCTGCTGAAACCGGCCATTGCGGTCCGGGCGCCGATAAATTGGCCGAAGAATTAGGTAGAGAAATCGTTCGGCATAACGCGGTTTTGGTTGACGGCGCCACCACAGGTTTTCCTCTTTGGGCCGCAAAAGGCGCCAAAGAAGAAGGAGGCATCGTTATCGGTCTTTCGCCGGCATCTACCGAAAAAGAGCATATTCAAGATTATAAATTGCCATTCGATTATCACGATTTAATTATTTACACCGGCTTTAATTATACAGGAAGAAATTTGCTTTTGACTAGAACCTCGGACGCGGTGATTGTTGGTTGTGGCAGAATGGGGACCTTAAACGAATTCACCATTGCTTTTGAAGATAACAAGCCCATCGGCGTTTTAGAGGGGTCTTGGGAAACAGACGATATGATTAAGGAGATAATAGCCGAGTCGCATCGCGGTTCGGGTAAATTAGTATATTCTTCAAATCCAAAAGAATTGGTGGAAAAAGTCATAGAGTTAATTAAAAAAGATAAAAATAATTCGTAATGAATAAATCCCGCACCTTTTGGCGGAACATTAAACTTTGTTAAAAAGATTATATCCGTTAAGTTGTTCAAAAAGGTGCGGGATAAAGGTCGCTAAATATTTAATCTTTTCAAAGATTATGGCTAAAGAACAAAAACCAATCGGCGTAGTCACTCATTACTTCGGCCATATCGGAGTGGCGATCGTAAAATTCAACAAAGAAATTAAAGTTGGAGAAACTATTCAGCTTAAAGGCGCTCACACCGATTTCATACAGAAGATTGATTCAATGCAATACGACCATAAAGAAATTGAAAAAGCGAAGAAGGGGCAGGAAGTCGGGATTAAAGTGAGTGAGAAAATTAGAGAAGGAGATGAAGCGTTTGAAATCGCCTAAAATTTTTTAGGATAGTTTTATATGTTTAGAAATATAATTCTGCCATCGAGTTTGCTGGCAGGGACAATTATTGGCGCGGGGATTTTCGCCTTGCCTTTTCTTTTTAATAAAGCCGGAATTTTAACCGGCTTATTTTATTTGACGGCCGGCGGCGCGATTTTTACTTTGATCCATTTAATTTACGCTGACATCATCGTCCGCACCAAAGAAAATCATCGTTTTGCCGGCTATGCGAAAATTTATTTCGGTTCATTTGGAGAATGGTCGGCAATTTTAATAACTCTTGTCGGAATGGTTTTTACTCTCACCGTTTATCTGGTTTTGTCAACGAGTTTTTTAAATTTTGTTTTATCGGGAATCGTTTTGCCCGATATTTTCAAGATTCTAATTTTTTGGTTTTTGGGTTCAGCGGCTATTTTTATGGGCATTAATCGGTTGGCGGTTTCCGAATTTTTAATCACCGTTGGCATCGCGGCGATTATTCTGCTGATTTTTATTTATGATTTAGCCGGCCATAAAACAATCTCCGCGCCTCTTTTTGATTTTAATAATTTTCTTTTGCCTTACGGCGCGGTGATTTTCTCTTTCGCCGGACGTGTCGCTGTCCCGGCCGTGCTCGGTTATTTCAGAAAAAACAATCAGCCGGCCGCGAAAGCGAAAATGCCGATTATTCTCGGGAGTTTAGCGCCGATTCCAATTTATCTGCTTTTTGTTTTTGGTATTCTCGGTCTTTCAGGAACGGTTTCCGAGGATTCAATTTCCGGTTTGGTCGGCAATTTGCCGCCATTGATTATGATGTTATTAGGGATTCTCGGCATCGCTTCTTTGTGGAGTTCTTACATTGTGATAGGCAGAGACATTAAAAAAAGTTTGGAGCATGACTTTAGATTGTCTTCGCTCTGGGCGGGATTGTTGGTGGTTATCGTTCCTCTTCTGTTTTACTTTTTGGGTTTTCAAAATTTTCTAAAATTAGTGGGGTTGGTAGGAGGGGTCTTTATCGGGCTAGAGGGAATTTTGGTTATTTTAATGTGGTTAAAGGCCCGTAAAACGAGCGTTTTAGGAGAAGAGGTGATTATTAAGAAATTAAATCCGGTAATCGTTTTTATTTTACTCGCGGTATTTATCGGCGGAGCGGTTTATGCTATTCTATAAGATAGAACATGGGAAAGAATATTTCCAAAATAGAAAAATTTGAATCGTTTGAGCCAAGAACGGAAAAACATGAAATGCCGAAAGGCAAGCTCGGTTTAGTTTTGTGCAAGGAATGTAACGCCGCTTATTACAAAAAATCCTGGCATCACAATCTCCGACATTTTAAAGAACTCCGTGAGGATTTGCGGGTAAGTTTTGTTGTTTGTCCGGCTTGTAATATGATAAAAAACAAACAATTTGAAGGTCAAATTGAGATTATTAATATCCCGTTAAAAATTTCCGAAGAACTGATTAATTTAATAAAATCGTTTTGCCGCCGCGCTTACGAGCGCGACCCAATGGACCGATTAATTGGAATAAAAAATACAAAAGGAGGATTAGAAGCGACTACAACCGAGAACCAGTTAGCGGTAAAATTAGCTAAAAAAATAAAGCAAACTTTTAAAAAAGTTGATATGAAAATTTCTTATTCTCCAACTCCGAGCGATGTGGTGTATGTTAAGTTAGAGTTTAGCCACTAGCCACTAGTACGTCCCCATAGCTCAACGGATAGAGCGTAGCCCTCCGAAGGCTGAGGTCGAGGTTCAATTCCTCGTAGGGACACAATAAGTGTGGGGGTGAAATTCCTGTCGAGGGCACCACGAAGGAAATTGCAAGTTTGAAAGGTTCGCCTCGCTTCGCTCTGCCTTGCCGGCAGGCAGGTCGGCGACTAATTCGTATTAGATTTTCGGGGTAAAAACGAATTCACGATTTCGCAAAATATGGTTCGAGCCGGTGTTTTTCGGAGATATGGTTGGGAAAATAATATACCGGCGATATTTGATAATTTACATAAATTACGCAAAGGTAATAAAATATATATTGAAGATAGAAAAGGGTCGAATACTATTTTCGTTGTGCGCGAAATTCAGATATATAGCAAGAACGAGGACGCTTCTGGCGTGTTTGGTCCAAGCTACACCTTAATCTCATCGCTTGCGCAGGAGTTTGGAACAAGGTGAAGAAAACTCGTTCCGATAGACTCATAGTATTTACTGATAAAGAATAATTGGCAGAATGAAGTAATATTAAAGGTATGAACAAAAAATTTATTACATTGTTCATCGCATTCTTTGTAATTGTTTCGGGCAGCGCTTTTTTATTTAAAGATGATATATCAAATCTTTATTCGAAATTATTATTAAGGTTGCCAAAAATCGAAAAGGGATTTAATGATCTAGTTGTCCAAGAAATTAAAAAACAGGTATTTACTCCTCCGCCGCTTAGATCTGACAGTCAAGAAGAGCAGTCTTTTTTAACACGCCTTGGGGTCATAAAGTTCACAAATATTGAAAGGGTCAAAGCCGGTCTATCCCCATTAAAAGAGAACGCGGGATTGGATATCAGTTCTAGTATAAAAGCAAAAGACCTGTTAGATAAACAATATTTTGCCCACGAGTCTCCCTCTGGTATCGGGGTTGCGGATTTAGCAGAAAGAGCAGGTTACGGGTTTATTTTAATCGGAGAGAATTTAGCATTGGGGAACTTTAAAGATGATCAGGCTCTGGTTCAGGCTTGGATGGATAGTCCCGGACATCGAGCGAATATATTGAATACAAAATATAAAGACATCGGAGTAAGCGTTATAAAAGGAATGTTTGAGGGGAGGACTACTTGGTTTGCTGTTCAGCATTTTGGTTTTTCTTCCTCTGCTTGCCCTGAACCCAGTCAGAGCCTCAAAAACCAGATTAGTATAGAGAGAAATCAAGCGCAAGAGTTTCAAGTAATTTTAGATTCCTTAAGGATCGAGATCGAAAGTTCGGGCTTTAAGAGGAGAGATTATAATCAAAAAGTTCAGCAGTATAATGATTTGGTTTCGCAATACAACAATCTTAACGTAGAGATCGAAATTTTGTTAGACCAATATAATAATCAAGTTTTGGTTTTTAATAATTGCGCTGGGTTGTAATATAAAATTCTATTATTAGTTGTAGAAGAAGCGGTTTCTTAATATATAATAAAAATGAAAGGTCGAATATCTTTAATTAACTAATACAAAAAACTATGCAAAAAATTAAAAATTACTCGTTGTTTATAATTTCTTTAGTATTAGCACTAATGTTTTGTTTTCCAGTCGCCTTTGCCAAGGTACAAAATACTAAACAAGTTAATGGCGTTGAACATCAGAGCGCAGTGTCAACATTTGTTCAGACCCTTTTAAATGTAGCCGATGAAGAACAGAAAGGAATAGGTGAACAGGTGAGGGTAGTTGCCCAGTTACAGAATGAAACCAAAGACAAGATGGCTGATGGAATAGATAAAATCCAGAATAGAAGCAAGATAAAGACATTCTTAATTGGGACGGACTATAAAAACATTGGTCAGTTGCGTAGCGAGATGGTGAAAACCGGAAACCAGATTGACTGGTTGAAAAGATTGATAGATAAAGCAACGAGTGAAGAAAGCAAAACAACTCTTCAGGGACAAGTTCAAGCATTAGAACAGGAGCAGCAAAAGATCGAAGATTTCTTTAAGGCCAACGAGAGTAAATTCAGCCTATTTGGTTGGTTTGTAAAATTATTCAATAAATAAATTAAATTAATAATAGGAAAAATTATTTATGAGCAATATTATTTTGTGGATAGTTTTTGGGGGGTTAGCAGGGTGGATCGCCACTCTCATCGTGGGAAATGATGCGAGTTTTGGCATAGCAGGCAATGTCGTTGTTGGAATTATTGGCGCTTTCTTGGGGGGTTGGATTGCTGATAAATTGGGCATCGGGAGGAAGCCAGGGGTGGAACGTCCTACAAGCTTTGTAAGTTTCATTGTTGCTATTATCGGGGCGATTATTTTACTTATTCTGTTGAACTTAATATTTTAGAAACAAAGCCCTCGCTTGATTATTAAATTGTCCCCCTGAGACCTCGTAAGCGGATAGTGGAATTTACTGATAAAGAATAGGGAGAGAGTATCCGTTTGCGGCGCGCCAACAAACCCTGGCACAAAA
>JBBTWF010000009.1:0-2211 GCA_038062875.1 Patescibacteria group bacterium
ATAAAAGTATCAATTCACGAGCTTCCCAATACTCAATTCCATTTTCATCAATTTTCTTAATACTCTCAAAATCTCTATGCGGAGCTGATGGCGTTATTTCATTGATCATAAGTTTATTTTACATACTATAAATAAAAATGACAAATTTTATACCATATACCAAAATTATTGTTGAGGGGACGGTTGATAAAAATCGCTCAATATAATCCAAAAACGCCTTACCGTAAAGGCAGAGCGTTTTTGCGTGTGTTGCCGGGATAATAAGATATTCTAAAGTTTATAGATTTCTTTGTATTTCTTTTCAAGGTAGTCGATGAAATATCTGCTATTTAACGATTCGCCGGTTACTTCTTTTACTAAGGCGTCTGCCGTGAAGGATTTGCCGTGAACGTAAATTTTTTTGCGGAGCCACTCGCGGACGTGGCTTAGGTGGCCGGCCTCGATTTTTTTATCAAGATTAAAAATCTCATTGCGCATTGAGTTATAAAACTGCGCGGCGTAAAGATTCCCGAACGCATAGGTGGGGAAGTAGCCAATTAAGCCGCTGGACCAATGGACATCTTGTAAAACTCCTTGCGCGTCATTCCGCACTTTAATTCCCAGATACTTTTTAACTTTTTGATTCCAGATTTTTGGCAAATCAGCTAAGCGGATACTTCCTTCAATCATCAGTTTTTCAATTTCAAAACGGATGATAATGTGTAGATTGTAAGTAATTTCGTCAGCTTCAGTGCGAATAAACGAAGGCTCAACTTTATTGATGGCTTTGTAAAATTTCAAAAATAGTATAGATTTAAAGGGCTCGGGAAACTCTTTCTGGAGTTTGGGATAAAAATATTTCCAGAAAGGCAAACTTCTGCCAATCAAATTTTCCCAAAGGCGCGATTGGGATTCATGAATTCCTAAAGAAATCGATTCTGCCAGCGGCGTGCCAAAATGTTCGGCTAAAAGTCCTTGTTCATAGAGAGCGTGGCCGGTTTCATGAATGGTGGAAAATATCGCCGGCAATAAGTTATTTTTGTCGTGTCGAGTAGTGATTCGGACATCGTGCGGATGAAAGCCGATTGTAAAAGGGTGAGCGCTTTGGTCAATGCGGCCGGCTTCTAAATTGAAACCTATTTTTTCGGCGATTAGCTGGTTAAATTTTTTCTGTTCTTCAATAGAAAATTCACCTTTTATAATTTTCGCATTCACTTTTACTTTCGAGGCGGCGATTTTCTTAACAAAAAGAACAAGAAAGTCTTTTAAGTCATTTAAAATCTTCGCTGTTTTTTCGGTAGTCATCTCCGGCTCAAACACGTCAAGTAAAGCGTCATAAGGCGATTTTTTATAACCTACGAGCTCCGCCTCTTTTCTTTTTAAAGCCACGATTTTTTTGAGCCACGGCAAAAACATTTTGAAGTCGCTTTTGCGTCTGGCTTCCTTCCAAACGGAATGGGTCTTGGCAATTGTTTCAGCCAATTCCCGCACAAAAGAGGCCGGCAGTTTCTTTTCGCGGTCATAAGAGCGGCAGGTTTCTTTGACAATTATCGCTTCGCGAGCGACAAGTTTGTCGGCTTCAAGTTTTTTTCTTAATGAATCAAGCAGGCCATCGGAATTAATTTTCAGAAACTTTTCGTGGATAGTGACACTCAAATGTGCCATGGTCGAAGCGCGGCTTTCTGCGCCTCTGTGCGGCATATAAACCTGCTGGTCCCAACCCAATAGTGACATAGCCGAGCTAAGATGATAAATTTCTTTGAGTCGGCTTTTCATAACTTCAATCTGTTTGTTTTTGGGATTTCTTTTTGCGAGTTGTTTTGTCATACTTTTATGAAATTCAATTTTTTTTAATTAGAATCCCTTTTCCATTATAAAGAGACTTATCGGTGCATTCGAAAATATAAACAAAGTAATTCATGGAATTATTGTATCCCTCGCGTTTGCTCGGGATGATTGAATCGCTAATCTTATATTTCGCATTTTGAAGTCCCTCGTCGCTACGCTTCTCGGGAAGTTGATTTTGCGAACGCTTCGCGTAGCAAAATCTAACTGCTGCGGGGCTAGGAATCGGACCTAGATAAATAGCTTCAAAGGCTACTGTCCTACCGTTAGACGACCCCGCAATTTATTTCAAATTTTCAATCATCGCCACTTCCAGCGGCACGATCGCGAATGGGCTATAACGCATTTCAGTATAAGCTTCAATCAGCGATTTAATCAGTTTAATAG
>JBBTWF010000010.1:0-10187 GCA_038062875.1 Patescibacteria group bacterium
TTCCGCCGAAGGCGGATCCGCCTCCCGCCGAAGGCGAGGCTCGCCTCTGGCGGCTGGCGGAAAAGATTTCTATTTTGATTCCGGAATTATGACGGCTATTAAAATAATAAACGCTGTTTCGCGTTTGCCTTATAGTTTGGCTAATTTTGTCGATTTATTGCCGCAACATTATCAATCAGGAGAAATAAGCGTTAAGCGTCAAGCATCAGGTGTCAGGTTGCGGGAATTATTGGAAAAAATTGAAAAAAACTACAGAAAAGACGCGTTGAAAATCTCACACACAGACGGTCTCACGATGGAGTTTGAGGATTGGTGGCTTAATATCCGTCTCTCAAACACCGAGCTGGTAATCCGACTGAATATAGAAGCTGAAAGCAAGGGAGTTTTACAAAAAGAGAAAAAGAAATTATTGACAATCATTAATTAAGGCGTTATCTTGGGAATAATGGATAATTTATTTAACAGTTCGTTCGGGTTAAAGATAGACAGCAAACAGGTTGTTGGAGAAATAATCAGATTTATGGAGGCCGATAAAGAAAAGCGGTATAAAATTACTATTGGAACCGATTCGGAAAGATATAACGGCGCGCTCGCTGATTTTGTTATCGCGGTGGTGGTGCATCGGGTCGGCAACGGCGGCCGCTATTTCTGGCGTCGTGTTGAATTAACAGGAGTTCATACTCTTCGCGACAGAATTATCAAAGAGGTTTTATTTTCAATTGAAATAGCTAAAGAAATTTTAACTATTTTAAAAGAAGCGCCGCAATTTTCCGTCGAAAATGGATCAGCTATAAACTGGGATTTTGAAATTCACGCCGACATTGGCGAAAATGGTGAAACCAAGTCAATGATTCAAGAAGTTGTCGGAATGATAAGGGCAAATAATTTTGAAGCCAGGACAAAACCAGATAGTTACGCCGCTTCAAATGTGGCGGATAGACACGTATGACACAGGACACTATCGTAATCGATATTGAGACCAAAAATATTTTTGCCGAAGTTGGTCAGGATAATTTTAACGCTTTAGAGGTTTCTTTGGTATGCGCTTATTCTTATCTTCAAGACAAGTTTTTTTCTTTTAACGAATATCAACTTGTTGAATTTGGCGAAATGTTTAAAAACGCCGGTTTGGTAATCGGTTTCAGTATTAATCGTTTTGATATTCCGGTTTTGAAGAAACACTTTGATTTTGATATTTATTCGGTGCCGCGTTTTGATATTTTAGACGAAATTGAATTATCGCTTGGCCAGCGAATTGGCTTAGACCTTTTGGCAAGAGTTAATATCGGCAAAGGCAAAAATGGTCACGGCTTGGAAGCATCCGAGCTTTATCGCGACGGAAAAATAGAAGAATTAAAAAATTATTGTCTTAATGACGTAAAAATTACCAAAGAGCTTTACGATTTGGCGAAAACACAAGGTTATCTTTTGGTGCCGAAAAAGAAAAGCGATGAAATACTTAAGGCGGAGTTTAATTTTCGGGAAAGTTTGATGGTTTAATTGCCGTTGAAATTGACGAGTAGACGGAAAACGTTAAAATTATTTCATATGAAAAACAAAACAATTATTTTTATTGCCATCGTGGCTTTAATTGGAGGTATTGCCGGTTCGCTGATTTCCGCGCCTTCGGCTGAGGCGAATCTTTTTAAAGATTTTTTCAATAAATTTTTCCAACTGGTTCAGCCTGAGCCGCAGTCGGAAAATTTAAACGCAAACGATAGAGTATCGCCACCAACCCCAGCGATTCCTTACGCTCCAACCGTTGATTATGAACAAGCGGTAATTAAAGCAGTAGAGGATTCTTCGCCGACTGTTGTTTCAATAATAATTTCCAAAGACGTTGCGGTTATTGAGCAGTGCCCGTATGACCCTTTCGGCAATTTGCCGCAGGAATTCCGAGATTTTTTCGGACAGAATTTTGAAATGAGTCAACCTTGTGAAAAGGGAACAAAACGTCAGGAAGTCGGCGGCGGCAGCGGATTTATTGTTTCAAAAGACGGTTTGATTGTCACCAACAAACATGTGGTAGCCGACACTGAAGCGTCTTACACGGTTTTCACCGGCGTTGGCAAAAAATACGAAGCCAAGGTTTTAGCCAGAGATTCAGTTCTTGATTTAGCACTCATAAAAATCAAAGCTGATAACTTGCCGTTCGTTAAATTAGGCAATTCCGATTCCATAAAACTCGGTCAAACCGCCATCGCCATCGGTAATGCTTTAGGAGAATTTCGGAATACGGTTTCAACGGGCGTAATTTCAGGGTTATCAAGAACAGTTACGGCTTCTGGCGGAGAAACAGTTGAAAGAATTGAAAATGTTATTCAGACCGATGCCGCTATTAATCCGGGTAATTCGGGCGGACCCCTTTTAAATCTCAAGGGCGAAGTCATCGGCATTAATGTGGCAATGGTTTCCGGCGCTCAAAGTATCGGTTTTGCCCTTCCGATTAATCAGGCCAAAAAAGCCATTGAGTCGGTTCAGCGGACAGGCAGAATAGTAGCGCCTTATCTAGGGGTGCGGTATTTAATTATTGATTCTGAAATGGCGAAAAAAGAAAAATTATCCGTTGAAAACGGCGCTTTGGTTCGCGGCGACAAAGACGGCGCGGCCGTGATGCAAAATTCTCCGGCAAGCAAAGTAGGATTGCAAGCGGAGGATATTATTATTGAAATTAACAACGAGAAAATTAACCAAGACCATTCGTTGGCGATGTTGATTAAAAAATACAGCGTCGGCGATACGGTTACTTTAAAAATTCTCCGCAACGGCAAAACCTTGGAATTGAAAGTCGCCTTAGAAGAAAGGACATTTTAGATAAATCGTATGCTTGCTAAAATTTTTCAAATTTTAATCTATTGGCCTATTTTTCTTGGTTTAAGATTTTTTACTCGTTTCGAAATCCAAGGACAGGAAAATCTTATTGGCTTAGAGAAAAAACCGGTTATTTTCGCGGTCGGACCGCATTGTTCTTACATAGACGGTCCGATTTTTGCGGCCGCTATGCCGAGACAAGGATTTAGCCCGCGAGATTTTTTTCCGGTCAGATTTTTATGTATTGCTCGGTATTTTAGTTGGAAATACATTTTAATTCCAATTTTTTTATTTTTAACTGGCACTCTTAAGGTGGTTAGAAGCGGAGGAGATTTGGAAAAATCATTAGCCGAGCCGATAAAAGTTCTTAAAAATTCTTCGGCAAAAATTTGTATTTTCCCTGAAGGTAAACTTAGTTCTGACGGAAAACTCCAGCAGGGAAAACGCGGAACAGTTTATTTATTTCAGCAAACCGGAGCAATTATTGTGCCGGCCGTTTTTGTTGGTAATTTTAAAATCCTTTCCATAAAAACATTATTTCGGACTAAAAAATTAAAAGTTATTTTAGGCAAACCGCTTTTCCATTTGACAGGGACTTTGGAGAATATGACTGAACAGATAATGCGAGAAATCGGCAAATTAAGTTATTAACAATTAAACTATTGATTTTTACGAAGATTGTGCTAAATTAAAAATAGTATCAAACAGACAATATTATCTTTGATAATTTGTCTAGAAGAGCGATTAGCTCTTTTACATTTCCTCCGACCAAGGAAGAAAGGAGGGCAAAATATATGGTCAAAAAAGCAGCGATGGTGATGACAATGGTGATGTGCTTTCTCTGTTTGATGTTTCTGGTGGTTCCGGTTGTATTCGCTGGCACAAGCGTGATGCAGGCCACAGCGATAACAACAGGGACAGTTGATTCGATGATCGAAGGCAGTGCTGCTTCAATGGTTGCGGCTATCGTTCAACAACCAATGAGCGATATTGGTGGAATGGTTGGCGCTATTGGGCCTCCACAAAACGATTTTATGAAGGGTAATTTGATGATAATTGTGGATTCTGCAGCGTCCAGGCAGGCAGGTTTCGGCTGAACACTTAATAGCAGTATCGGAGGGTACGCGTTTACGCTACCCTCCGTTTTTATTTGAAGAATAACTGATAGGAGCGTAAAATTATACAAATGATTACGCTTCAGACCTCAATTGAAGAAATTAAAGGCATAAAAGGTATTGGCCAGAGATTTTTGCCGAAATTAAAAAAACTTGGCATTCATACTGTCAGGGATTTACTTTGGCATTTTCCGTTCCGCTACGACGATTTTTCAAAAATTTCAAAAATCGCTGACATAAAAATAAACGAGCCGGTCGTTATCCAAGCGGAAGTCAAGGAAATCAAGATGCTCCGTACTTGGAAACGGAGAATGATTATTGTAGACGCTTTAATAGGCGACAATACCGGCAATATCGGCGCGGTTTGGTTTAACCAGCCGTTTATTTTGAGAGGTCTAAGAAAGGGAGTTTGGGCTAATTTCGCCGGCAAAGTCGTTGTGTCTAAAAATAAAATTTATATTTCCAGCCCGTCTTACGAAATAATTTCTAATTTACAAGAAAATAATAACGCGTCAGATTGGAGGCATACCGGCCGTTTGGTTCCGATTTATCCGGAAACCAGAGGCATTACTTCAAAAGCAATCAGATTTTTAATCAAACCGGTTTTAGATAATCTGGAAAAGTTGTCGGAAATTTTGCCGAAAGAAATTTTAGAAGAAAATAAATTTTTAGAAATAAATCAGGCGATTAAATGCGTTCATTTTCCGGAAGATTTAAACCAAGTCATAAACGCCAAAAAAAGATTCGCTTTTGAAGATTTATTTTTGCTTCAACTCAATAATTTGAGACAGCGTCTCAAATTGTCAAAAGAAAAATCTTTCTTTTTTGAAGTCGACCTTGATTATCTGAAAAAACTTATCAGTCATCTTCCTTTTGAATTAACTCAATCGCAAAAAAAATCACTTTGGGAAATTTTACAGGATTTTCAAAAGCCACATCCGATGAACCGCTTGCTTCAAGGCGATGTGGGTTCCGGGAAAACCATCGTGGCGGGGTTGGCTGCTTTAATTGTGGCGACTCATGGTAAGCAGAGTGTTTTTATGGCGCCTACCGAGGTTTTGGCGCGTCAGCATTACAAGACATTTTTAAAATTCTTCCCTGATTTTAATGAAGGAATCGGTCTTATTACAGCCGGCGAATCAAGGATTTTTTACGGCGACGGTTTGGAGAATAAAATAGAGAAAAACGATTTAATAAAAAAAATCGCGAAAGGAGAATTGAGAATAATTATCGGCACCCACGCTTTAATACAAAAAAATATCAAATTTGATAATCTGGCTTTTACGGTTGTTGACGAACAGCATAGGTTCGGAATTAATCAGAGAGCGATGTTGGTTAAAAAAAGCAACGCGGGAGTTTTAATTCCCCACTTTTTAAGTATGTCAGCGACACCTATTCCCCGCACTTTAAATTTGACTATTTTCGGAGATTTGGACTTATCCATTATAGACGAATTGCCAAAAGGCAGAAAAGAAATTATCACCAAAATCGTCAGCCCACTGAATCGCGACAAAGCGTACCAATTTATTCGAGACCAAATCAAAAAAGGCCGGCAGGCGTTCGTAATATGTCCTCGGATTGACCCGGCTGAAATTAACGGCAACTTTTTCGTCTTGGACGTTAAAGCCGTTAAAGAGGAATATGGAAAACTTTCCAAAAAAGTTTTCCCGGAACTTAAAGTCGCGATGCTTCACGGCAAAATAAAGTCGAAAGAAAAAATTGAAACAATGAAACAATTTAACAATGGAATAATTGATATTCTAGTTTCCACTTCCGTTGTGGAGGTCGGAGTTGACGTTCCCAACGCTTCAATAATGCTTATTGAGGGGAGCGAACGATTCGGATTATCCCAGCTTTATCAGTTTCGTGGCAGAGTCGGCAGAGGAACGCACCAATCATTTTGTTTTCTTTTTACGGAGTCCTCTTCAAAAACAACGCATCAGCGTTTACGTTCTTTGATTGAAGCGAAAAATGGATTTGAATTGGCCGAAAAGGATTTGGCGATTCGAGGACCGGGACAAATTTTAGGCGCTGAACAGACCGGTTTGCCGGATTTGGCTATGAAGGCGATCCAAAATCCGGAATTGATAAAATCTGCCCGCCAGGCAGCTGAAAAAATTATTAAAGAAGATTCGGAATTAGAAAATTATCCTCTTCTTAAAGAACGATTGGAGATTTTTCAAAAAGAAGTGCATTTGGAATAAATTTTATCTATGTTTAGGCGTAACCCAAAAACCGAGGCGGAATTTTCCGCCGATCATCAAACGAGTTTGTGATTCTAATCCGGGGAAAGCGCCAAAAAATACCAGAGTCAAAGGAACTAAAAGCCATTGAATAAAATAAAGAAAATAATGCCATGGTTTGAACCAATGCGGTTTTGGAGGCAGAAGAATAATGCCTAAAATCGCAGAAGTTGAAATTCCGAGCATCGCCAAATTCATAATCAGCCGCGTGATTTGAGGTAGGTTATAAGAGATAAGAGAAGCATTAAAATCGGCGCCGCCTAAAATTAGCGGTAGCCAGCCAAGCGCGAAAATTAGCAAAGCGTTAGTTGACCAAGAATGGAACCCTTCAATAATATGAAAACTCCAATACCATTTTTTTATTTTCGGAATATTCAGGTTTTTTCTGAAGCCGTCTAAAAAATAAGGAATATTTTCGCAGCCCCATCCCCAGCGTCTTTGTTGTTTATATTGATTAGATATCGTTTGCCAGAAAGTAGTGGCAACATTGGCGTCCATTGATGCCGGGTAAAAAAGCGGCACAACGCGCCAATTGCCGTTGTAATGAAGATAGCACTGCCAGAAAATTCTGGAATCTTCGGAAACAATATTTATATTCCAATAATCAATTTCCACTATTGCTTTAAAAGGCATTGAATGGGAGGAAAAAGTAGTTTGGCGTTCAGGACGCGACTGTTGCATCATATGCCAGAAAGTTGATGAAAATGCGATGACTCTGGCTAAAGACGGCGCCTGAAAAATATTATTGGTAAAAAGTGGAATCGGTTGAAAGCTGGAATTTTGAGGGTATTCGCAGGTAAGAAAATTGTAAGTCAGAATGCCGAAATATTCCGGCAAAACTTGCGTATCAACATCAAAAACCGAAACTAAAATATTTTCGTAAGGAATTTCAAGAGGGTCGATGATTAGTCTTTTTACTTCTTTGGTTGCCCATGTTTGGTTTGAACCCTTACCCGGGATTTCATTCGGTAAGTTTGACGGATGTTTTGTGATTAAAAATTTAAAAAATTGAGCGTCGAATTCTGGTTGGATTTTTTGCGCCGTTTCTTGAGTTTTTATACCGCCACGTTCTTCTGTTGCTAAAACAACAATAAATTTGTCTTTTGGGTAATTGGTTTTTAATAAACTATCGAATGTTTCTTTTACGATTTCGTACGGCTCTTTAGACATCGGGAGGATAATAAGATGATAGATTTTTTGCCATTTTTTCAGCTCCGACGAGCCGACAGAATCGTCGGCTGTCGGAGCTCCGACCCTCGATGATAATTCATCGAGGCGTCGGAGCCAATTAATTTTCAAATTCCGCCTCATCTTTACGAATGTAGAGCGGAGATGGAAAGACATATAAATTATTTTAAGCAGCCAGTAAATATCAAAAAGAATAATAAAAACAGCGGCCCATACGGGCAACAACCAAGACGCAAGAATCATTAGAATGATGGTGCCCCATGCCAACAGCCCGGGGACCATCTCAAAGAAACGATACATATACTTTAAGAATATCTAATAATTCGCGAATTGTAAATTTTTATCCCGCACCTTTCTCGAATACATGAAGGGATTTTCTCGATCCTTTTTACAGAGCATTAGACTTCGTAGAAAGGTGCGGGATTCATTGAAAAAACGGAGATAATGTGATATATATTAGAAATTAGAAATTAGAAATTAGAAATTAGAAATTTTTAAATTGGCCCTATCGTCTAACGGTCAGGACATGTCCCTTTCACGGACAAAATCGGGGTTCGATTCCCCGTGGGGCTGCTTATATTAACAGGGGTTCCCGCCCCGATTTCAATCGGGGCGAGGCTCGCTCAAACTTTTTACTTTTTAAAAAGTTTGAGCGGCGATTCTCCTTAGGGCTACGAACAATGCTTCCTAAAATAATCTACGAAGATAAAAACTTTTTGGCTGTTAATAAGCCGGCTGGCCTGCTGGTACACCCAGCAGGAAATCCTAAATTCAAAATCCTAAATCCTAAACAATTTACTTTAGCGGATTGGCTGGTTAAAAAATATCCAGAAATTAAAACAGTCGGCGACGAACCAAAAATTCGGCCTGGTATTGTTCATCGGCTGGATAAAGATACTTCTGGCGTGATTTTAATCGCCCGTAATCAAGATTATTTCAATTATCTGAAAAAACTTTTTCAGGAGCGGAAAATTAAAAAGACCTACCTGGCTTTGGTTTGGGGAAAACTGGAGCCGAAAACAGGAATAATCAAAAAACCAATCAGCTTAAAAACAGGCACCATTAAAAGAACCGTTTGGAAAGGCGGTTTGACCAAAGAGGCGATTACCGAATATAAAGTCAAGAAATATTTTAAAAAAGACGGACAAGATTTTTCTTTTGTGGAAGTATTCCCAAAAACAGGTCGGACTCATCAAATTAGAATTCATTTGGCTTCAATCGGTCATCCGATTGTCGGGGACGCGCTTTATGGACACAAAGAAAATCCTTTTGGTTTGGCTCGTCAGTTTCTTCACGCGGAATCGGTGGAATTTAATACTGATGACGGAAAAAGGATAAAAATCGAGGCCGAATTGCCGAAAGAGTTAAAGGACTTGAAATTTTAAACGAATTTACTTATTATTATTCAGTATGATTAAAGAAGAAATTTTAAATCAAATTAAATCAGGCGCTATAGTGCGTGTGAGCGAAAAGATAAAAGAAGGAGAGAAGGAAAGAATAAGCAAGTTTAAGGGCATTGTTATAAGTCGGAAGCACGGCAAAGAGACAGGAGCGACTTTCGCGGTCAGGGCGACGGTTGCGGGCGTTGGCGTTGAAAAAGTCTATCCAATTAATTCTACGATAATTGAAAAAGTGGAGATTATCAGTTCGCCCAAAAAAGTTCATCGCGCGAAACTTTATTTCTTGAGAAAATTATCCAAGAAAAAATCTCGCCAAAAAATCGGCGTGGCGGTGTGAAACACAAAAATCACTAATTTTTTTTTATTTATCCTTCCTCTTTTTTGTATTTTTTATATATTATTTATATTTTATATTAGGTATACGCTATTAGCTTGAGGAGATTTATAGTATAATAAAATAAGGGGAAGGGGGGGGGAGATAGAATAAAAAAGAGTGCATAGAAAGGCATTAAAAAATATGAAGCCGTTAGGGAAAGTAAAAATTAAATGGTCGTCGGAATTCGCTTACGCGATAGGATTATTGACGACTGACGGAAATTTATCTCCGGACGGAAGACATATAGTTTTTACTTCTAAGGACTTGGAATTAATCCATAAATTTCAGAAAAGTTTGAAAATTAATTTTCATATTGGCAGAAAATCAAGTAGTTTTCAGGGCGATAAAAAATATTATGTTGTTCAAATCGGAGATGTTTTATTCTATAAATTTTTATTATCGATAGGATTAATGCCTAATAAGACAAAAATTATCGGCGTTATTCAGATTCCCAATAAATATTTTTTTGATTTTTTACGCGGACATTTTGACGGTGACGGCAGTTTTTATTCGTATTGGGATCCAAGATGGAAATCAAGTTTTATGTTTTATACGGAATTTATTTCTGCCAGTAAGGATCATATCGATTGGCTTCAGAATAAAATTTATGAATTTCTCGCGATAAGCGGGCATATTACAAAAAGCGTAAACAGTTCAGTTTATCAATTAAAATACGCTAAGGCAGAATCATTGAAATTATTTCCGAAATTATATTATAATAAGAAAGTTGTTTGTTTGCGAAGAAAGCGGTTAAAAATGGAAAAAGCATTTAGAATTAACGATAAACATATAAATAACGCGCGGGTGTCGTAATGGTAGCCGAGCAGGATTGAGGTTCCTGTGTCCGCAAGGACGTGGAGGTTCGACTCCTCTCCCGCGCATTCATAATAGAAATCCCGCTTAAAGCGGGATTTCTATTATGAATGCTGTAATTATACACTTTGCGCGAACCTACTTTGGACTGGACTGATGCCGCGCCTGCGGTGCGGCAGGGACAGAACCGCTCGGGCGGGGCGGGGGTGCCCCCATGGGCCCCCCGTCCGCCGCGGCCGCG
>JBBTWF010000011.1:0-15877 GCA_038062875.1 Patescibacteria group bacterium
CCGAAGCCGCCTGCGAACTTGACGCGACATAAAGCGAGCCGTCGCTGATGCCGGACAAACTGACAATCGTGTCAGCGGTAAAAGAAACAGTTCCGGCGGCGAAAACAACGGCGCTAAAACCCAAAAAACCAAAGACAGAAATATAAATCTTGAAAAAAATCGCTAACTTTTTGGAAAATTTCATGAAAATATTTATTATTCTTAGTTGTTGCTCCTTCTCGTCTCCACCCACTGTCCGCTTTGATAAACGAGTTCCAAGACATCATTGGTTCCCATCGCGAAAGCTCCACCCGCTATAACTAAAATATCTGTTTGATTAGCGAAATCACAAGCATAAGCGCCGCTGTTTGTGATTATAATTCTCCTCCCTTCAAGCGCTATAGATTCCGCGAGTGTAATATCGCAGGTATGAGGGTCTGAACAAATATATCTAAAATAATCAGTAGACGGGTCAAGAGTGGCAGTTTGGGGGGTTGATGTCGCATTACTAGCTAAGGCAGAAGTTTTTGTATAACCAAGATTATTAGCTATATAAGCAAGTCCGCTACTTTGTAAACTAATGGCAGTAGCTGCCACGCTTGTTAAATTATTATTTATTATTGTAATCCGAGTTGTAGCTGCGTTAACAGCTATTCCATCTTGAGTTTTAGTCGCTTGCGTGTCAAAGATATGGTTTTCACTTATTAAAATATCCTGGCTATTGGCAGTATTAACATTTATTCCATAAGAATTAGCATAATTTCCATTGTTAAATATAATATTTCCCGAAACATTAGCTTGTCGAACATAATACAGACGAATCCCGTTATTCCCACTCTCGGATATAATGTTTCCCCTTATAGTTACTCCTTGAGTATAGGAAACATATATTCCATAAATTGCCGCGGTATTTGTTCCGGCTTGGGTTACAGTATTGCCAATAATACTTACTCCTCTGGAAATTCCACTGAAAGTTGATTTACCAAGAATTTGTATTCCACTGCCTACCGAATTAACTATCGTATTCCCAATTATTGTCACATTTTCAAGGTTAGCCGCGGTTAAATTGGTCTGAACAATAATCCCAGATACTTCAACATCTCTTATAACGTTTCCGCTGATAGTCACATCGTGAGAAGCGGAATAAGTAGAACCCGAATCAACAACTACCCCAATACCAGTCATTGAACTTGAAGCAGTGCTACCATAAATCACATTATTAGATACGGTTATCTCATAACTGCCATCCTCTATTTCTATACCAGATGAACCACCGGTGGCAGACCTATTGCCGAATAGAATATTATTTGAGACCGTTCCGTTATTAGAGCCGCCTCCTCCGCCATTAATAAGAGAAATACTGTCATCGCCGTTATTAAAAATAGTATTTTCAGAGATATCAAAACCGGAAACATTCCTGAATTCTATGCCTTCATTCTTGCAGCCGTAAATAGTCATTCCCGTAATTATTAAGTTATTTGAATTTTGTAAAAAAACACAGTTATTATAATTAATTAGATTTGCGTAATTTCCGTCAATAGTTCCGCCTATTATCTCTATGTCGGTATTTCCATTGGTTGTATCAGAATTTACCAGCCCAAAAGTGCCAGAAGCAATTGTCAATCTTCCCTGCAACTCCAGAATCGTATAACTGGGAATATCTATGGAAGTATCTATCGTGTAATTACCCTTAACTACAACTTTTTCTTTCCAAGTTCTGCCTGATGTCAGATTATTCATTGCCCATTCTATGGCGGTTTCCGGGTCTGTATTGGAGTAGTCAATACTGCCGTCTAAACCATCTCTGACATAAGTGGTGCCGCCGCTTAGGAAGACGACATAATTGGCGGGAGTGGCCAGGGAATTACTGACAACAGAAGTCAAAGTGGAAGTGCCGGTTACCGAAAGCGTTCCGCCGATATTAAGATTGCCGGTAGAAGTTGTGTTGCCGGCAATTGATAAACCGCTTAGAAAGGTGGCTAAACCAGATAATGTAAAAGTGCCGGTAGTGGAAGCGTTGCCGATGACTGTCAGATTGCCACCGACATAATGGGCGCCCGTGGTGGTGGCATTACCGGAAACCGTCAGGTTGGCGACAGAGATGTCTTCGTTGATGTCCATAGATTTAGTATTAGCAACAATACTCAAAACAACGACTAAAACGCAAAAAATAACAGCGATGAAGTTAGGTTTAAAGAATTTTTTGAAAAGCATTTTTAATTTTAATTATCACTCCTTCCCGTCTCCACCCACTGTCCGCTTTGATAAACCAAATTCAAAACATCATTTTGTCCCATCGCGAAAACTCCGCCCGCTATAACTAACACTCCCGATTGATTGGCAAAGTTGCAAAGGTTAGCGGAAGTATTCGTTATAGTAAGTATCTGCCCTTCAATGGCAAGCCCTTCCGCCAATGTAAAAGTAGTGCCTCCGGAGTAGCAGCTATATCTGACATATTCAGTTGTTGGGTTTAAAGTAACGGTTGCTCCCGGAGTATCTGTATAGGTATAACCGATATTATTTCGAATGAGCGCGAGGCCGGAATTTGCCAAACTGATTGCCGTGGCTCTGACGCTCGTCAAATTATTATTTAAAATTTTAATTCGCGTGGTTGCCGTATCCACTGTTATGCCGTCTTGTGTTTTAGTTGTTTGATAATCCGCGACATTATTACCTGCGATAGTAACGTCAAGAGGGTATAGAACGCTTGAAATAGTGCTGCCCTGAAGAAAAATACCAAATGAATTAACGGCATTGCCGTTATTGAAAACTTGATTTTCTGATACGATAATCTGCTGAGAGCCTATTATGTATATGCCGTATTGACCGCTTTCTGACACGGAATTGCCCGCGATTGTTACTCCGTTAGCGTAACCTATATTAATACCGCTTACGGTGCTTGAACTTGTTCCGGCTTGGGCTACAGTATTGCCTTGAATTGTCGCTCCCATAATAACGCCGTCTCGATCAGACCTCCCTGATACAAATATCCCGTTTTTCGTGGTATCAACTACAGTATTGCCGGTTATTGATATATTCTCTAAATTATTGCTCGCATCATTCGTTTGAACTAAAATGCCCATATCTTCAATATCCCTAATTATATTTCCGCTGATAGTTACATCATGAGGAGCGGAGTAAGCAGAACCCGAATCAATAACTACCGCAATTCCGTTCATATCGCTGCCTGCGGTTCCGCCATAAACCACATTACCTTTAATAGTTATCTCATAAGAGCCGTCTCTAATTTCTATCCCCGAAGAAGTCGCGACCGCACTTCTGTTGCCCCATATTCTGTTATTAGAAATCGCGCCGTTATTTGAATTATAAATAGGCGCAATGCCATCGTCTCCGTTATTACTGACCACATTCTCCGCGATAATAAAATCTGATGTTGCTCTAAGAACAATTCCATAATTGCGACAATCATAAATCTTCATCTCTTTAATTGTGATATGAGAACCATTAATAATATATACGCAATCCATACCGCTTGATTGACCTGCATCATCATAATTTCCATCAATACTACCGCCAATTACCTCTATATTATTCGTTCCATTAATTACGAACATACCGAGCGTGGTAAAATCCCCGCTTGCCTTTGTCAATCTTCCCTGCAACTCCAGAATCGTATAACTGGGAATATCTATGGAAGTATCTATCGTGTAATTACCCTTAACTACAACTTTTTCTTTCCAAGTTCTGCCTGATGTCAGATTATTCATTGCCCATTCTATGGCGGTTTCCGGGTCTGTATTGGAGTAGTCAATACTGCCGTCTAAACCGTCTCTGACATAAGTGGTGCCACCGCTTAGGAAGACGACGTAATTGGCAGGAGTTGCAAGAGAGTTGCTGACAACGGAAGTTAAAGTGGAAGTGCCGGTAACAGAAAGAGTTCCGCCGATATTAAGATTGCCGGTAGAAGTGGTATTGCCTGTAATTGATAAACCGCTTAGAAAAGTGGCTAATCCGGACAAATTGAAAGTGCCGGTGGTGGAAGCGTTGCCGATGACTGTCAGATTGCCACCGACATAATGAGCGCCGGTAGTGGTGGCGGTACCGGAAACCGTCAAGTTGGTAGTTGAAATGTCAGTACCGATTGTGGTGGTGCCAGAAACAGAAACAACAATAAACAGAACTGAAACCAAAACGCAAAGAAAAATAGCGGGAATATTCTTTGAAAACCAATTGAATAATTTTTTAACAGCTATTTTATACATAATCTAAATTATATCAAAATCAAAGAAATTTACAAGGATTACATCTAAAACTAAATAACTAATTCTCTTAACAAACTTTTTCCACTCATCTCGTTCGGTTTTGAGACACTCATTAACTCAAGAATAGTTGGGGCAATATCGGCAAGAACGCCAATCGTTCCGTTTTCCGATTTCCTGACATCAGTTTCACTTCTTTTTCTTTCGTATTCTTTGGCGACTAAATAAATTGGAACCGGATTCGGGTCGTGTTTGGTTTCCGGAGCGCCCGTTAACGGATTAAACATTCTTTCAATGTTTCCGTGATCGGAAGTAATAATTAAAATCGCGTTTTGTTTTAAAACAACTTCTTTTAACTTGCCGATTTCTTCGTCAACTATTTCAACCGCCCGAATGGCGGCTTGATAATTCCCGGTATGGGCAACCATATCCGGATTGGCGTAATTCGCCAAAATAAAATCAAAACCCTTGTCCTCAATAGCCCCGATTACCCGATTGGTAATCTCGGACGCCATCATTTCAGGATGTTCGTCGTGCCGAATCACGTTTTTGGAAGGAATCAATATCCGGTATTCATTTTGGAACGGCTCTTCTCTTTGGCCGTTGAAAAAATAGGTGATATGAGCGTATTTTTCAGTCTCCGCCACCCGAAATTGACTTTTTTGACTGTCAGCCAAAACCCTGCCTAACGGATTTTCTATTTTTTCTTTTTGAAAAATTACCGGCGCTTTGAATTCATCCGCATAACTAATCATCGTTGCCACGTAGAGATTGGAAAATTTTTTAGTCGGAAATTTATTGAATTCATTATTAATTAATCCCGCACCTTTCAAATCTTTTGAAAGGTGCGGGATGAACGGCTCAACAATCTGACGCATTCGGTCCTCGCGGAAATTAAAAAAGATTACAGCGTCTCCGTCTTTTATGCGGCTGCTTTCCGAATTATTTATTAAAACCGGTTCAACATATTCGTCATTAAGATTTTTCTGATAAACCTTTTTAATGTGATTTTCAATATCTTCTATCAATATGGACGACCCTTCGCCAACTAACGCATTATATGCCTTTTGGATTCTGTCCCAATTTTTATTTCGGTCCATTGCGTAATAACGCCCGGAGATACTCGCTAATCTGTCTTTAGGCAAACGCTTCAATAATTCAATCGCTGATTGTGGCGGACTGTCTCGGCCGTCAGTAATTAAATGAAGATTAACTTTGCCAAAAAGATTTTCTTGCTCGGCGAACTTGAGCAAAGCGTCTAAATGTTCAAGAGAAGAATGAACATTCCCTTTGCTTAAAAGACCGATAAAGTTAATTCTGGAATTATTTTTTTTAGTATGCTCAAACGCGTTTTTGAGCGCGCTATTTTTAAAAAAGGAGCCGTCTTGAATAGATAAAGTAACGCGAGGATAATTTTGATAAACAATTTTACCGGCTCCCAAATTCAAATGCCCGACCTCGCTGTTGCCTTCTTCTCCCCAAGGAAGGCCGACTGCGATTCCCGAGGCCTGCAAAGCGCCTGAAGGAAAATTATTTTTAATATAATCGATATTCGACGGCTTAACCGTGAAAATCGGATTAGATTCGTCGTGACGGCCGATTCCCCAACCGTCTAAAATAACTAAAATAATAGTTCTCTTCATGACTTTACAAATTATATTATTACGATTATTATTATATCATAAGAAATTAACCGTTCCTAATACGATTCAGATATTTATGAATAATTTAGCGAACAATCAAATATATGAATTACCAAAATCCGCTTCTTTGGATTGCTTTGGTAGCTTCGGGATTGATTGCCGGTTATTTTGTCCGGCAATTAATTGCGGTCAGGCAAAGCGACTCAATTGAGCAAAAAATCAAAAAACAGTTTGATGAAGCAAAGTCCAAAGCTAAAGAAATCGTTTTAGACGCTCAAGATAAATCCGCCGGCATTCTTGAAGAAATAAAGAAAGAAGAACTGGAACGAAAAATCCAGCTTGACCGCTTGGAAGAGCGGCTTATTAAAAAAGAAGAGCTCACCGAAAAACAATTATCCGACTTGAAATTGCGCGAGTCGCAAATAGACCAAGACATTGAAAAATTAAAAACCGCCAAGGCACAAATTGAAGAACTGAACCAAAAAGCAAGACAAGAACTTGAACAAATCGCCAAAATGACTTTTTCCGAAGCCAGGGACTCGCTTTTAAAAGAGACCGAAAAAAAATATCAACAAGAAATCGCTTCGGTTATTCAAAAGATGGAAGGGAGTAGAAGAGAAGAAATTGAACGCCGAGGACTTGGAATCATCACTACCGCCATTCAGCGCTATGCTCGCTCCCATGTGGCGGAAATAACAACCACGTCATTTAACCTTTCCGATAAGGACTTAAAAGGAAAAATTATCGGTCGTGAAGGAAGAAACATCCGCGCGCTGGAACGTTTAACGGGCGTTGAATTAATAATAGACGAGACCCCTGACAGTTTGACAATCTCCTCTTTTGACCCGACAATACGAGAAATCGCTAAATTGGCTCTAGAAAAATTAATCAAAGACGGCAGGATTCAACCGGCGAAAATTGAAGAAAAAGTTGAAGAAGCCAAAGCGGAAATAAGTAAAAAAATCATTGAAACAGGCGAAGCAGCGGCTTATGAAGTCGGCATTTACGACCTGCCAAAAGAAATCATACAATTATTGGGACGGCTTCATTTTAGAACCAGTTATGGGCAAAATGTCTTAGTTCATTCTATTGAAACCGCTTATCTCGCCGCTATGATGGCTTCGGAACTCGGACTAAACGTGGAAACCGCCAAAAAAGGAGCGTTGCTTCACGACATAGGAAAAGCCATTGACCACGAAGTCCAAGGCAACCATACTGAATTGGGAATGAGAATTTTGAAAAAATACGGCGTTTCCGAAGAAGTGATTAAATCAATGGAGTCCCACCATGAAGAATATCCATTCAGCACTTCGGAGTCGTATATTGTGGCGGCTGCCGACGCTCTATCAGCGGCTCGACCCGGAGCCAGACGCGACACATTGGAAAACTACATCAAACGATTGGAGGACTTGGAAAAAATTGCCGTTGGATTTGAAGGCGTTAAAACCGCTTACGCCATTTCAGCAGGCCGTGAATTAAGAGTATTTGTGACACCGGAAAAAATTGACGACTTTAAAGCCCTCCAATTAGCCAAAGACATTGCGAATAGGATAGAAGCTGAGTTAAAATACCCCGGAGAGATTAAAGTGAATGTTATTAGAGAGGTGAGAGCGGTGGAATACGCGAAATAAAAAGCCCCTTGTTTTGAATAGATTTTTACTATATGATTTAATATACTTAAATAAAAGGTCGACAGAATTAAATTATTAATCTTTTAATTTATGAAAAAACCAGAATTAGTGGAAGAATTGATGAAAGTCGCTGGACTTGAAGTTAAAAAACAAGCAGGCGAAATCGTTGACGCCATCTTTGATATTATCACCAAAACATTATCAAAAGGAGAAGAAGTCGCCATTCCGGGTTTTGGCGCGTTCAAAGTTGCCAAAAGAGCGGCCAGAATGGGAGTCAATCCGAAAACCGGAGAGAAAATTCAAATCGCCGCCTCGATTAAACCGAAATTCAGAGCCGGCAAAGCATTGAAAGAGGCCGTAAAATAGATAGAAGCAAAAATTTGTGAATATCAACGCGAAATTTTGCGAAATAAATAACCCCGACGAAACGTCGGGGTTATTTATTAAGAACTCCGTTTATCTCTAAATTCATTTCTTGGAGAATCTCTTTAGCTGCTTTCATTTTTTGCAGAGACAACTCTATTTTATCGGCCTCAACGCTCAATTCAGACGCCTCTTCCAGTCGGCTGGTTGCTTCTACTAATAAGACCTTTAACTTATTAAGAGTCGCTAAATCAGCCAGTTTTTTATTTTGAAGCTCTTGGATATTGTATTTAACGTCGTCTAACCTAACTTGAATAGAAACCGTCATTTCGTCCGCCTCTGCGACTAAATTATTTTTATTCAAACCCGGCAAAAAGAGCGGAGACAAAATTTGATTAATGTAAGAAAAACCGAAAACTATTATTAAAATAAAGACGCCTGAAATTGCTAAAACCGTTGCCGGCTTCCGAAAGCCAGCCATAAACGAATCTAAAAATCCTATTTTAAAAGTTTTTAATTCATAATTGCGCGGAGAAGATAAAATTAAAAGCCGCGATTGTTTTGAATAATCTTTGTTCGGCTTAATTTCTCTTAATTTATTTAAATTTTTTAGTAAATCTTTGTCCATAAAATTTAGAATGTAGGATTTAGGATTTAGGATTTAGGATTTTCCTCAAATTTCTAATCGCCCTAAATTGTATCAATCTAACGGCTCCATTGCTTTTATTAAGCGCTTTCGCGGTTTCTTGCGGCGAAAGGTCTTCAATAAATCTCATAATAATCACGTCTTGCTGTTCCTGACTAAGACGAGTAATCGCTTGTCTGACTTTTTTAATATCCAAATCGCCGTCAATTGTCTTCTCGCTAGAACTTTCAACTTCCGGTTCAACGATATTTTCCAAACTGACATTTTTCTTTTTCGTCCGATAATAATCAATCACTTGATTTCTGGCAATCTGATAAAGCCAACTTGAAAATGGAAATCCTTTAAATTGATAATTCCCGATATTCTGCCAAGCGCCTAAAAACACCTGATGGGTAAGGTCCTCGGCTTCCTCACGATGGCTGACTTTAAGATAGATAAACCGGTAAATGCGCGGTTGATAATGATCGTAAAGTAAGCCAAAAGCCGAGGCCTCGCCCAGGATAGCGCCTTCTATTATGTTTTTCTCGCCATCTAACATATAAAACGAAATAAAATGCCGTTAGTTTCTCACAAAATTAAAAATCCATAATAAATCTTATTAAGACGCCTCCAGCCAAAGATAAAATTCCGACAATAATCAGAAATATGATTATCGTTTTGGGGGTAGTTTCCGAAAAGTGGCTTTGGATTTTTGACGTCTGTCTAACCAATAAACGACGCAAACCTCGCTGTGGATGTTTTTGAAGTCCGGTCTCTCCAGCTAAATGATATTCCAAATCCTGATTTCTTAACAACATCGTGTAAAGCATCACCATTAAAATCATAATCCCCACTACCACTATAATTACAATCGCCCATGTCATAGTGGTGGAAACGCCGAACAAACTGCCGAGCGCCCGACTGGCTCCGCTTTCTTCGGCAACCAGTTTTTTCAACGCCTCCATATTGCTGTTAACCGCTCGTAAACTTTCCATATTTTCCCGATAAGCAACAATGTGTTCCTGCGGAGTGGCTTTATATTCATCTTGCTTCCTGACAATCCCGTCCAAGAGCCTGTCCGCGTCGCTTTTCAAGGTGACGGCTTGAGCGTAAAAAGCCGTGCCTTCAAGCGGCTTCAACAACTCCTCAAATTGGCTTCTCAAAGAATTAACTTCTTCTTTCTGAATCACCCACACGTCTTTGATTTCAACCATTTTAGTCGCTGTTTCGCCGGGTCCCAATCTGATTTCTTTATGGACGTACCAAAGATTATTTTCCTCGTCAAAATCCAACGCCAAATCGCCGCGGTCCATTATGTATTCCGGTTTTGTTTCGCGCGGCAAATACGCCTTAAATGGAACCGTTTGCGTCTGGGAAGACGACGGGTTGATTACCAGCATTTTCAAGATGACAGAACCCCATTCAAACCAGGTCTTGATGACCGGCTGGTTAGCGGCCTTGTCAATCAGTAGTTTATTGGCGTCAAGCAAGGCCCTTAATTCAAGAAGTTTGTTTTTAAGATAATCTATATCGCCCGCTTGCTCTTTTTCCAGTTTAAAGATATTACACAAACCGCACCCTTCGGAGCCGGCAACTGTTTCCAAACGTTCGCTCATAACCTTTAAGGTTTCATAAACCGTTGCCGAGATGCTATCAGAAGGAATAGCCGGCTTGCCGCGATAACCGATTTCTTTTTGAACTTCCAAAAGTTTATTATAGATGCCGTCCAAACTTACTCCGCCGGCGGGAACCTCGCCTCCGGCAACGCCTGAGCCGCCGTACAACGTAAATGTGCGCGAAGCGCCCGAGGTTTCAGTCCCCCAATAAACAACCACCTTAAACCAATAATCTCCGAAATTGAGAACATTCAACTGCAAATCTGTTGTCCAATTTTGGCCGGCGTTAATATATTTCGCCGCTGAAGCGTAATCTATATCGTCTCCGCCACCGCATTGGTTGCTTTCCGAAGACACCACGCAATATTCATATTGATATTCATAACCGGTAGAACCCTCGTTGGTAATGGTTGTGTTGGCGGCAATTGTCGGCATAGCGGTGTCGCTCATATAGTTGATAATCACCTGCGCCGGCGAACCTTCAACTTCCCAGTAGTCGTTCAGCTGGACATCTGCCGAGCCGCCCAAATCAACGCTGACCAATGTTTCCCAGGTTCCGTTGGCTGCTCCGGACGCTACGGTATAAACAAATTCATAGACACCTGTTGAAAGTTTAGTCATTGTCGTGCTGGTGGCTGTTGCTCTTAAAGCGTCGTAAAGGACAATGGACGGCGTTGAAGAAGCGTTAACCGGATTGCTCTGATAATTCAAAATTGTCAATTTGGCGCGATAATTTTTCGTCTCAACGATTTCGCCGACATCAGAAAGTTCAAGAGTATAGCCGAGCAGTTGCGAAGCGCGAATTAAATCAACCACCGTATCAACCGTGTCGATTTTTGTTTCTAATGTGTCAAGCTGGTTAAGTTTTGTCCGAACATCGCGGACTGCTCCGAAAAGAGTGGTGGTGGCGGTATCGGTCGGTATCCCGATATAACCCTCAACCGAATCAACATAACCGGATAAAGTGGTTAAATCGGTTGAGCTTGCGCCCCGAAGATTACTCTCTAAAGTATTTATATCCGTAAGAGTCGCTAATGAACCGGAATCTAAAGTGGAAGTGGTTAATTTTCTGGTGGCATTATTCCAAATATCCGCCACCAAAGTGCCGAAACTTGTAAGAGTGCGGGTAGTAGCTGTCCAAATTCTTGCGATTAAACGGGTTTCATGCTGAACAACATATTGGTCGCCGCTGGCTATGGCATAGGTGAACGGAGAAGAAGGCGTGATGCTATTGCCGCTGTAGCTGGAACTGGCAACTGTTTTGGATTGGCCGATATTACTGCCGGACATCATTATCAAATTATAATCCTGCCAGTAATTGTTAGGCTGGGTCAGTTCGGAATCAACTAAAGTGGATGAAGAACTTCCGGCATCTGCTATTCCGGCGAAATCAAAAGTGGCTTTTCTGACTAATTCAACATTGTATTTCGTCGTAGTTTGGTCCGCTTCATTGGCAACTTGGGCCACGGTGGTGGAAGTGGCAACTCCGGCAATATATTCCGAACCAGAACCGATTTGCCGAGAAGTTAATTTGCGTGTGGCATAAGTCCAAACTTTGGCAATGGCGTTGCTGGCCGTATCCAAAGCCGAACCAGTATAAGACCAAATTTTTTCCGGCAAGGTATCAAAAGAAGTTCCTAAAATAAATGTCTTATCAATGCATAATTCTTCGGTTCCGCCGACATCGCAGCAAATCTTACTCCGATATAATCCTTCAGGAGAACTAATAGTAGAAGTGGAATAATAATACCAGCCGTCGTTTTTGTCCGACATATTTTCCGCGTTGACAATCACCGTATCGCTCGGATTAGTAATCGTAATCTTGCAATAATTATCCGTGGTCATCGGTGTATGACCATCATCGTCAAAAACATACTCGCCGATAATACAAGTTGTGTTCGGCTCGCATCTTTGCTGCATTGCTGGAATTGCCAGAGCCGTTTGTACTGAAAGAGAAAGTAAAAATAAACCGGCAAAAACCGCTGTTAAAATTTTAAAAATTCTTGAATTTGCTTTAAGAAAATTCATGTTTTGTTTGTTTTTCATCTATAAAAACTTATTACTTTTCTGCTGGCGGTTGATTTGTCGGCATTTGCGGGGTTTGCGTATTCTGATTCAAAAAATTCACAATCTGAACTAAATCATTTGTATTCTTCGCGACTTGCTCTCTCAACTGATAAACAAAATAAGCGTGAAACCCGAAAACCGCCACAATAATTCCCAATATAAACGCTATGATGATTTGTTTTGTCATTCTAAGTTTAATTATTTTAATCTAACGACCTTTTGTTCCGCCAAGTGTTTGAGTGGTTAGAAATATCCTCGAAATCGGTAAAATTTTATTTTTTAACAAAGCCATATAATAGTTAAACCTATTTTCTTATTTCCGTAACTCTTATAAAAGAATTCATAACTCCGCCAAAATACCTTGCTCCTGCTAATCCGTTAAAGGTTATTGTTGCCGCAGCGCTTGGTCCTGCCCTGAAATTAAATGTTGTAGCCGAGGTTGTTCCGGCAAGCATTCTATAACTTAAATTAAAAGGAACTGTATATGCGGCAGACATAGGAACGGTGACGCCCGCAGCTAATGCGTTTGCGGTAGCATCTTGAAAAATTGCTCCGGATATTTTAGCGCTAGCAAGACTTGACCCAAAATATCCGATTATCTCTATAAATAATTCATTAGTTGAAGCTGCAGGAGTAATGGTAACTGTCATATACTGGTCTCCTTCAGTATTCTGTGGAATAGTATCATCAAACGGCATAATTGTAGCCCCCGTTGATGATGCGTTTGATTGCGTAGTTACTGTTTGAACTATAATTCCTGTTAATGCGGGAACATCTGCGGTCTGAATGGCCGAAGAGACAAATCTGGTGC
The DNA here is from genome assembly GCA_038062875.1 of Patescibacteria group bacterium. Lineage (GTDB taxonomy): Bacteria > Patescibacteriota > Minisyncoccia > UBA6257 > UBA9933 > JBBTWF01. The sequence continues at coordinate 12,956 of JBBTWF010000011.1, forward strand.
CGTCGCCTCTTAGATAATTACCCGAAGTGGCGGTATTATTTATCCTTATCCCCGAACCGGATTCAACATTAATATCGCCCGCTACTTGTAATTTCTGCGAAGGAGTGCTTGTCCCGATGCCGAGATAATTGCTGACATTGTTCCAGTATAAATTAGAGTTATTTTGAGAATAAATCCCGTTCGCTCCGGCAAACACAACCGAACCAGCCGTGAATTGGGTGGAGGTCCCTGTGCCGCCATAACCTACGCCAATCGTTGAACCGTTCCAAGCCCCAGAAATTACTAAACCAAGAGTGGAAGAAGTATTAATCCTTAAATCGCCGTTAACATCCAAGGTAAAAGACGGCGTGGTTGTGGCGATACCAACCCTATTTAAACTTGGGCTGGCAAAAAGGGTCCCGGTGCTTCCCACTCTCACGCTATCTGTTTCCGTTCTTAATCTCACTGTTGTGGCGTCTTTTATCCATTGAGTAATCTGATTGGCGCTTCCAAAAACAAACGCCTGAACCGACCTTGTACTCAAGGAACCGATTATTACTCCCAAAATCAAACTGAAAAAAATCAAGTATTTGATTCCTCTTTTAATCAATTTATTTGGATTATCAGGGTCACCAAGGCCGGACCCCAATCTTACAAAATCGTATCTCGTAAGATGTTCTTCGGAGATTTGGCGCTTTTTTATTACACTGTCAACGGTTTTTTTCATATTTTAGAAGAATCTTTGTCTAAATCCATTACTTTTAATTTTTTGATTTTTCTCGTGGCTTTGAACCGCTGAACGACATTAATCCAGAGAAAAACCGCCACTGGTAAAAGCAGAATATTACTGACAATCTCGTTAGCCGCTCTTGCCATAGAAAACCCGCCGATTATTAAAGCGGTCAACAAAAAAGTTGAATAATATAAAAGTATTTTATTTACCCCGCACCTTTTTTTAAATTTTGTTATAATATTGATCATAATATTATGTTCTATGTGTATATTTTGAAAAGTTTAAAAGATTCTAAATTATACATTGGTTGTTGCTCTAACTTGCGATTACGATTTAGACAACACAATGACGGCGAAGTTGTCTCTACTAAACATAGACGACCATTTGTTCTAATTTACTACGAAGCATACAAAAATAAAGAAGTTGCTTTTGGACGAGAAAAATTATTGAAACATAGTGGTAAGGCCTATACCGCATTAAAAAAGCGTCTTCTATTATTTTAAAAGGTGCGGGGTTAAAATTTGGTCTTGGTAATTTCATCTCTATCCTTATTTTATTATTATAAATTATCTTTTTCAATCCATCAATAAAGGACAAAAGAACGACATCGCAAGTCGTTCATATTAAAATATTAAATAATAAATGAATAACAAAAGCGATAAAAAGCCCGATAAAAATTAAAAATCTGTTTTTAAGGGCCGGTAGTAAAATTATTATTGAAGTAATAATATGAAGCGGGGTTGTTAAAATCAGCCGCTGCCAGAAAATATCAAAATTTCCAAGCTGAAAAATATTATTCATATAAAAAATGCTTTCAGATAAGGCGAAAAGAAAACCAAAAATAATCACCCCTCCTATTTTTTTTCTAAAAGTTGAAAATCCTAAAATGACGAAAAATATAATCACCGCTTTAGTAATTTCTTCAATAATTTCCGCATAGCCACTCATTTTAACAATCGGAATTAAAAATAAAGGCAAAACAACCGCGAGAAGCGTTAAAAAAACAAAACGAAAGATGTCGCCGCTGGATTTATCCATATTGATATATTATATCAAATTTCATTTCAAAACATAATCTTACGAAACTAAAAATCCGCTCCTCACAAGCGGATTTTTAGTTTGCGCCTATCACACTTTTTAATTGTGTTATAAGGCCGGAGCGGGGTACGAGAATCGAACTCGCATCTCGACATTGGCAATGTCGTATATTACCACTATACTAACCCCGCAATAATAAAATTTTATAAGCTTTTACTTAATAAATCAATCCAAACCAATATTTTTTCTTTTATTTGTCTATTGCCGCATGTTATCATGCAAATTCCATTAGATAATCTTTTTGTTGGATGCTTACCTTTTATAAACTGGGTTTTGTAAAATTGAGATTTTGGTATTCCTATTGTTGCCGCCCAAAAATTCATACATTTTTCTTCGGATAAATCCGGATATAAAATGATTGTAGAGCGTAAATTTTCTTTTGGAATATTTAGAGATTTGATTAAAAATTTAGTATATAAAGCTATCATTCTTGGATCAGTATTAGATAATCTAAAAGGATTTTTTATTTTACTATCTCCTTCTCCCCAATAAATCATTAAACCAGCAATAAATAGGGGGTTTTTCGTTAATTTTGGAAAATCTTTTCTAGCTTCTTGACGCGCTGCTTCTCTTCGGTGTTCCCATTTTTCTTTACATTTTTTATTATAACGTTGTAAATTTTTGCGTGCGATATAGTTTGCTTTTCTTGTAAGTTCTTTTTTAATATCTTTTGACCACTTAATATTAGAAAACCAATTAGATAAGGTACTTTTTGATATTTCTAATTCTCCGCTTATTTTATTATAGCTTTTCCCCTGTTTCCGTAATTTTATTGCAAGGTGTTTATCGTTTCTCATAAATCGAACACTGGTAATTATATATTTATAATAACACAAGAGTTCAATTTATAAAACAACTGTCTTATGGATAACTATCCGCATTTTTATATTTTACTTATTTTAACAATTAATAACAAATTACTTAAATTTTTGTGCCCAATTCTAAACTTTGCACGAACCCATTTTGAACGGAACGACTGAACCGCCCCGCCGCCGCTCGCTAACGCTCGCCACACCACAGAAAAGTTTTGTTCGCATTTTTTGATTTGCGCGCGCCGGATTTTTTCTTCTAAAAGGAAAACAAAACTTTTCTGTGGTGTCCTGCTCTGACCG
>JBBTWF010000012.1:0-12061 GCA_038062875.1 Patescibacteria group bacterium
GATTGGGGCGCGGAGTATTGATGCGGATGAGGTCGGTCTTTTCGAGTTCGTTGCCAATATTTTCGGTAAATGATTGCTCGCCGGCGCGACACTGTCGCGGGTATGACTCCATCACCGGATTGCCTGTTGCTACGCATTCTTCAAAATTGGTCACAATAGGTTTTTGCGCTTCATTTTTTGAAAGCCACCAGACAGCGCCAAAAACCGCGATAAGTAAAACAATTGAAAGAATAGGCAACGTTTTTTTCATATTTTTATCCCTTTACTCTACCACTTTTTTGCCTGAAATTAAAGAAAAAAGCCCTTTGGGCATTTTTATTTTACCACCTGTGGTAGCAAGATTAGAAACAAAAAAATCGGCTCTTAACCGATTTTTTAGAAAAATATAATTTTTTTCGGGCTGCGCAGAATCGAACTGCGGCTTCATGCACCCCATGCATGTATACTGCCACTATACTACAGCCCGCAATAACTAAATCCTATTTTGACTTAGTCATTTTCTTGATGCACTTTGTGCAGGCTGAAATTCGCTCTCCGCTCGCTGAGCGGGTTTTTTGAAGATTGGGATATTTTCTTTTTTTGCCGGTCGGGTTGTAGTTACCGCGAAGCTTTTTTCGCGCGTCGCGCATAATAGAACCCTTGCCGCAGATTTCACAACTTCTCATATCAGTTAAGTATACGGATAAATAAAAAAATATCAATCCTTAGAAACGAAAAAGCAGTTTTTCAACCGCCTTTTCATGAGTTCCAGTCAATGGATTCTCCCGGCTATGAACCAAGTGGGTGGACTCAATCTTAGCCCAAGAGCCAAGATACTGTTGTCCTCCCTGAAAATCCAATTTGATCCGAGAAATCTTAACTGGAACTCAATATAATTATATCATCAAAATAAAAAAGTCAACAGCTGTTTACTCTAAAATCTCGTCTAAATTAACATCGTATAAAATCCTTTCCTGGATAAGACGATAATTGATGATTTCTTCTGGCTTAAACCATAAAGCGATTTCCTTGTTAGCTTCTTCTATTGAGCCGGAAGCATGCACCAAGTTTCTGATGGCTCTGCCGTCAATATCGGACAATTGGTACGAGTCCAAAACAAAATCGCCTCGAATCGTGCCGACGTCCGAACTGAACGGCTCTGTCCCGCCAACCAATTTCCTGACCAGTTTTACCGCGTGAAGACCCTGCCAAACCATTGCTATAACCGGACCAGATGTCATAAATTTTTTAAGACCAACAAGAACTTTTTCAGTTACTTTATACGGGTCGTCATAAGGCGGTTCAAGCCCTTTATCGCGATAACTTTTAATTGTTTTTTCTCCCGTGACCCTTTTCCATTCGGGGTCAAGAGTATAATGTTTTTCAATAAAATCTCCTTTCGGAACGAGCATTTTTACGGCAACAAGTTTCAGCCCGGCCCTCTCAAGCCGCTTAATAATTTCTCCAACTAGAGTCCTTTGAACTCCGTCTGGTTTTATTATTACGAATGTTTTTTCGTTTCTCATAATTTTTTATTGATTTTTATATTTAATTCTTTTAATTGTTTTTCGTCAACCTCGCTGGGCGCTTGCATCATTAAGTCCCGTCCGTCTCCAGTTTTCGGGAAAGCGATTGTTTCGCGGATATTCGGCTCGTCTAATAAAATCGCCAAAAGCCGGTCAATCCCTAAAGCGATTCCTCCGTGCGGCGGCGTTCCGTATCCAAACGCTTCCAGCAAATGGCCGAATTGTTTTTCATAATCCTCTTTTTTTAATCCCAATATTTTAAAAATTTTCTCCTGTAAATTTCTCTGATGTATTCTAATCGAACCGCCGCCGATTTCAAATCCATTTAACACAATATCGTATGCCTGGGCTTTTATTTTTTCCGGTTCGCTGTCTAATAATTTTTCGTCATTTTTTTGCGGAGCGGTAAAAAGATGATGCGTTGAGACCAACTTTTTTTCCGTTTCAGAATATTCAAACAACGGAAAGTCAACTACCCACAAAAACGCTAATTCGTTATCGTTGTTTATATCGTTTCTGATATCCGGCTTGTCGCTGTTGTGTTTTTCCAACAGATGCCCGTAAGCTTCTTGATGAAACGGTTTTTTACAGAATTTCTTATTAGGGAAAAATTTTTCAACCAAAGCGGTTAATAATTCTTCGGTCAAATTAATTATTTCTTTTTCATCAACAAAACTCATTTCTAAATCCAATTGTGTAAATTCCGGCTGGCGGTCACCTCTCGTATCCTCATCGCGAAAACACTTAGCAATCTGAAAATACCTCTCTAATCCGGCAACCATCAAAAGCTGTTTATATTGCTGGGGCGATTGGGGCAAAGCGTAAAAATTGCCCGGCTGAAGCCGCGAAGGCACCAAATAATCGCGCGCGCCTTCTGGCGTTGATTTCCCCAAAATCGGCGTTTCCACTTCCACAAAATCCCTTTCCGTTAAAAAATCGCGGATGAATTTAATAATCTTTGCCCGCATTTTTAAATTTTTCTGGAGCCGTGGTCTGCGCAAATCCAAATAACGATATTTTAACCGAACCTCTTCACCGATTTCATAACCGTCGGTATCAACGGCCAGAGGCGGTGTTTCCGCTTGATTCAAAATCTCCAAATTCTCAACTTGAATTTCAAAATCGCCGGTTTCTATTTCCGGGTTTTTCATTTTTTCCGGCCTACGGCTCGCTTGACCGATAATTTTAATAACCCATTCTGTTCTAAGCTGTTCGGCCAATTCATAAATTTCTTTATTGGCTGGAGTGAAAACCGCCTGAACTATACCGCTTCTGTCTCTTAAATCAATAAAAATAATCTTGCCGTGATTTCGTCGCGTTGCCACCCATCCCATCAATTCAACCTGTTCTCCTTCTTTATTTATGATGTTTTTAACTAAAATGCGCATTGTTTCAATAATAACATACTTTATTTCTTTTTAAAAACGCTTATGTTTTGATTATTTATCGTTAATTTTATTGTTCCGTCATTGTCGGTTCTGAAAATTTGAGAAGCGATCGAAGCCAGCCCGCTTAAAACCTGTTTGGTCGGATGGCCGTAAGAATTTTTTCCAACTTCAATAATTGATATTTTCGGTGTTGCTTCCTCTAAAAATTTTTCGCCAGTTGAAAATCTTGAACCGTGATGCGAGACCTTCAAAACGTCAATATCTAAATCATATTGAGCAACTAAATAATCCTCGATTTTTTTATCAATATCTCCTGTAAATAAAATTTTTGCTCCTCCGGTGGCTAATTCCATCACCAAAGTCGTGTCATTCAAATCATAGCTGTTTGAAAATTCTTTTGATGGAGACAAAATATTAAAATTGCTCTCTTGATGCTTAATTTTATCGCCTTTACCAAGAACAACAACCGGAATTTTATTATCTTTTATTATTTTCTCCAAATCCTGAAAAGCCGACATGGTTCCTTGACGACCGTTAAAAACAAAAGCTCCGACTTGGTATCTTTTTAAAACGTCTATTAATCCTCCAAAATGGTCGGTTTGCGGATGAGAAAGCGCGACTAAATCAATATAGCGGTCCGTAAGTCCCAAAATAGACGACAATTCATTAAGAATTTTATTGTTCGGTCCTCCGTCAATCAAAATTTTCACTCCGCCGGGCAGAACCGCCAATTCGCTGTCCCCTTGCCCAACATCCAAAAAGTAAACTTCTAAATTTTTGTTCGGCTCGCCAAAAACAACTTGCCTCCAAACAAAAACATCAAAAATAATCAAAAACAATACCAATAAAATAACCCATCCTTTCATACTTTTTTATTATAATTAATTACAAACCCTATTAAAATAATATAATAAACAACCGCCAAAGAAATGCCGAAGGAATTGATTTGTAAAATATTAAGGCCTCCCAAGAATTTAATGATAAAAGTTTCATAAGACAAAAATAAATTAACAAACCAACCGAATATTAAAGAAATTTCATAAGAAATAAAGCTTAAAAATCCCAGAATAAAACCCAATGACATGGTTAAAGGAATAACGCAAATAATCAGAATATTTGATAGTAAAGATATTAAAGAAAATTTTCCGAAATATAAAATAAGCAAAGGGAAAACCGCCAGTTGAGCTGATAAAGTCGTAAGCAGATTTTCGCGCCACGAAAGAAATCCGGATTCTTCGCTGAACCGGAAAAATTTCTGAAGCGCCGGCTGTAAATAAACAATCCCCAATAAAGCCATAAAAGACAATTGGAAACCTATGTCAAAACTTAAAACTTTAGGATTTTCTAAGACCATTAAAAAAGCCGCTACCGCGATAGCGTTACGAAAACTGTAAAGACGATTGGTTCGCTTTGCCAGTAAAATAATTCCGCCCATTATAGCGGCTCTAACCACCGACGCCTCTGCTCCGGTCATTGCCACAAAACCCAGAATTATAAAAACCGTCAGCCAAAAAACCAAGCGCCGCGGCGCGAAAGAACTTAAGATATAAGAAACAGCCATTACTAAAACAGCGATATTATATCCGGAAAGCGCCACTAAATGCGTAGTGCCGCTTTTACTCATCGCATCTTTAAAGTCCTTGGAAAATTCCGCTCGTTCGCCTAAAGTAATCCCAGCTAAAAAAGCGGCGTTTTCCGCCGGCAAAACCTTTTGAAAACCGCTTATTGTTTTTTCTTTTAAAGAAAAAAGCGATGATTTGATTTTCGAACCGTTGCCGGAGCTGATAAATTCGGCTTTTGGATAATCACTAACGCCGAAAATTCTGTCTTTGGCTAAATAATTCACGTAAGAGCCGTCTTCGGGTTTTTTAACAGTCCCTTCAAATTTTATTAAATCACCGTAATTAAAACTCGGATAACTTTTGAGTTTTACCAAAACCCTGCCAGAATATGGTTTTTGAAATTTAATGGTTAATTTTTGCTGATTGCCTTGTTCCGGATTTTTTATTACTAAGCCCTCAAAATTTATTTTCTTGTCAAAAACGATATTAATATTCTTGGAACGCTCATCGTCCATAGAATAATAAAGCGCGCCTACTATTATAAATAAAGATAAACTCGTAAGCCAAAATAATTTAACATCTGATTTATTTCCTTGTTTTGTGATGATGTTAAAATATCCGAAAAATAAAAATACAGCCGCTGTCAAAACAACTGCCAATATAATAATTAAAAAGTTTATTTTAAAACTCGCCGATAAAATTCCGATAAGAAAAAACACAATTGCGTAAAAGGCGATGTCATAAATTCTCATATTAAAATTCAACTCCCTTGCTGGCGGATTTCCCTTTATTAAACGGGTGCTTGATTTCTTTCATTTCGGTAACTAAATCAGCGATTTTTATGAAACTTTTCGGTACTCCCCTGCCAGTCAAAATAATATCAATTTTATTCGGCAAGTTTTTCAAAATTTTTAAAACATCGTCGGCTTTAATAAGTTTTAAATTTATTGCCACATTAATCTCATCTAAAATAATTAAGTCCCATTTTTTACTTTCAATGACTTTTTTTACTAAAACCAACGCTTTTTCAGCGGCTTTTTTATGAACACTGAACGCTAATTTATCGCCTAAAATCCCAACAAAACCTTTGCCGGCGCGAATTATTTGGAATTTTGTCCGCCAGCTGGCGGATTGCATCTGGAATTTTTGAAAAAATTTATGTTCGCCAGATTTTATGGCTTTAATAAACTGAATTATCAAAACCCGCTTGCCCTGTCCAATCGCCCGAATCGCCTGCCCGAGAGCGGCGGTTGTCTTGCCTTTTCCGTTGCCTGTGAAAATAATGATCATAGTATTATTTTATCACACCCCCCCCCAACATTTCACCTTTTTTATTGTAAAGCACAGCTGACTGGCCGGAAGCAACAAATTTGACGGGCGCGTCAAATTCAATTTTTCCGCCTTTGGCGGATCCGCCTCTGGCGGACAATTTTGAATTTTCAATTTTCAATGTTGCCGATATTAATGGCTGACGATAACGGACGCGAACCAAAACATCTATTCTCCTATTCGCGCGAATTAGAGCAGACATATTCGCGTTGACAAAATTGACATCGGTTAATGCGATTTCTTTTTTGTAAAGCGCTTCGTTTTTGGCTTCAGCGACTTTAATTATGTTTTTTTTAACGTCTTTTTCCGTAATATAATACGGCCCGCCGCTGATTCCCAATCCGTGCCGCTGTCCGATAGTGTAAAAATGCGCGCCTTTGTGCTCGCCGATTTTTTTGCCGGTGGAAGCGAGTAAAATATCCCCTTTCTTTTCGGGAATATATTTACCCAAAAATTCATCAAGAGTCACTTTGCCCAAAAAACAAATCCCCTGCGAGTCCTTTTTCTCGGCTGTTAACAAATTGGCCTTTTTGGCAATTTTCCTAACCTCGGATTTCAAATAATCGCCAATCGGAAAAAGACAATATTTTAATTGGTCTTGCGTTAAAGTCCAGAGAAAATACGACTGGTCTTTGTTTAAATCGCGAGCAGAATATAGAATATAAAATTTAGGATTTAGGGACGGTAATTTTTTGTTCCGTTCCCTATATTCTAAATTCTTAATTCTAAGTCCTAATTTTACATAGTGCCCTGTTGCCACATAATCCGCTCCCATTTTCAGCGCCTTTTCCAAAAACAAACCAAATTTAATTTCTTTATTGCACATCACATCGGGATTCGGAGTGATTCCCTTTCTATAGCCATCAACCATATAATCAACCACTCGCTTTTTGTACTCTTTTTCAAAATCCCAAACATAAAAAGGAATCTCCAATTGTTCAGCTACTTTTCTGGCGTCTTCAGCGTCTTTTTCCATACAACTCTTTCCAGCTGACGTCGCAATGTCATCTCTCCAACAGCGCATAAAAACACCAACTACGTAATAGCCTTGTTTTTTTAACAGCAACGCCGCAACGCTTGAATCCACGCCGCCTGATAATGCGACAAATACGGTTTTTTTATCCTTTTTCCACTCTTTCAGCATATTCTCCAGTTTGAGTGTTAATGCGAATAATATCGCCTTCGTTTATAAAAAGCGGGACATTAATTTTCGAGCCGGTTTCTATTGTCGCGACTTTGACGCCTCCTTGCGCGGTGTCCCCGCGAATCGCCGGCGGCGCTTCAATGATTTTGTAATCGGCTTTAATGGGCAATTCAACGCTGATTATTTTATCTTGGAATTTTATTGCCAAAATTTCCATATTCGGCTTCAAAAATTTCGCCGACTCGCCGATTTCTTCCGGTTTAAGTGAAAACCTGCTTTTTGGATTACCGATTTCATGAAACCAATATTCGCCTCGACTTTCATAAATAAACGTTGCTTTCATTTTTTCCAGTTCGGCTTCTTCAATCTCGTCGCTTTGCTGAAAAGCTCGCTCTGCTGTTTTGCCGCTTATTAAATTCTTAAGTTTTGTTTTCATTACGGGCTTTCTCTGCTGCATTCTCAAAAACGCGGATTCCATAACCAAATAGGGCTGTCCGTCAGCCACAATAAAAACGCCTGGTTTTAAGTCGGTGTAAGATAACATATGATTGGTTTATTTTAAACCAAGTTTATGATATAGTCAAAGAAATGGACAAAATAACTTTATTCGCCAAAACGAATTTTAGAAACCAAGAAAGGTCTTTTGGTATCAAACCAGCCGACCGCCGACAACATATGTATGTCATCGGAAAAACCGGAACCGGCAAAAGCGTTCTGCTGGCCAATTTGGCGATTCAAGATATTATGAACGGTAAAGGTATCTGTATTGTTGACCCTCACGGAGAATTTGTTGAAGGCGTTATTGATAAAATACCGAAAGAGCGGATTAAAGACGTTGTTTATTATAATGCGGCTGACACTGAATATCCGATCGGTTTTAACGTCTTGGAAGTTCCGGACCCGAAATACAAACATTTGGTCGCTTCGGACTTGATGGGGATTTTCACTAAAATTTGGGCGAATGTATGGTCGCCAAGAATGGAGTACATTTTAAACAACTGCGTTCTGGCTCTTATTGACACTCCTGGCACTACTCTTTTGGGAATTCCAAAAATTTTAGTTGATAAAGATTACCGCCAAAAAATCATAGCCAATATTAAAGACCCTGTAGTTAAATCGTTTTGGATTCACGAATACGAAAGTTGGCGGGAACAATTCAGAAATGAGGCGATTGTGCCTATCCAAAATAAAGTGGGACAATTTTTATCCACTTCTTTAATCAGAAACGTGGTTGGTCAATCGAAAAGCACAATCAACATCCAAAACTTAATGAATGAAGAAAAAATATTACTTATTAATGTTTCAAAAGGGAGAATTGGAGAAGATAACTCCGCGCTTCTTGGAGCGATGTTCATCACTAAAATCCAGATGGCGGCGATGGAAAGGGTAAGAATTCCGGAAGCCGAAAGAAAAGATTTTTATCTTTACGTTGACGAATTCCAAAACTTTGTTACTGAATCGTTTGCCAATATCCTCTCGGAAGCGAGAAAATACCGGCTTGACCTTATTATCGCTCATCAATACATCGGCCAATTATTAGCCAAAGAATCAACAAAAGTAAGAGACGCCATTTTCGGCAATGTCGGAACAATGCTCTCTTTTAGGGTCGGAGCGACTGACGCGGAATTTTTGGAAAAAGAATTTGAACCGGAATTCAACATCCAAGATATAGTTAATCTGCCAAACTACAATATTTATCTTAAATTAATGGTTGATGGAGTAACTAGTCGGCCTTTTTCAGCAGTTACTTTGCCGCCGTTCGCGGTTGCTTCGCACAAAAACAATAAAGAAGAAGTGATTAGTATGTCAAGACAGCTTTATTCCCGTCCCCGCGAGCAAGTAGAAGAAGAAATTGACCGCTGGAGCGGATTCGCGAGCACAAGAACATCGTCATTTAAAGACAAAGATCGAGGTCTAGAGCAAGAAAAAAGAGGATTTGTCAGGAAAGAATCCGGACCAAAATTTAAATACGCGGAGAGCTTGGGGGACTTAGGCATAGAATTTGAGCCACAGAAAAAAACACCCTCTCTGATGAAAACTATGGAATCTAAGGATACTATTCAATCCGCTTCCGTTGAAACTTCGGTGAGTAATCAAACTCAAGAAAAACCGGAAAAATTTATTTCATTAAAAGAACTGCCTAAAAAAGAAGATATTATCCGACAAAACCAAGATGAATCTGCCAAACAAAAATCCCCGGACATTATTGAGGGATTGAAAGAAAGCATTAAGAAAGCGTTGGGAGGAAATTAACTTTTAGTTTTTATAATCAACTGGTTTTTGAGACGATTGTTGCTTATTAAAAAGAATATTTATAAATTGCAAAATGAGCAACGCTAACACAAAATATCCTATCATTGCCGAAATTGCCACGATGTCGATGAACCCCTGCTTTATGTAAATATTTGAAAATATAAAATTAAAAGGCGAAATGATTACATCAGTCGCCTGATAAAGCCAATCCACAACCATCGCTCTTTCACTGGCTCCTAAAAATTTTAAAACCAATCGAATCCCCAATAAAAACTCAAGCAAAGCAATTATATATTTAATTAAAGAATAGAAAAAGTGGCGCATTTTTTATAATTATAATATTCTATCAAAATTATTCAATATACTGCGCCAGCCATTCCTTATAAGGTCTGTTTATCCGATGAATGTCTATGGAGGCAATACAAGGAACGCTGTAACTATGATTGCTTTGTATTAAATCCTCAATCTCTTGAAGTTTTGCTTCACTGGTTTTTATCAAAAGCACGGCCTCATCGTCTTCTTTAATTTCGCCTTTCCAAGGATAAATTGAATCAATAGGCCAGACATTAACGCAACCGGCTAATTTCTTTTCAATAATCAGCTTGCCGATTTTTTTGGCTTCTTCCTGATTTTGACAAGTAGTATATATAAAAATCATACAATTGGTCCCCCCTCTTTTACGACCTTTGGCTCCGGCTGTGTCTGCTCCGCTGGTTCAACTTCTTTAGTTTTTACGGTTAATTCCTCTAATTTGGCGATTTCATTTTTCGCTTCTTCCAAAGGCACGCAATATGTTTGATGATTGTATTTAATAATTTCGTCTTTATGAGAAGAATGAGTGGGGGGTAAAATTTTCAAGGTCTCGGCTGAAAACGGATCATGGGTTTCGCCGTCAATCGTCATTTTAATGTAAAATTCTTGCATCCCAAGATTAATCATATCTTTATCTTTGAAAATCGGCGTCATTTCTTTTTCAAAAAACTTCGCGTCGTCGCCGCCCAACCGGAAAATCACGATATTGGCGACGTTACCCAAAATAGTCGCCATAATTTGCAAGGGCAGTTGAGCCCGATATTGATGAGCAACCGTCAAACAAATGCCGTATTTTCTCGCTTCGGTCATAATATTTATAAAGGTGTCTGTCACTACATTATGAAACTCGTCAACGTAAAAATAGAAATCCTTGCGTTCTTCTTCGGGCATATCCGCCCTTGCCATACCGGCTTGATGGATTTTTGTCACGAACATTGAACCAAAAAAACTGGAATTTTCTTCTCCTAATTTGCCTTTTGATAAATTGATTAAAAGAATCTTTTGCTCATTCATTACCTTTTCAATATCAATTCTATTTTCTTTCTGTCCGAAAATATGACGCAATAAAGGATTGGAAAGAAATTGGCCCAGTTTATTGACTAACGGGATAATGGCGTCAGTGTCAAATTTTTCCGACCAATCCGCGAATTCAATCGCCCAGAAACGCTTAACCATTTCATCTTCAATATATTCCGTGACTTTCTGACGATAATTCCTGTCAGTTAATATGGATATCATTCCTCGCATAGTGGCATTAGGATAATCAAGCAACGCCAAACAAGTAAATCTAAAAACATGCTCCAAACGAGGAGTCCAGTTGGCCCCGAATTGTTTTTCCATAACCTCTATCAAGCCCTGTGTAACTTGATGTTTCAATTCAGGCGCGATATTCATCAAAGGATTAAAAGAAACCGGCCATTGAGTATCAGACGGGTCAATTAAAATAACGTCTTTTATTCTGTTTTCCGGTATAAAATCAAGAATATTAGCGATAACATCGCCGTGAGGGTCCATTAAGCAAACTCCGTGCCCAAAAGCGATATCCTGTCGCACCATAAGTTCCAAGGATTTTGATTTACCGACACCCGACTTGCCGATAATATAAAGATGACGGCGCCGGTCTTTTCTTTTAATGCCGAAAATGAATCTTTTTGATTCCATCCCGGCTTCGTAATTGGTTCTACCAAAAAAAGAAATATCAACCGGGTTTATTTGGCCGTAAATCGGCAAATCAGGCGGAGGCGGAGCGTATTTAATTATCTGAATTTTACCTTCTTTGGACATAAATTCTTTTTATACTAATTCCAATTCCTTTGATAATAAATCTTGCAATGTTTTGTGATAAATTTTTATTATTCTCTGGGCTTCGCCGGAATTAATATGAAAATTCGTCTCATGGGCGATTCTATTCCTCATTTTGTGCGCTTCCCATAAATCGTTATAATTGCCGATTTCATTAGGATGAATGGATTTCAAACGTTCTCCCATATCTTTGCCAGGATGGTCATGTATAATTAAAATTTCATCAACTAAATTATCGGCCTCAATAATCGCCAAACGCAAATCTCGTTCATCGCTAGATTTTATTTTTTCCAACAATTCCTCCCATTTTTTACGAACTGCTTCCCGATGACGCATAATTTGGCTATACCGACCGTCAACGGACTGAATTTTCTTGGAAAAATTAAACGCCTGATGAATTTTAATCTTTTGTCTTAAAGAAAACGATTTAATCAATAAAACAAAAATTCCCGTCAATAGTCCGGCTAACGCGATAATAATGACGATTTTAAAAATAGAAATAATGACCATGAATACCTTTCTTTGTCTTTATTATAAAACATAAATATCTGGATGTCATTATTCTCTTTCTTTAAACCACCTCCGCCAAATAACACTTCTCGCAGTAAACGATTTCGGGGCGTTCGGGAGCGTAAGTGGTCTCAAACTCATTCGGGCAAGGACTTTGTCCGTGCTGATGGGTTATGCTATTTTTGTAGACGCTGTTTTCAGATTTTTCTCCATTACATTGGCATTTTCTTTTCCATAATTTCAAGGGATTTCTCT
>JBBTWF010000013.1:0-21659 GCA_038062875.1 Patescibacteria group bacterium
TGTTTTGATAAACGTGTTGTTAGCGACATCGGTCAATCTCGCCAAAATTTTGTGCTCAATTCTAAACTTTGCACGAACCCATTTTGAACGGAATTCTTGACGCTCGGGCGGCGCGGAATTCCCCCCTTGAACCCCCCTTCCGCGTCGCCCTCGCGGGAGTCCAAGCGTTTCGCCCGCGAAGCGGGCTAATAAGAGTTGCCCTTGCCCCACCCTCCCAGTGCGCGGGTAATAATCTTTTACTCCCTCTATCCTATCACAATATCTAAATTTTGGATATTGACTTTTTGGATAGAGGATATAGTATATGATTAAGTCCATCCAAACAAAGGAATATGCTTATTTTGTAGAAAAACTACGAAAGGCACGCCTAGAAGTGGGATTGACACAGGTACAAACCGCAAAGAAAATAGGTCGTCCACAATCGCATATCTCTAATATAGAATCAGGACAGCAGAGAGTTGATATAATAGAGTTGAAAAGATTTGCGAAACTATACGGAAAAGATTTAAGTTATTTTATAAAATAATAAAACGTGAAAAAACAAAAAAGTATACAAAGCGTAAGCGTTAAGTGTCCGGCTTGTGGTTACGCAAATCGATATGAAATTGCTAGATATGGCATCGGGAAAGAGCAAGAAATTAGAATAGAAAAAGATAAATGCAGAAGATGTAAACAGCCCCTTTTAGAAAAATAAAACAAAAAGGTCAATATCCAAAATTTAATAAAAATATGTTCAATAAAAAAGTTTTTTACTCCATTGTCGTTATTGTCGGTCTAGTTATCTTGTCTCCGCAGATTTCTTTCGGAGCGGAGCAATTTAGCCGTGACCTCTCTTTTGGTTTTCAGCAAGATTCGGATGTTGCCAAACTTCAAGAATTTTTGTCCGATGAGGGATTATATTCCGGCCCGATAACCGGAAACTTTTTCTCGCTTACACTCAAGGCGGTAAAAGCATTTCAGTCCCGCGAAGGGATAACGCCAGCGGCGGGATATTTTGGGCCGAAGACAAGAATGCGAGCAAACGCATTACTTGGCGCGCAGATTCAAGCCTCAAATCAACAAGTGGTAGCCGAAACCGGACAAAATGCTGTGCAACCAATTATTTCACAAACAACGAATAATCCAATTAGTAATGTTCAATCGCAATTGGAAATATTATTAAAACAAGTGGCGTTGCTTCAACAACAACTTCAAACACAGCAACAAAATCAAACTAGCGCAAATGCGCCAGTCCCCACTTTTAATCAAAATACAACCTCCAATGCACCGAGCCAAAATTCGGCGTCGGCAGCAAATATTCTTGAAATAACATCAGTAAATATTACACTAGATAAAACATCGGCGAAAGTTGAATGGCAAACTAATAAACCAACGGAATCAAAAGTGTTTATCTCTGGCGGAAATCTTTCGTCGAAAATATTCACTTCTATAAGCGGACTTTCTACTCGTCATTCTGTAACGATTACCGGATTATCAGAAGAAACTTCTTATTCATATGAGATAGAAGCAATAGCTGGCGGCGTGAATGCGGTAAAGAAGCAGGGTAGTTTTAAGACGTTACCTCCTCCGCCGTTATTTGAATTTAATCCAATTATTAAAATTGGAGGAACGAATCCTAATGGCACTCATTGGTATCCACAACTCATTGACGCTAGTTTTGGTGGTTATGTCGCTAGCGACATTGGTCATGTTTATTTCTCAATTAATGAAAACTATGATGGATGTGTTTGGGGGATTAAGGACCCAATTACCAACATTTCACCGGGCGGATGGAATTCTTATCATAAATCTTCATGGGAACGTCCAGTTGGAACAAAAATACCTTCTGGCCAGATTATTGATACAACGGGATATAGTTTTAGGAAAACTTATGTTTATGAATTCACTTGCAGAAAAAGTGGTTTTCGTGAAAATACGGTTATTGGAGAGTTTATTATGCCGCCATTTCAAAAAATTTATACGGAAAAAAGAATAGCGCCTTGGACAGACTATCCTGATTTACACGGTGAATTTAAATTTTGGAACTACGGCGTAGGAACAGAAGAATCATTACTTGATTTTAAAATAAAGATAACGCTTTCTAATGATCCCGCAGAATTAAAATTTTACAAAAATGGTTCTGGCCACTTGTGGATTAGTTTTCCAAATATTTCCAATGGAGATATAGTAGATATAAATTCCTTCCCATCAAAAGATAGTTTAATATGGTCTTTTTCTAAAGATTCTGGCAATGTGGAGATAGTTGAAGGAACAGCAACTAAAAACGGTGTTAGTATTCCATTTAAGTTCTAAAAAATAAAGTTTTAAATTTGCCCTCATAGATATTAAAAACTTGGGGACAGGTAGTTGTTTCTTTATTAATTAAAAATTTCCGCAAAAAAGGTTTTGATCTAGGTCATTATCCTAAAAAAACATAAAAACTATATGGATCAGAAAGAATTTGAATTGATGTATGCAGAGGCTTTTCTGGAGTGGATAAATAAAATTTACGATTATGATTATCGGGCGAAATTGCCCAGAATATCAGAAAATTCAAATATGCCGGATATTGATGTCGAAGGAATATCCGCTAAGGGACTAGACAAATTATATCTTCAATTTTCTCAAGATAGGAGACCGAAGAATGGCAAGGCATACGATGGTAGTTTTAACCCAAATCAAATTGGTAAAGTTATAGAAGATAAAACTTTTAAGTATAAAGAAAAAGATATTTCTAAGATAATTTTGATTATTCAAGGTTCTGCGACAGAAGACATAGCAGAAAGAATTATAAAATCACAATCATTAAGTTTGAAATATCAAACATCGGAATTTAGAGGCATCTATTATTTATCTCCTCCGAAGTCGGTAATGATAGGGGGCGTATATTACAACGAGGATTGGTTCGTTATCCCTGTTAAGGTAGTGGGTCCAGTTTTATCAGTATTCTCCTCGTAGTAGGTTTATAGTTTTTTCAAATTAAGAAGATATTTCGCTTCGCGGGCGAAACACTTGGCCTCCCGCGAGGGCGACGCGGAAGGGGGGTTCAAGGGGGGAATTCCGCCTCGCCCGAGCCGAAGCGAAGCCCCGCCGCCCTGCTCGCAAAGAGCAGACCGACAAAGAAAAGTTTTGTTTTCCTTTTAGAAGAAAAAATTGGTCGCGCGCAAAATCAGAAATGCAGAGAAAACTTTTTTGTGGGGTGGCGAGCGTCAGCTCGCGGCGGCGGGGCGGAGCGTCAGTTTCGTTCCCTCCGTCGCCCTTCGGGCTTTGGCGGGCAGGCAAAAAAGGTTCGCGCATTTTCAAACAAAGGGCATTCATAATAGAAATCCCGCTTAAAGCGGGATTTTTGCGTCGCGCGTCCGCTTTTTTTATCCCGCACCTTTTCTTGATTCTCGCAGTCCGACTGTGAAGATAAGCGATAATAAAAAAAATCATTTCAGCGGAATCTAATGCCTTGTTAAAAGGTGCGGGATTTATTTTTTAAATATTGTATAATATCTGATAAGAATAAAGAAAAACCAATATCCAATGGAAAAATACAATTTCAAAAAAATAGAAGCAAAATGGCGGAAATATTGGGAGAAAAATAAGTTTTATCAAGCAGAGGACTTTTCAAAAAAACCGAAATATTATTGTCTGATAGAATTTCCTTATCCTTCCGGAGAGGGTTTGCATGTCGGGCACACGAGAAGTTATACGGCGATGGATATAATCGCCCGCAAGCGCCGAATGGAGGGTTATAATGTTCTTCATCCGATTGGCTGGGACGCTTTTGGCTTGCCCACGGAAAATTACGCGATTAAAACCGGCGTTCATCCGAAAATCGTAACGAAAAAAAACACGGACACTTTCAGGCGCCAACTTAAATCACTTGGTTTTTCTTTTGATTGGAGCAGAGAGATAAACACCACCGACCCCGAATACTACAAATGGACTCAATGGATATTTTTACAATTTTATAAAAAGGGATTGGCTTACAAAAAGAAAATGCCGATTAACTGGTGTTTTTCCTGCAAAATCGGTTTGGCGAACGAAGAGGTTATTGACGGAAGATGTGAGCGTTGCGGTGGAGAAACAGAAAAAAGAGAAAAAGAACAATGGATGCTGGCGATAACAAAATACGCCGACAGATTATTAAAGGACTTGGATCCGCCAGCTGGCGGATTAGATTATCTTGAAAAAATTAAAATTCAGCAGAAAAATTGGATAGGCCGTTCCGAAGGAGCTGTTATAAAATTTTCAATTTCTAATCCGCCAGCTGGCGGACAATTTTCAATTAACGTTTTTACGACGCGATTAGACACTATTTTCGGGTGCACTTATTTGGTGGTGGCGCCGGAACACGAAATAATTAAGAATTTAGAATTAAAAATTAAGAATTTAGGGGAAGTTAAAAAATATATAGACCAAACAAAAAAGAAATCGGATTTACAGAGAACGGAATTGGCGAAAGAGAAAACTGGAGTTGAATTGAAGGGGATTAAAGCGATTAATCCATTCAATAATGAAGAAGTGCCGATTTTTGTCGCTGATTATGTTTTGGCAAGTTATGGAACAGGCGCGGTGATGGCAGTGCCGGCGCATGATGAACGAGATTATGATTTTGCGAAGAAATATAATTTAGTAATTAGAGAATCCGTGTCCGGAGGCAATATTACAAAACAGGCATTTGTTAATGACGGAATTTTAATAAATTCCGGCCAATTTGACGGAATGACTTCCGAAAAAGCCCGCGAAGAAATGACAAAATGGCTTGAAAAAAATAAATTCGGTAAAAAAACGATTCAATATAAACTCCGCGACTGGATTTTTTCCAGACAGCATTATTGGGGCGAACCGATTCCAATTATTCATTGCAATAAATGCGGAGAAGTTCCTGTTTCGGAAAAAGATTTGCCGGTTAAATTGCCGGATGTTAAAAAATATGAACCGACAGACACAGGTGAGTCGCCGCTGGCGAATATAAAAAACTGGGTTAATGTAAAATGTCCGAAATGCGGAGGTCAGGCAAAAAGAGAGACCGATACAATGCCTAATTGGGCTGGTTCAAGTTGGTATTACCTCGCGTATCCGCTTAGTCGAAAAAATTACAAACTACAAACTGCAAACCACAAACTACTCAAATATTGGATGCCGATAGATTGGTACAACGGCGGAATGGAGCATACTACTCTTAATCTTTTATATTCCCGTTTTTGGAATAAATTTCTTTATGATATCGGAGTTGTTTCGACAAGCGAGCCCTATAAAAAACGGACTTCTCATGGAATGATTTTGGGTGAGGACGGAGAAAAAATGTCAAAATCAAAAGGCAATGTCGTTAATCATGATGACGTGGTCGCTAATTTCGGCGCGGACGCTTTTCGGCTGTATCAGATGTTTATGGGGCCTTTTAGTCAGGCGATTCCTTGGGATTCGCGAGGCATAGAAGGGACAAAACGATTTCTTGGAAAAGTTTGGGATATCAGCCAGACAAAAAATATTTCTGACAAAATTAATAATAAAGAACTGGAAAAACTTTTACATAAGACCATTAAAAAAGTCAGTGAGGATATTGAGGATATGAATTTTAACACCGCTGTTTCTTGCCTGATGATTTTTATTAATAAATGTTATGAGCTTAATGATTTGCCAAAAGAAATTTGGGAAAAGTTTTTAATTATTCTTTCGCCATTCGCGCCTTTTGTCGCGGAAGAGATTTGGGAGAAACTTGGAAATAAAAAATCGGTTTTTATGGAATCGTGGCCGAAATATAATCCAAAATTAATTATTGATGATGTTTTTGAAATGGTTATTCAGATTAACGGTAAAGTCCGCGATACGGTTTCGGTTAAAAAAGACATTTCTCAAAAAGAAGCCGAAGATATTGCTTTATCGCGTGAAAAAGTTAAAAATTGGATAAAAGGAGGAAAAATTAAAAAAACGATTTTTGTTCCTAATCGTTTAATTAATATCTTGATTTAAATATGTCCAGTTTTATTAAACTGCTTATTATAATAATTATTGCCATCGGGCTGATATTCTTTTTTGTCAGCAGTCAAGGTGGGAATTTTTTCCAAAGCGGACCAAAAGAGAAAGTCGTTAAGACCTCTCAAGAAGGAGGATCGTCGTCAAAAAACAGCGGATTCTTTAATTGGCGGGATATTATCCCAGGCGATTATTCGTCTAAACAAACGGCTATTTCACCGCAAGCAGAAAAAAAAGAAATTCTCGATTCCCAAATTCCAAGCGGTTTCACCCGCGAACAACTCTCGCCTTATTTTCAAAAAATAACTGTTTCGTCGGTTTCACCGAATAGAAGCCAAAGTATTTCTTCATATTCAACAATCCGACTTAGTTCAGGAATTTCCGGAGAAGAAATAATAAACATTACCGGTTGGAAAATAAAAAGTAATCGCAAAGAAATTATAATTCCACAAGCAGTCGGAATTTATAGCCCTTTGAATTGGGAGCCGGAAACTGATATTATTTTATCAAAAGGCAATTACGTTTATATTTACAGCAACAAGAGCGCTTTTAATAGAAATTTGCGGCTTAACAAATGCGTCGGATTTTTAGAAAACATTTACGATTTTATCCCGTCGCTTCCTCAAAATTGTCCGTCAATTTCTCGTTCTGAGTACAATTATCTTTCAGGTGAGTGCCAATCGTATATTCTGTCTTTGCGCGGATGCGAATTGCCTAAAGTTTCTTTTTCTAATTCTTTGCCGGGAACCAGCGAGGGCAACGCTTGTCGGGAGTTTTTGAACACTATCAGCCACGGTAGTTGTTTTAAAAAATATCGCAATGACTCGGATTTTTTTTCTAATGAATGGCGGGTTTGGATCAACGCGGATATTTTGGATTCCCAACACGACCGAATTTTACTTTATGACAAAATAGGGCTCTTGGTGGACGAGTATAGTTATTAACTACTCATTTATTGATTACCCATCGTTTTCTATGGTAGAATTTTTAAATAAGCGTTAATAACGGCAATGAATAAAAAAATATTAACAAATATTCTTTTACCAGTTATTGTATTCTTTATAATAGTTATTTTTTTCTTTATTTTTTATTTTGTACCAAAGAAATCTTTGGCAGATAATTTATATGTTCCTATCCAGGTACAAGAAGAACTGCGGATTAAAGGCAGCGGAGTTAATAGAACCAACGAACCGTTTAGTGTTGGAATTCCTCTTCCCGAGGATTCGGGCATAACGTCAATAAATCAATTAGGTCTTACGGGTGTTAGTTTCGGTCAATTTCGACCGCTCGCTTATCATAAGAACGGAAACATAAAATGGGTTCTTGTAGATACCCAAGCTACTCTTTCGGCGAATAGCAGTAATAATTCTATAGCGCTTACATCGGGTAGTGGAAATTTTGGCGGTTCTGATTTGGCATCGGAGGATTCAAATTATATCAACATAAACACGGGACCAGCGCAATTTGTTATTCGCAAAAAGAATTTTAATCTCTTTGATAAAGTTGTTGTAAATGGACAGCAACTGGTCAACCCCGGTGATTCCACGGGCATAAAAATTGTCGGTATGGATGACACGGTATATCTGGCATCCAATGATATTAATGCGAAAGTCACAATAGAAGAAAACGGTCCTGTCAAAACAGTGGTGAAAGCAGAAGGCACTCATTATTCTTCCGCTGGCAAAAGAATGATGAATTTTACCGTTCGGATATTTTTCTACAAAGGAAAGACAAAGGAAAGAGTTTTATATACTTTAAGAAATGCTTCAATATCGCAAGTAGAAGTCCCAAATATAAAATCACTTGATCTAATAACGAAATTATCTCTTGGTTCTAGTATTAAATCTAAAACAGCTAAGCATGATGGTTCTATAATTGAGGAATCGCTGGCGCCGAGCGATAACTTTGTATTTTACCAGGCTCATTCGCAATTCCCGCAACATTCTGATTGCGATGATTTTACATATTATTCTCCTGTCCCAGTTGGCGCTAATGAAACTAGTCCCGATGTTTGGGATAGAACGTATTCGCAAGAGGGGTATTCAATAAGAAAAAATAATATAGAGATTGCATCAGGAGCTAAAAATAAAAGTAGCGGAGAATATAATGATATTTCGTATTTAGATTTGTCAGATTCTGCCGGAAAGGGTCTCGATGTGGGAATAAGATTTGCTTCGGCGTATTGGCCTAACGCTCTTAGTTCTAAAGGAGATAATGTTATGGAAGTAAGTTTATTCCCCAAAGAGGTTCTTGAAATAAACGGAACTCTTTTCAAGTCCCAATTCGACTATTCAAAAACCAATATAACTGATGGTTATTGGTTTAGATTCGGCAGTCACTATACTTATGACATAATGTATGACTTTCACTCGAACAACGCTAATCCCGCAGACGAAATGAAAAAATTTCAATACAGGATTTTTGGAAAAGCGCCTGTGGATTGGTACAACAAAAATATATCAGGCATAGACCCTCTTTACCATTTTATTTCTCGTTCTGCGGAAGAAAAATACGCCGTTGACAATGGAATAACGGATACAGCGAGTTTAAGGGATCCAGGAGAAATAAAAGCCATGAAATGTCATTATTGGGGCAACTCGGGATACGATAACCAGCATGACCAAGGGAGGATAGATTTAGTAAATGCGTGGAAAGACGATAAGGATATTTCTAGGGCTGGCAGATATTATTTATCCGCTGAAATCGGAAGATTTAATTATAATAACGACTGGTCAGTCAAACATTCGGATGATTATAACTATGAAACAGCTTTACAGAGTAACGGTTCGTCAATTGGACCGACAACAAATACGGACAAAGTTTATAATTGGAAAACTATTTTTGAAGATGAACATCCTCATTGGTATGGAATGCCTCTTTATTATTACGCGACTGGCGAGGAAAGATTTAAGGAATCAGTATTAGATTGGGGGGAATATCTTAAAAAGAGCGGGAAAAATCTAAACTTCAATTTTATGAGAATTGTCGGTTGGAATTTTTATAGTTTGGCGGCAATGTACGATTTTACGGGCGATAAAGAATATATGGATATTGCGAATAATAATTTCGCGAAACTTTTACAAGGGACTTTTAGCAAACCGACGGGCGCCTTATATATTGATTGGAACAGGGGTTTTATTGGTGGAGGGCAAAGTGGGCCTAAGGATGTTAAAACATTTATGCACTCATATATTATGTATGACGGATTATTGAATTATTATCTGCATATGGATGCAACAAATACTTGGCGCGAAAAAATTAAGGATTTACTCGGAGCCATGTCTGATTTTACCAAGAAGGAATTGTTTGTTGAAGATACTGTTACCGGTCACTGGAGAATGTGGAATTTATTTATCTATTACATTTATAATCCTACCTCTGATTATGCAAATGATGGCACGGAGAAAAGCATAAAAGAGGCATTCAATTCATATACTCAGCCATATTTATTTAATGGCGGTCAGAAATGGATTGATATTATGAATAAGGCCTATAAAACAACATTGCGTGATTGGACTGCGTATATAGATCACCCGGGGTTTCAAAAGATGGCCTATGTTTTAACAAACCAAAAGGCCGATTCTACGTCCCCTGCCCAAATAACCGACTTAAAAGTGTCTTTAGAAAACAATTGTACTTTAAGCTGGGGCAAACCTTTTGACGTCCAAGGGCTTTCCGCGTATCAAATAAAATATTCTAACAAGCAAATCGTAGAAGATTTGAATTTTAATACGCAGTCCAGTCAGTTTGAATATAGCGATCCTGTTAGTTATGCTAATACATTTCAGTTTAATCCTAATCAATATGTTAATTGGTGGTCAGGAGAAAATGTAAATAATGAACCTCTTCTTGATTCTACTCAGTACGCTGTTAAAGGGCTTACGCCAGGCAAATATTATTTTGCCATCAAATCATGGGACACAAATAGTAATCTGAGTCCGATTTCTAATGTTATTCAAATAGAAGCTTACAGCGATGGGTCATGTAAACAACTCGCGAGTACAACCCCTCCTCCGCCTGTGCCTCAAGATACAATTCTTCCCTCCATCCCTACAAACCTCCAATCCACAGTCATCTCTTCGTCCCAAATAAATCTTTTATGGAACGCGTCTACTGATAATGTTGGAGTGGCTGGTTATAAAATTTATAGAAACGGAACATTTTTAACTACTGCGATTGGAACAACTTATCAAAATATTGGCTTATCTCCTTCCACGTCTTATTCTTACGCTGTTTCTTCTTACGATTCTTCCGGAAATGAATCAACAAAATCTACCTCCGTAAGCGCGACAACCAAACCATCAACGATTCCTACTGATACAACTCCGCCGGTAATTTCCAATGGTTCTCCGTCAGGAACTTTATCTTCCGATACTATTTCAGTTAATTTATCAGTAACTACCAACGAACAAGCAATCTGCAAATATTCAATTTCAATAGGAACTGACTACGATTTAATGACTAATCAACTTTCAACAACACTATCAACTTCTCATTCTATTACTATTTCAAGTTTATTAGATGGAAAGGATTATAAATATTACGTGAGATGCAAAGATGGTTCTGGCAATAAAAATATTTCTGATTATTTAGTTTCGTTTTCTATTACTCCTAAATCCATACCTCCTCTGCCGGGACAAATTAACGCTGTTATTAATCTTTCCTTAGAAGCAGATAACGATTTAACTGATAATAATTTTTCTATCCAGCTTTTCAAATCAGGCACAAATGAAAAGATTGGTGAAATTAATAAAAGAGGAGAGCAAAATTCTAAAATAAGCATCTCAACCTCGGCGTCCTCTGGTTTTTATGATATTTTAATTAGCACGGCTAGGTATCTTAAAAGTAAGATAGAAAATATTAATCTAAATAATGGCGTTATTGTTAATTTTACAAAACCTTTATTAGCAGGCGATATTAATCAGGACAATATTATTAATAGTTTGGATTGGTCTACAATGAATGTTAATTGGAACAAGCCAAGCGATTTATCCGATTTCAACAGAGACAATATAACGAATTCTTTTGATTGGAGTTTTATGAATAAAAACTGGGGTCTAAAGGGAGACGAAGCAGGAAGCGGTTCTATCCCTCCTCCTCCAACCACTGACATCACTCCTCCTTCAGCAATCACCAATTTCTCTGGCTCCAACATCACCCAAACATCAGTGACTTTGTCCTGGACTGCTCCAGGAGATGATGGAAATATTGGAACAGCCAGTTCTTATGATATTAGATATTCCACCTCGGCTATTACTGATTCAAATTGGAATTCTGCCTCTCAAATCACTGGCGAGCCGTTACCTGTTGCGCCAGGAACCTCTCAGTCAATGGTTGTTAATGCTTTATCGTCTAATACCACCTATTATTTTGCCGTCAAAACAGCTGACGAAGCATCAAACTGGTCGGGATTATCAAATGTCATCTCAGCAAGAACCCAATCCTCAATCTTGACTGTTCTATTATCTGCCAACCCCAGTTCTGGCACTGCCCCATTAAATGGCGTTGATTTAACAGCCACTGTTTCCGGCACTGCCCAAGGCAACACCAATTATACTTTTTACTGCAACAGATCTGATTCTGAAACTAATATCATCACTCCTTATGCTGTCAAATATGACAATATCGCTCTCACCACCAAAACAGCCACTGATATTTGTAATTATTCAACCCCCGGCGTTTACACTGCCAAAGTCATTATTGAGAGAGGGAACTTGCAAGCAGAGAATAGAATAAATATTATTGTAGGCAGTGTTTCTACGCCTACGCCAATACCAGGCGAAGCTTCTTTATCTCTATCGCTTTCATCGATTAATAAAAAAGTCGGTGATCAATTTACATTAGATATTCTTTTAGATACTGGCGGTGAAAAAATCGACGGAGTTGACATCCGTTATTTAAGATATGATCCTAACTTCTTAGCTGTAGAGGATAATGATTTTGCGGTACCGGGCGTTCAAATCAAAGCCAGTTCCTTGATGCCGATAGTTGTTTCAAATAGCGTTGACACTAATTCAGGGTTGATTCAATTCTCTCAAGTTGTTGCCGGTGGAAGTAATTTTAGGGGCAGCGGGAAGTTGGCATCGATTAATTTTAAAGCTTTAAAAAATGGCACTGGGAATATTTTATTTGATTTTACAAAAAATAATACTATTGATACGAATGTGGCTAGCGCTGGTAAAGATATTTTAGGTTTAGTTAGGGGAGTTGTTTATACGATCACTGGAGGAGGCACATTGACACCTGAAACACCTGTAATAACTGAAATACCTGGAACAACTGAAACGCCAGGAACAACAGGAACAACAGGAACAACAGGAACAACAGGAACAACAGGAACAACTCCGCAATATGTTTCTGAATTCCAAGTCGATTATAAATTTACTAAGGAATTTAGCTTAGGCCAGAAATCAGAGGAAGTAAAATATTTGCAGATATTCTTAAAAGATCAAGGAGTAGAGATCTACCCCGAAGAATTAATCACTGGTTATTATGGAAAATTAACCGTCAAAGCAGTCCAACGATTCCAATGCAAATACGGCATTGTTTGTTCTGGTACTCCAGAAACCACTGGCTATGGTCTGGCTGGGCCAATAACCAGAGTTAAAATAAATGAAATTTTAAGTTCGGGGCAAATAGCAACAGCGCCAATCACAACCTTAACTATAGATAAGCAAGCTCTTATTGAACAGATTAAAGCTCAGATTGTTTTTCTCCAAGAAAAACTAATTCAACTGCTTAATCAATTAATTGAATTATCTCAAGAGAGAATTAAGGCAATACAATAGTGAGTAATGGGTTTTTATTTCCGTTCCGCTAATTTTATTTTTACTTCGAATTCTTTTTTATTTCTAAGGATTTTTAATTTTAAAGTATCTCCGACTTCAAGGATTTCTAGAAAGTCCTGGATTGTTTTATCTTGATTAATTTTTTCGTTGTTGCATTCAAGAACAATATCTCCATCTTTAATGCCGGCGCGGCTAGCCGGGCTGTTTTCTACCACCGCTTTTTCGCTCGGATTTTCATTGATTACAAAAGCGCCGCAATCAACCGTCAAATTTAATTTATTTTTAATATTTTCATCAACGAGAATGTAGCGGATGCCTAAGAACGGCCGTTTGATTCTGCCGTATTTTTTCAATTCTTCCAAATCGCGTTTTGCTTCGTTAATCGGCAAGGCAAATCCGATGTTTTCCGCGCCGAATACAGTTGCCACGTTAATACCAATTGCTTCGCCTTTAAGATTTACCAATGGTCCGCCGGAATTGCCCGGATTTATCGCGGCATCGGTTTGAATCAATCCTCGCATTTCCTGAATCGGCGATTTTGAGTCCATTTTTGCGGCAATTGAACGGGAAAGTCCGGAAACAATTCCGCTTGAAACCGTATTTTTAAAAAGCCCAAGAGCGTTGCCGATGGCTATAACATCTTCGCCTAATTCAAGTTTGGAAGAATCGCCGAGTTTGACTGTTGGAAAATTCTTGCGAGAATTCGCGATTTGTAAAATGGCAACGTCGTTAACCGGATCCCGAGCTAAAATTTCCGCTTCAAATTTTTGATTATCGTTGATTATTATTGTGTATTCGGAGTTAGGGTCAATAATAATATGTTTATTGGTAACTATAATCCCGTTTTTATCAACAAAAAAACCGGAGCCACCGCCAACATTGACCATTCCGCGGCCGTCAATTTGGTTTTTCGGGATTTTAGATTTTGGCAACACCATTTTTTCAATTTCTTGAAAATGTTTGGAAATCAGAATTGACACTACCGCTGGCATCACTTTTTTAATTGTTTGAACAATAGGGGAGTTCGGCATTTTTTAATTATAACATTTAAATTCGGAAGCGGGAGGATTCGAACCTCCGATACCCTTGCGGGCATACTTGATTTCGAGTCAAGCCCGTTCAACCGCTCCGGCACGCTTCCAATGCCCTCGGGAAGAATTGAACTCCCATTTTATCCTTAGGACGGATCTGTTCTATCCGTTGAACTACGAGGGCGTATATCAAAAATTTCTAATTATTTATAGTTTATAGGTTTTAGTTTACACTTGCAAGAATTTTTGATTTTAATATAATTATAAAAATGATGAATTTCCAAAATATGATGAACAATATGATGGGGCAGTGGGGGAATTTAGGATTGTGGTTTTGGCCGCTTCTTATATGGTCGTTTGTGTGGAAAGGATTGGCGCTTTGGCGAGCCGTGAAAGAGGATTCTCGCGGTTGGTTCGTAGCTTTACTAGTTGTTAATACTCTTGGAATTTTAGAGATTTTTTATTTATTCGTATTTAGTAAAAAGAAAGGCATAGATAAAATTTTTTCGAAGTAAATTATAATTATAAAATGGGCCTATAGTATAATGGTAACACGCATCCATGGCATGGATGAGCCCGGGGTTCGATTCCCCGTAGGTCCAAAACGCAACAAAACAGCCCAAATACATCGGGCTGTTTTGTATTTGACATTTATAATAAAGTATGCTAACGTATAATTATCGTAAAAAATCAGCACATTAACATAAATTTTATAAATCTGGAGCGTTTTACGCTCCCAAAAAATCATAAGGAGGTTTGAAATGAACGAAAAGATTTTAGGAGTGTCCGTTGAGGTTAATCTTGGCTTGGGGATGCCGATAAGGATTAATGGCGACTGTTATTGCGGAGAATTTTTCAGCCGCAAAGCAAAAAATAATAACTGCGTTGTCCTTTCGGCGCGGATCGCTTATCCACATAGCAAAAAAATCCATTGTTTTATAGTGGATGAGAATAAGGTTGTAAAGCCACAAAATGGGACAATGGACGATTTCGGGAAGTTATTTAGTCGGAAAATTTCCCTTGAAACAAACGGAAATGGGATATGCCATACAAAGTATCCAAATAACAACTTGCGCTTGTTGAAGTTGGATTCCGATGGTCAGCTGGAAATTTGGGAAATTGCTCTGATTTCCCAGGACGGAGAATTTTTCGTAACTACCCAGAAAACTTATGCAGCAAAGTTTTATTGGGACACTGAAGGGGGAAAAGTAGTATGCCCCCGGTTTGAAAAAAAATGGCCTCAGGTCGTAGAAATGGCAAAGGGGCTGTTGAGTAAAAACGTTATACTCAATTCGGTTAAAAAATATGAATCTGATTTGGCGGAAGAGAGAAAAGAGAGAGCTAATCTCAACGTTCCGAAAGAACCGAAAACAGGTCGCGTTCTCTGGTGGAATTGCGCGCAAGGGTTCGGTCTGATACGAATTTCGAATGGCGAGGTCGCTCGCATCCACTGGAGCGAGGTCGTAAGATGCGCTCTTTTGTCTTATTTAAAAGAGGGAGAAGAAGTAAGATATGATGGTCTTCGCGTTCCGCGCGGAAATACCTCTTTTAAAAAAGAAGCCATCGGCGTAATGCCGATATAGTAAAATTCAAGACCTCATCGTGCGTCAGCGCGGTGAGGTCTTTATTTTTAGTGTGAGTTTAAGTATATTTAATAAAGTTAATATGGGCCTTTAGCTTAGTGGCAGAGCATCCGGTTTGCATCCGGAAGATAGGAGTTCGATTCTCCTAAGGTCCAAAAGGAAGCGTGGCAGAGTGGTCTAACGCGCCGCACTTGAAATGCGGTATGCCGGAAACGGCATCAGAGGTTCGAATCCTCTCGCTTCCGAATGTTCAAATTCGATATCAAAAGCTCTTGTCATAAAGCCCGAACGGGCTCTTTTTATACGCCTCACGGAAAAATCCAGACGCCGAATATGGCGATTGTTGCCACTCACGGGAAAATAAAACTTTTAAATAAAACAGACCATTCGCGAGCAAATCCGGATTTTATAATCGCCAATACTTTTCATTTATTTGTGAATAATAAAGTTAACGAAATTAAAAAAGCCGGCGGATTGCATAAATGGTCTAAATTTAGAAAACCCATTATGACTGATAGCGGAGGATTTCAAGTTTTTTCGCTTGGTTGGGGTAAAGCGCATAAAATAGGTAAAATTGGTTCTTGGCGAGAAAAAGATAAAAATATCAAAAATCCGGTAAAGATTTCAGAAAAAGGAGTTATTCTTGAATATGATGGCAAAAAATTTGAATTAACTCCGGAAAAATCAATAAAAATCCAAAAAGACATTGGCGCGGATATTATTTTTACTTTTGATGAATGCACGTCTCCTTTTCATAGCCATTCGTATACCAAGAAATCAATGGAAATGACGCATAGGTGGGCGGTTCGCTGTCTATCGGCAGCTAAAAATCAAAATCAGGCGTTATTCGGCATTGTTCAAGGCGGGATTTACAAGGATTTAAGGGGAAAATCTTCTAAATTCATCGGTTCTTTTCCGTTTGACGGTTTTGGCATCGGAGGTTCTTTCGGCGAAAAACAAATGAAAGATGTTTTGAAATGGTCGTTAAGCGGTTTGCCGGAAGAGAAACCGCGTCATCTTTTAGGCATCGGAAAAATAAAAGATATTTTTATAGCGGTTCAACAAGGAATTGATTTGTTTGATTGCGTAATACCGACTCGCGAGGCCAGGCATGGCGTTCTTTATGCCAAAGCGGGGAAATTGGCGATTGAAAAAGGAATTTTCAGCAAAGACAAAAAAATAATTGAAAAAGGATGCGAGTGTTTTATTTGCCGAAATGGAGTCGCTCGACGGGAACTTTATTCTTATTTTAAGAATCCTCTTCAACGGCAAAAAGGCCAGCGGATGGCTACTATCCATAATATTTATTTTTACAAGCGTCTTTTTCAAGAAATAAGGGAAGCGATTGCCGATAAAAAATTAGAAAAATTAGAAAGAGAGTACTCAGCTTATTTAATTTAACTTATAAAGAATAGCTCTCTGTTTATCCACTTTTTTATTTAATTAAAATTTGTTATAATTTTAATAATGGAAAATAAAAAATCTCAAAAAGGGTTTTCTTTAGTTGAGTTGTTGATATATATAGCTATTACTGGAGTGGCTGTCGGCGTAATGACCGGCGTTTTAACTAATATCCTAAAAGTCCAAGTCAGGGAATCCGCTTCTACTGAGATATCCAACCAGCTTAATTTCATTACCCAAACAATTCAAAGATTGGTAAGGGAGTCAAGTTTGATAGATATGGGAACCGGGACCTCTTCTGTTCTTAAATTAAGAATGGCTGTCCTCGAAAAAGACCCGACTTATATTAGCTTAGAAAACAACGCTGTTAAAATTAAAGAAGGGACAAGCGCCACCACTACTTTGACTAATGACAGAATAAACGTTAATTCTTTGTCTTTTCATAAATTTTCCCAATATCCGGGGCACGACACTGTCCAAATTGACATTGCGATAACCTCGGCCGCCAACAGCCAAGTGGGCCAAGAGTTGCGTTCCGGCATTGCCAGAGTAAGCGCTTCCACTTTTGATTCTGATCTTTTACCAGGAATAAATAATTCCTATGATATTGGAGTAAACGGCACCAACTGGAAAAATCTTTTTCTTTCCGGAGAATTGCTTGTCGGCGCCAATAGATTATTTGTCTCTCAACTCGGCAATGTCGGCATTGGGACGGCGAGTCCTAATAATCTTCTTCAAGTTTCCGGCCTTATTAATTTTCCAAATGATAAATTCGGAACTTTTGTCGGTTATCAGGCCGGACAAGTGAATACAGGGAGTTATAATACTTTTGTTGGTTATTATGCCGGCAAGGCAAATACTACCGGCGTTAAAAATACTTTTATCGGTCATCAAAGTGGAATATCAAGCACCTCTGGCTCGAGTAATATAGCAATAGGAGTTGGTGTCCTTAACAACAATACTGGCAACGGCAACATAGCAATAGGAGGAGATGGTACCCTTACATCCAACATCTCTGGCTCGAGTAATATAGCAATAGGAGGTGGTGCCCTTAACTTCAACACATCTGGCGGTTTAAACACAGCAATAGGATTGTTAGCAGGTCAATATCAAGCTAATGGAACAACACCTCTGCAAACTACTAATAATTCCATCTATATCGGTTATAATTCCAGAGGTTTTAATAACTCTGACAATAATAGTATTGTGATTGGTGCTAATGCTATTGGCATTGGAGCTAATAGTGTTGTTTTGGGAAGTGATGGTATTTTAACAACAGCGTTAAAAGGCAGTGTTGGCATTGGGACGACAATTATAAGTACCGGACTAAAACTGGATGTGGAAGGTAAGGTGGGAGCGACCGAATACTGTGACCAAGATGGGAATAATTGCAAAACAATAACAGCAATGGGCGGGGGAACAAATGTAGGTGCAATAGTGCAAACGGTAACTACTCAGACAGGGGCAGTAGCAACAGGAATTACTACTATGCCCTCTGATGATACAGTTCCGCAAATTACCGAGGGTAACGAGTATATGACAGTTACCATTACTCCCGAAAATGCGAATAATGAATTATTTATAGAAGTAATTGGATATTTTTCGAGTAATCTTGCTTCAAGAATGTCAGGAGCAATTTTTCAAGACACTACTTTAAATGCATTAGCTTCTGGTATAACTTTTCCAGATACCGTCAACCAGCCAAAACCTTTTAACTTGAGTTATAGGATGCTTGCTGGAATAACATCATCTACTACTTTTAAGTTTAGGGCAGGGACAAACACAGCATCAACTGTAACATTCAATGGTGCATCAGGAGCAAGAATTCACGGCGGGGTGATAAATTCAATTATGCGAGTTACAGAAATAAGGAAATAAGGGAGGGTTATGAACTTAAAAGTTAATGGCGTTAAAAAAATAACGTCTGAATAATTGATCACTTCACCCAGTATTTTTTCCTGATTTTCTTAATACTTATACGGAGAATCGTTCTTCGTTTTTTTATCCGGTCTTGAAAAATAAATTTTTAGAGGTAAAATATGGGTATGAATAATTTCAATCGTTTTACTATCAAGGCCCAGGAAGCGCTTCAAAACGCGCAGGAATTGGCGGCGAAAGAAAACCACGGCGAGCTCAAAGCGGTTCATCTTTTGTCGGCTTTAATCGCGGACGAAAATTCTTTGGTTCGGCCGTTGTTGCTGAAAGCGAACGTTAGTTTAGAATCTCTAAACATCAGAATCAGAGATATTTTAAATTCCCAGCCGAAGATTTTTTCCGGCGGCAATGTGGGCCAGCTTTATCTTTCCCAGGAATTGATGCAGATTTTGGACAAAGCCGCCAAAATAGCCGGCCAGCAAAAAGACGAATTTATTTCTTGCGAGCATTTACTTTTGGCGATTTTGGAAACGAATTCTCCGGCACAGAAAATTTTAGAAGAATTCGGTTTACGTAAAGAAACAATTCTAAGAATTTTGGCTCATCTTCGTGGTTCAATGAGAATCACGGATGAAATGCCGGAGAGTAAATTTCAAGTTTTGGAAAAATACGCCATTAATTTAACCAGCCAAGCAAAAGCCGGCAAACTTGACCCGGTAATAGGTAGAGACGAAGAATTAAGGCGGGTGATTCAGGTTTTAAGCCGTAGGACAAAAAATAATCCGGTTCTTATCGGCGAGCCAGGAGTCGGAAAAACCGCCATTGCCGAAGGTTTAGCGCAGAGGATTATTTCCGGAGATGTGCCTGAAATTCTCAAAGGCAAAGAAATTATAATGCTTGATTTGGGCTCTTTGATAGCAGGCACTAAATTTCGTGGCGAGTTTGAAGACCGGCTTAAAGCGTTCATTAAGGAGATTCAAAACGCCTCGGGTAGATTAATACTTTTTATAGACGAGATTCATATAATTGTGGGCGCCGGCGCCGCCGAAGGCGCTGTTGACGCTTCAAATTTATTGAAGCCGGCTTTGGCGCGCGGCGAATTGCACGCCATCGGAGCAACCACCACAAGAGAATACCAGCGTTATATTGAAAAAGACGCTGCTTTGGAAAGGCGTTTCCAGCCAATTATGGTTGAAGAGCCGACCATCGAGGATAGTATGGCGATTCTTCGAGGTCTTAAAGAAAAATATGAAATTCATCACGGCATTCGTATTGGCGACGAGGCGATTGTTGCCGCGGTCAATCTTTCCGCCCGTTACATTACAGACCGTTTTTTGCCGGACAAAGCCATTGATTTGATTGACGAAGCCGCTTCAGCCCGCCGATTGGAAACTGAAAGTTTGCCAACGGAGATAGAGAAAGTCCGACGTGAAATTACCCGTTTTGAAATTGAGAAATCCGCTTTACTGAAAGAAAAAGAAAATAGCGTTAGTAGGGCACGGCTTAAGGAAGTGGAAAAGGAATTGATAAAATTTAAAGAGAAAAACGATGAACTTTCCAGTCAATGGCACGCCGAGAAAATTTCTTTTGAACAACTTCATCAATTGCGTCAGAAGATTGAGGACTTGCGTAGGGAAGCAGAAGTGTCCGAACGGGAAGGTAATCTTGGAAAAGTAGCTGAGATACTTTACGGCGCTTTGCCGGCCGCGGAAAAAGAATTTAAAATTTTTGAAAAAAAACATTTCCCAGCGCGTCCGCATAATTCCACGCGGGAGGGCTTTATTAAAGAAATGGTTGACGAAGAAGATATAGCGGCCGTTGTTTCTCGCTGGACGGGAATTCCGATTTCCAAAATGTTGGAGTCGGAAGTTCAAAAACTTTCTCAAATTGAAGAAATACTTTCCAAACGGGTGGTTGGTCAGGAAGAAGCGATTAAGGCGGTGGCGAACGCTTTGAGGCGCAGTAGGGCGAATCTGACCGACGAAGACAGACCGTTGGCTTCTTTTATGTTTCTGGGTCCGACCGGAGTCGGGAAAACCGAACTGGCTCGCACCTTGTCGGAATTTATGTTTAATGATGAAAAATCTTTAATCCGGATTGATATGTCCGAATATATGGAGCGGCATTCAACGGCTCGGTTGATAGGTTCGCCGCCAGGTTATGTCGGTTACGAAGAAGGAGGACAATTAACTGAAACAATCCGTCATCGACCTTATAGTTTAATTCTTTTTGACGAGATTGAAAAAGCCAATCCAGAAGTGTTTAATATTTTGCTTCAGGTCTTGGACAATGGTCGTTTGACCGACGGCAAAGGTAAAAAAATCAATTTTAAGAATTGCATTATTATTCTTACTTCAAATGTCGGCAGCGAATATTTCAAAGAAATTTCCAAAATTGGCTTTGAAGCGTTTGTTAGCGACGCCAAAGAAGAACTGCAAGATAAAACCGCCGTTTTTAAAGAGAAGGTTAATGTTTCTATTCGCGAAACATTCAGACCCGAATTTCTTAATCGTTTGGATGAAATTATTATTTTCAATCCTTTATCGCGACCGGAAATTGGGAAAATAGTTGACCTTCAATTGGAAGCGCTTAAGAAAAAATTAGCCGAGCGAAATATTAAAATTTTAATTGATAATTCTTTAAGAAAACATATTGCCGAAAACGGATTTGACGCCGAGTACGGCGCCCGACCCATAAAACGGCTGATTCAAAAAGCGATTCTTAACGAGTTGGCCAGCCGTCTTATCAACGGTGAATTCAAAAATGTTAAAAAAATTAAACTCGGTTTTCAAAAATCCGGACTTACGGTTAATACTTAAAGCGCTGATTTTCGCCGGTTTGCTGATTTGGCAATTAAGCGTCAAGCCGGCCGGTTTTTTTCCAATTTTGTTATTTATTTCAGCGAGTTTTTATTTTTATTGGCGGCCTGGTTTTTTGGGTCGTCAATTCCTCGTTTCGTTTTTGGGTCTTTTAATCGTTTAGTTTCTGGCTATAAAATTTTTAAATTTTGGGATTGCCGGAATAGCGTCAATTTT
>JBBTWF010000014.1:0-3676 GCA_038062875.1 Patescibacteria group bacterium
TCCAGAATTTGAAGCCGGGAATGTTTGCCACGAACCAATAACTCAAGAATGTGATGGTGGTGATGAAACCGCCGACAAGACCCACGCCGACTGAATAGAAAAACGCCTTTTTGATGATGAGTTTGATGTCCATGAGTTGGTATTTGAGGATGGCGTAGGTGAAAATAAACGGATAAATAACAATAAGGAAATTTGTGTACGGATAAATATGAACGTTAAAATACATCAACCAAAATCCGTGAGGGCCAAACCAGCCAAGAATAGAACCAAAGATGAAATATTTTAATTGATTTCTGATTATTCCCGTGGAATTTTTGAACGCTTTAAATAAAAGAAAAAAAGCGTAAGCAAGTAAAAACCAATAAAAACTCACGTAAAACAAAAAAATTGTCGGATTTGCTGAATTAAACGACGGCGTGTATATATGCCCGAAAAAAAGATTTAAATCTCCAGCGAAACGTTCCGGAAAAAATAAACTAAACTGCCAAAAAAACAAAGCGAGCGCGTAGACGGAAAAAAGAATGTATTTATAACGCTTTTCTTTGGATTTTAACTGAAGGAAATGATATACGAAATGGTAAAAAAACACCGGAATAAAAATCGGACCGATGTAAAACCAGTGCCACCAGGAAAAGGCCTCTGCTTCGGAATTCGCGGTGGAAATTTTATACCCTAATGTTCCCCAAAAAACAATAAAAAGACAAACAAGAAACCAGATAACCCTTAATTTATTTAATTTATCGTCTCCTTTTTTCCAAAGAACAAAAACGCCCAAAAAAACATTGGTAACAACGATTAGAATGGAAGATATCGCGAATGGGTTCATATTTTAATCAATCAAACCGATTTTCCTTTTAACTTCTCCCATTGTGGCTTGAGCGACAATTCTGGCTTCTTTGGCGCCGGTTTCCAAAATTTTTTTAATTTTCTGCGATTGAGTTTTCAATTGTTTTTTTCTTTTTTGAAAAGGGACGATATAGTCGATTATAATTTCCGCTAAGTCCTTTTTAAAATCTCCGTATCCTTTATTTTTAAACTTATTTTCTATCTTTTTTATCGTTTCCCCGCTTAACGCCTGATAAATTTTTATTAAATTCGAAATAGCCGGCTTATTTTTAATATCATACTTTATTTCATTCCCGGAATCGGTAACAGCTCTTTTGATTTTTTCACGGATTATTTTTTCTGAATCGTCTAAAAATAAACAGCCGGTCGGCATTGATTTTGACATTTTTTTGAACGGATCGTCTAAACTCATTAATCGCGGTACTTCCGTTAAAATCGCTTTTGGCTCAATAAATGTCTGCCCGAATTTACGATTGAATTTTCTCGCCAAAGTTCTGGCGAATTCCAAATGTTGAAGCTGGTCTTCTCCCACGGGAACCGATTCGGCATTATAAAGTAAAATATCAGCGGCCATAAGAACCGGATATTCCGCAAGGCCAAAATTGGATTTCTCGACTATTTCGTCAAATTTTTCTTTGGTTATTTTTTCCGCTTCTCCTGCCTTAAGAGGTTGTAAAATTTTTTCTTTAAAAGCCGTCATTCGT
The DNA here is from genome assembly GCA_038062875.1 of Patescibacteria group bacterium. Lineage (GTDB taxonomy): Bacteria > Patescibacteriota > Minisyncoccia > UBA6257 > UBA9933 > JBBTWF01. The sequence continues at coordinate 1,551 of JBBTWF010000014.1, forward strand.
AAGAGTTCGCTTACTGGCGTAAGAGTGCTTAAAATCCATTTTAGTTCTTGCGTAAATCCCACCTGCGACTGTTGAAAAATAATTGATTTTTTGGGGTTGAGTCCGGCTGCCAAAAAATCCGCCGCCAGATTCATAATATTAACTTTTAAATCTTTCGCTTCCGGATTTTCCGTGAGCGCGTGCAAGTCGGCGATAAAAAAATAACATTGATATTTGCCGGAATTCTGCAAGTCAACAAAATTTTTCAAAGCTCCCAGATAATTGCCTATATGAAGCTGTCCAGTCGGCTGGACACCGGATATCAAAACTGGCTTTGGCATAATTTATGAAATTTACACTTCAATTACAACCGGCAACACCATCGGTCTTCTCTTTGTTTTATTATACAAAAATTGGCCGATTTGGTCTCGCATTAAGGATTTAACATAATCCGATTCAAGTTGTTGATGACGAGGAATCCGACTGATGATGGCTCTGATGCGCCGCCTAAGCTCTTCAACTAAATCTTTATTCTCCTTAAGATAGATAAATCCGCGGGATATAATATCCGGATTTTTAAGAAAACGACCGGTTCTGCGGTCTAAAGTGGCGATTATTACCACCATTCCTTCGTCAGCCAAAACTCGACGGTCCCTTAAAACTACTTCTCCGACATCACCAACGCCTAAACCGTCAACCATCACGTAAAAAGCAGGCACGGTCTCTTCGGTTATTTTAACCGAATCTTTTGTTATTAAAATAACTTGGCCGTTATCAACTAATATCGTCTCCTGCGGTTTAAGTTTTAAAACCTCTTGGGCATGCTGGGCGTTCCTCCAACGCATAAAATAATAACCGTGCATTGGAATGAAAAATCTTGGGTTGACGAGTTTCATCACTATTTTAAGTTCTTCTTGAGGAGCATGACCGCTGGAATGAATATCCATCATTTTATAATGGTAAATCAAGGCGCCTTGGCGGGCGATATCGTCCTTAACCACCTGGACGCTACGTTCATTGCCCGGAACGATTGAAGAAGAAAGAATGACCGTATCCCCTTTTTTAATCTGAATATGACGATGTTCACCATTGGCGATTCTCATCAAGCTGGCGTTTGGCTCTCCTTGCGCGCCAGTGCAAAGAATCATAATTTTGTCGTCGCGATATCTTTTGATTTCTTCCAAAGGAATAATCGTTTCTTTCTTGATTTTCATAAAGCCGAGATTTCTGGCTATTTGAATATTGGATTTCATCGACATTCCGCTGATGGCGATTTTTCTGTTGAGCCGTTCGGCGATTTTAATAATCTCCGCCAAGCGGTCAAGAAGAGAAGCGAAAGTCCCGACAATAATCCGGCCTTCGGCTTTCTTAAAGAGCTTTTCCAATTCCTGCTCAACCACTCTTTCGGAAACGGAAAAACCCGGTTCTTCGGCTCCGGTTGATTCAAGAAAAAGAGTATGAATTTTTTGAGCGCCTATTTTTTTCCAAACATCCAAACCGCGTGGCTTGCCGTCAATGTCATAATCAAATTTAAATTCTCCGCCATGGACGATTTTACCGACTGGCGTGTCAAAAATTATGCCGAAACCCTCGGGAATGTTGTGAGTAATCCCGAAAAATTCTGCTTTAAAATTTTTGGAAAGCTGGCGGATGTCGCCTGCTTTAATGAGTTCAAAATTGAGCTTCGGCGTATTGGGAAAATCTTCCTGACGCCTTACGATAATTTCTTTGGAGATTGAAGTAGTGAAAATAGTAGGGTTGCCCAACTTTTCCATAATATAAGGAATAGCGCCGATATGGTCGTAATGGCCATGCGTGATAATCAACGCCTTAATATTTTTCTTCCTTTCTTCAAGATAAGCGACATTGGGGATTATATAATCAATCCCTGGAGTCGCTTCTTCCGGAAACTGAAGACCGGCGTCAATGACAATAATCTCGTCGCCATACTCAAAAGCCATCATATTCCGACCGATTTCCTCAAAACCGCCGAGCGGAATAAATCTAACACCATCTTCTTTTGGAAATATTTGGACAGTTTGAATATTTTTTTTTATTATTTTTGTTGGTCTTTGTTTGAACATAAATTTTTGTGCATTTATTGTACCAAGCTCGAACCTATTTTCAAAATCGGTAATGTCTCGCAC
>JBBTWF010000015.1:0-3516 GCA_038062875.1 Patescibacteria group bacterium
TGCCAACAGCCGGCATTGTTAATAAATTGAATATTTCCCCGGAAATCGATTTTTCTTTGCCAATCGGGGACTTGGTAAAAGATATGGCTAAAAAACAAATTGAAGAAAATTCCCAGTTTCAAACACTTCCGCAGGCGATGAGAAATCAGTTGATTGTCAAAGCGACGAAAGAAATTGAGACGCAAATATCGGATTTTTTCGGAGTGCCTACGGAATCAAAGTCAACAATAAGCGAAATGCTTTACAAGGCAATGGTTGATAAGTTTAATAAAATGCCGAAAAATATAAAAAACATCATTTTAATAGGAATAGCGGCGTTGATTTTCTTGACTATTGAAGGAATCGCTTGGCCGATTCGTTGGCTGGTTTCCGTCTTGGCTTGGCTGGTTTATGAAATTTTGCTGGCGGCCGGATTCGCCACAATTGTTTTAGAAAAGAAAAGTCGGGAGATAGTGATACTTAAATAAATTAAGTAACTATTTATTAACTGTATCGTTATCATAATATAGTCCATTTTCAAGGGATTTTTTATATTCTTGAAAATTTAAACAGCAATTTAATAATTTAAAACAAAGAAAAAAGGAGGTAACTATGCCGATAGCGGAAGCGGAAGTAATAATATGTAAATTTCCAGAAGATTCAGACGAGCGCAGAAAGTATTGCGAAGTTTTTAATGTCGATTGCGAAAAATGTTTTTATGTGCTCTTAGCTCTTTCGGGCGCTCTTTAACGGATTAACGGATTCTAATTAAAAGACCTTGGATTTTTAAATTCAAGGTCTTGTTTTTTTTGAAAAAAAGAATAAAATAAATTTTATATGGATTATTACAAAACTCTCGGCGTTAATAAAAGCGCTTCCGAAGGCGAAATTAAAAAAGCTTACAGACAATTGGCGCATAAATATCATCCGGACAAGAGCGGAGGAGATGACAAGAAGTTTAAGGAGATTAACGAAGCGTATCAGGTTTTATCCAACAAAGAAAAACGCGCGCAATTTGACCGGTTTGGTAGAGTGTTCGATGGCGCTTCTGGTTCTGCTCACGGCTCTGCTCAGGGCGGGCCTTTTGGCGGTTTCGACTTCAGCGGATTTTCCAGCAGTGGCGGACAAGGTTTTGATTTTGACCCAAGAATGTTTGACGGCTCTGATATGGGCGATATTTTCGATATTTTTTTTGAAGGAATCGGTTTCAAGCAAAAGCGTAAAACATATCATCGCGGTTCTGATGTTGAAATAATCCAAGAAATTACTTTAGAAGAGGCGTTTAAAGGCGTTGAAAAAAACATTGGATACAAAATCGCGGTTCGGTGTTTAAAATGCCGCGGTTTGGGCTATGACGAAAAATCAAAACTCAATCAATGTTCCGCTTGCGCGGGCCAGGGAGAAATAAAAGAAACACGCAATACTTTTTTTGGAAGTTTTGTTCAGGTTAAAAAATGCGCTAAATGTTTCGGCAGCGGCCAAGTTCCGGATAAAATTTGCGACGCTTGTCGCGGTATTGGAAAAATTCACGGAGAAAAACAGGTAAAATTGGAAATCCATCAGGGCATCGGAGACAATCAGATTATTAAAATCAAAGGAGCCGGCGAAGTCGGCGAAAGGGGAGCCGGAGAAGGCGATTTATACGTAAGGATTAAAATTAAACCGCATTCGGTTTTTGAACGACATGGCAACGATTTACGAATCAAAAAAGAAATAAACATTATAGATATTTTATTGGGAAAGAAAATAGAAATACCGACAATTTCTGGGCATAAGGTTGGAGTGGAGATTCCGACTGGGTTTGATTTGAAGCAGGATTTAATAATACCCGGCGAGGGAATGCCTCATTTAGGTAGTTTTGGCAGAGGCAATTTAATAGTGGAATTCAAAATTAAGACCCCGAAAAAACTCAACGATAAAGCAAAAAAGATTTTGGAGGACATAGAAAAAGAATTATAAAAATAAGTAATTACAACACAAAAAAACCGCTCCAATATGGAGCGATTTTTTTGTTAGCTGCTTAAGCGCGTGATACGTTTGTGGCAGCCGGACCTTTATCGCTTTGAACGACTTCGAAGGTAACGGCGTCGCCGACCTTAAGTTCGTCAAATGTCACTCCATTTAATTCTTTAGAGTGAAAGAAAAGATCTTTATCTTCGCCTTCACGGGAGATGAATCCAAATCCTCTGTCCGTGAGCGTTTTGATAGTTCCGTTCATTTGTTTATTTTTATGTTTATTTTTTTCCTAGAAACTCGACTATGTCTCTTTGTTGTTTTAAGCTTACGTTCCAATTGTATCAAAGAAATAAAATTTTGTCAATACCATCTTTATTTATGCTGAATTTGGGCTCAATCTTTCATAAATCTCTCCTATTAATTTTCTGGATAATTCTCGTTTTTTCCAGAAAGGATTGCCTTCTGAAAAATTTTTATTTCTAATTAAATTTAAGTCCCGAAGCGCTATATATCTTTGATGCCCTAAATCAATGTCTGATTTAGTATTAGCGTCTTCTATGCCTTGATAAATTTGTTTTAAATATTCGTATTTATTGGGTATATTCAGGTCTCGGTTTGATTTTATGCGGCGTGAAAGAATGTCGGAAAGAGACGAATTCGATTCGATATATTTAATGAAATCATGAATTGTCACAAAAAAATCAAAGCCAGCGGGCGTTTTTATTACTTTTTGGAATTTTTTATTTAAATCACTTTTTGCTTTTTTCGTCATTTTCATCTCCTATATTATATCATTGTTATAATTAAATAGCAATTTACGGCAATTGAGTTATTTTCCTTCTATTTATCAGCCAAATTAAATAGCAAATTATCAAAAGAATTACATCAGGATAAAAAATAATAGGTTGGCCCCAGTTAATGCCGTTAATTGTAAAATTTGATACTGGCCACAAGAAAGGAGTCGGGGAAAAAAGCGGCAGAGTGAGTTGGAATATCAATTAAAATATGCAAACCCCAGGCCAGCAGCGGAAGAAATAATTTTCTGCGTAAAAACCATAATAAACTAAATACAAATATAAAAATTATAAAACTGTGAGTAAGATGGTAAAGCGTATGGACGAATTGAGGGAACGCGGTCGGATTGGGTAATTTTTGCCCCCAATCAGGTCCGGAAACCAATCCCAACACATCGGCTATCGTATAAATACCGAAAGATAACAAGTCCGGCATAACGCCTAAACCAAACGCCCACCAATATAAACTTTTGCGTTTACGGCCAAAAGCAACACCGCCCCATAATCCGTGAGAAATAATGTCCATATAGCATTATCAATAATAACAAAAATCGCTTCTTATAAGAAGCGCCGAGGCAATAAACTGGCAACATACAATTTGGCTCCGAACGCTGAACGAAATCCGAACTTTTTTCTAACAAAATCCCGATGTGGAATGAGTCGTTCCGCCACTGCCTCGCTTCACTCGGCAACACCAAAGAAAAATGTCCCTTGCTTTGTTGATTTGGCGGGGGTGAAATTTTTCTTGAAAAAGGAAAGGACATTTTTCTTTGGTGTTCTGCCCTCA